>JAZNIU010000026.1:0-33441 GCA_045577655.1 Clostridia bacterium
CTTACTCTTCCAGGTGTCAAATAATAATCAAAAGGGTGAAGCCCACATGTCAACACCATCCGGCACAACAACTATGAGTTTCACCCTTTATAGCTTTTTGACTTCAGACTTAATAAGTGAGTCTTGCTCTGCCCTTAGCGCGTCTTCTCTTGAGTACCTTTCTGCCATTAGCAGTTTTCATGCGCTTTCTGAAACCATGTTCAACTTTTCTCTGTCTTTTTTTAGGCTGATATGTTCTAATCATTGCAGTCACCTCCCAAATAAATTAAAATATCTCAAAAGATACGCAGTGTATCACTTATTATACATTAAATAAAGCCATTTGTCAATATTTTTTTTAAGTTTTGCGGGGATTATCATATAAGAAACAAAAAACTGTCCTAAGAATCCGTTCTTCTCAGGACAGTTTTTATTATATTATCTTAAAAATTTCTTCCATCGACCTTTTGGGAACGTGCAAAGTTCCCTGCTCATCCAGATAGTATTTAATGTCCGATTCAAGCTCTGCAACCATTGATTGTTGTGCCGGATAACCAAGCGCCACCACAGAGTTTATCACAAGATTTTCCGGGAGATTTAAAAGCTCTGCCAGCTTGTCACGGTCCACACTGCCAACCCAGCAGGAAGCAATCCCCTCCTCAAGAGCAGTAAGGATTATATTTTCAATGGCAGCGCCTGCATCAAGAGCTGCACCTTTTCTAATATTTTCGTCCTCCAGCACAATGATATATGCTACAGGTCTTTCCCCCTCTTTGGGAGCACCATCTTCAAGATAGCCCGCATACTTGGTGAGCGGAAAAATTTTATCACACATTTTGGAACTTTTAACCGCAATATATTTAAGCGGCTGAAGATTTGCTCCGCTGGGCGCAACCCTTGCGGCATTAACCATTTTTTCAAGGTTTTCTTCCGATATGGGTTTCTGCTCAAACTTTCTGATTGTTCTTCTGTTTAAAATAAGTTCGTATACTGACATAATTTTCTCCTTATACAATCGTTGTTCTGACAACGCCCACAACCTTGCCCACAACCTCTGCACTATCCGAATAGATGGGTTCAAGCATATCATTTTCAGGCTGGAGTCTTATGCGGCTGCCCTCGTTAAAATATCTTTTAACCGTTGCCTCTCCGTCTATCATTGCCACAACAATTTCACGGTCACGTGCAACATTTTGTTTTGCAACTATAACAAGGTCTCCGTCCAAAATACCGGCGTTTATCATACTTTCGCCTTGCACCTTCAGCATGAAAACCTCGCCCTTGCGGGAAAAATAGGAGGGCAAAGGAAACTCGTCCATAACATTTTCCTGTGCGGTTATGGGCATACCTGCCGCAACCTTTCCAAGAACAGGAACGAATATATGTTCGGTAGAAATGTCTTCTCTGGGCTGAACCGAATCACTATGCACCTTTATGGCACGTGTTTTGGAAGAATCCTGCGATAGTTTCCCGTCTGCAACAAGTTTTCTTATATATGTGTGCACGGTAGAGGAAGAACTGAAGCCCACTCCCCGTCCAATCTCTCTCACCGACGGAGGAAACCCGTTCTCTGCCACAAAATTCTCGATAAATTCAAGGATTTTAGTCTCTATACCCTCTCTTTTTGTACGAGCCATTTTAGCCACCATCCCCTCTGATTTGTTCCTATTATACCACAAAAAAAATCTTTTGTCAAACATTTGTTTGGAAATTTTTGAAAAAACTATTGACAAAGAACATTTGTTCTGTTATACTATAATCAAACAAACGTTCGACAATGAATTTTCCAGAAAGGATTTGACATTATGACATACTCAAAAAGAATTGATAAAAACAAACTTTTCAGAGCTCTTATGGTTTTCAGTTTAACATTATTTATGTTAATCCAGGCATGTACAATGACTTTCTCATACCTTCCCTCCGAGGAAAGAGAATACAGAACAGTTGTAGTCCGCAGCGGCGACACCCTGTGGTCCATAGCAGAAAGCATGTGCGACGGTGATGTCCGCAAGGAAATTAAAGATATTAAAAAGTTTAACAACTTAAAATCCGACACACTGAATGTGGGCGACCACATCAAAGTTCCTCTTTACGACTAACAAAAAACGCCGTCAGGCGTTTTTTATTTGCAAATTCAGCCTTTTTCTGCTATACTTTAGTAAAGGTGATTTTTTATGAAGATATATCAGGAAAACAACAATATAATAATAGAAAACAGCAAAGACTTCTGTCTTAAACAAACCTTTGACTGCGGTCAGTGTTTCCGCTGGGAACAAACAGATGATAGTGTTTTCGAGGGAGTTGCTTTCGGTAGGGTATTGTCTTTAAAAACCGAGGAAGACCGTATTGTTCTTTTAAACACCAATATGGAAGATTATGAAAATATATGGGCAAAATATTTTGATTTGTCGCGCGATTATTCAAAAATCAAACAGTCTCTTTCTTCGGACACTATTTTAAAAAAGGCAATTTCTTCAGGCGAGGGCATACGTATTCTCCGTCAGGACCCCTGGGAAACGCTTGTATCTTTCATAATTTCCGCAAGCAACAACATCCCGAGGATTAAAAAGATTATCGGTCTTTTATGTGAACATTTCGGTAAGCCTCTGGGCAGCAGACATTTTTCTTTCCCGGATGCAAAGGGTCTTTGGGGAATAACCGAAGAAGACCTTTCCCCCATCCGTGCAGGTTTCCGCGCAAAATATATTGTTGATGCCGTAAACAAGGTTGCAAGCGGTGAAATTGATTTGCATAAATGCGAGTTTCTGGATACCGACTCTCTGAAAAAAGAACTTATGAAAATAAACGGCGTTGGCGAAAAGGTTGCCGATTGCATACTTCTTTTTGCTTTTGGCAGAACAGAGGTTTTCCCGGTTGACGTCTGGATCAAAAACACCATGCAAAAACTTTATCCTGAAAAATGCAGTAACTTAAAACAAATTCGCACTGCCGGCAGAGAGCTTTTCGGCGAGCATTGCGGAATTGCACAACAATATCTGTTCTATCACGCCAGAGAAAAGGGCGGAAATATATAGAGAAAAGGTGTGTTCCTGTTGGAACACACCTTTTGTTATTTTTTATGGCAAACGTCTGACATTGCACATCCGCTGCATCCGCAGCCGCAAGAGTTTTTCCCTTTTTTGTGTTTCACTATTTCAGAAACAACTATCGCAACAAAAACTATTCCAATGACAGCCGCAACAATTACAGTGAGCATATTATTCAAAATGAACTCCTCCTGTGTTTATGTTTTTCGCGAGCGCATGCTCATATTTATTAGGTCTTACAACAAGATAAATCATAAGAACCAAAACCGCAAGTGCAAAAATTGTCCAGATGGTGAACTCTCCTGCTAAAAACAGTCCTATCCGGTATATCATCAGAGAAACGGCATAGGCAAACGCCGTCATATATCCAATTGCTCCCCATGTCCATTTTGCGTTGTTCATTTCCCTTTTTATTGCGCCCATTGCCGCAAAACAGGGGGCACAAAGAAGGTTGAAAACCAGGAATGAAAAAGCCGCAAGACCGCTTCCGCCAAAAAACAGTTCTCCTATAATCGCAAGCTGCGCCGATGTCTCTATATCTGTCATAGATGCAAGGGAACCAAACACTCCTACAACCTCTTCTTTGGCAACAAGACCGAGAATTGTAGCAACTGCCGACTGCCAGTTGCCAAATCCCAGCGGAACAAACAACCACGCAATCAGATTGCCGATAGATTCGAGAGTTGACGCCTCTCCCGCAGACCCGTCTATATAATGCAGTCCGTTTTCAAAAGACAAACTTCCCATAACCCATATTATTATACTTGCCGCAAGCACCACGGTACCTGCACGTTTGATGAAAGACCATCCTCTCTCCCAGGTTGCACGGAGAACGTTTCCTGCAACAGGAGCATGATAGAGCGGAAGCTCCATAACAAACGGTGAAGGCTCTCCGGCAAAGGCTTTTGTTTTCTTCAAGATAATTCCCGAAACAACTACCGCCGCTATTCCTATAAAATACGAAGCTGTCGCAATCCACGGGCTTCCTCCGAAAAGCGCACCGGAAATGAGCCCCACTATCGGCATTTTGGCTCCGCAAGGCATAAAGCAGGTGGTCATAATTGTCATTTTTCTGTCTTTATCCTGTTCAATGGTACGGCTTGCCATGATACCCGGAACGCCACACCCCGTCGCAACAAGCATGGGGATGAACGATTTGCCCGAGAGTCCGAATCTTTTAAAGATTCTGTCCATTATAAACGCAATTCTCGACATGTATCCGCAGTCTTCTAGCAAGGACAATAGCAAAAAGAGTACCAGCATTTGCGGAACAAAACCAAGCACCGCACCGACTCCGCCAACTATTCCGTCCTGTATAAGAGAATAGAGCCACGGGGCAACATTCGGCACGCCCTCCGCGTTCAGAAGCAACATATCAAACAGCTCCGGTACGCTGAGCCATGTTGACAAAAATCCACTTTGATAGGTTTCAGCGAAAGAGCCGAAAAGACCGTCGTTCATAAATGTAACAGTCCAGTCTCCAATGGTTCCAATAGACAGCGTGTATACAAGCCACATAACTGCAGCAAATATGGGAAGCGCCAGAATTCTGTTTGTTACAACTTTATCAATCTTGTCTGACAAGGTATGTAGTCCACGGTATTTCTTTTTACAGCATTTTTTTACAATTTCACCGATATATGTATACCTTTCGTTAATTATAATGCTTACCGCATCATCATCAAGTTCAAGTTCTGCCGCTCTGATATCCTTTTCGATATGAGAAAGTATTTTTTCTTCTATGCTAAGTTGTGAAAGCACTTTTTCATCACGTTCAAAAACTTTTATCGCATACCATCTTTGCTGTTCATCCGGCAAATGGTGCAAACAGGCTTCCTCAATATGAGCAATCGCGTGCTCCACCGCACCGGAAAACCTGTGCATAGGTACACAAGCTTTTTCTTTCGCTGCACGAACAGCAACTTTTGCCGCTTCAAAAAGCCCTTCATTTTTCAGTGCAGAAATCTCCACAACAGGACATCCTATTTTTTTACTAAGCTCTTCAATATAAATCTTGTCGCCGTTTTTGCGAACAATGTCCATCATATTAATTGCAACAACAACCGGAATTCCAATTTCTATAAGCTGCGTTGTCAAATAAAGATTTCTCTCAAGGTTGGTACCGTCAACTATATTAAGAATTGCGTCGGGTCTTTCGAAAATGAGATAGTTTCTCGCAACCACTTCCTCCAGAGTATATGGCGAAAGAGAATATATCCCCGGTAAATCAGTTATTATTACGTCTTTATTGTCCTTAAGCAATCCCTCTTTTTTTTCAACAGTAACCCCCGGCCAGTTTCCAACATACTGATTAGACCCTGTGAGCACGTTAAAAAGCGTTGTTTTTCCGCTGTTCGGGTTACCTGCCAATGCTATTTTTAAGCTCATTTTTTACCTCTTTCCTCTCGATTAGTCATAACTAACTATGTGTCAAAAAATTTTTATTCTACCTCAATCATTTCAGCATCTGCTTTTCTGAGCGTGAGCTCATATCCACGGACTGTCATCTCAATGGGGTCGCCAAGCGGTGCCACCTTGCGAACATAAATTTCTGTTCCTCTGGTTATGCCCATATCCATAATTCTTCGTTTTATAGCGCCCTCACCGGTCACCTTTAAAACTCTGACAGTCTTCCCTATTTTCACATCCCTAAGGGTCATTTTACGTCTTTCCTTTCACTTATTGATTTGGTTAGTTGTGCCTAACTCTTGTATTAGTTTACCATATATATTTATATTTGTCAATACTTTTTTATATTAACCTGTTTTCTTGTGACAGATTATATATTTTAATATGTTTTTTTCTCCGTGCATATTCCACGGTTTGTGCAGCCCCTCCCCAACCGTGTTTTACATAGCAGACCAGAAAATCCGAGCTGTTAACCATATATTCATTACATTTTAAAATCTGAAATTTTTTTGGGGTATTCTTGGGCAAAGCAGCCATCAGGATATTGTCATACTTTTTGTAATATACCTCCCTGTATTCATTTATTCCTGATGTCAGATATGGAATAACAAGATTAAGTTTTATATCAGGATATTTTTCTTTTAAGCTTCTTACAGCCTTGGCAGACAGTCCGTCAAAATCTCCATAATTACCAACCCAGAATTCCGATACACTTTCTGTAGCAATCAACTTCTCAACAAGTTTTATTAAACTATCATATATATCGTCAGTTTGACAGATGTTACTATGTCCTGCAAAACAACATCTTTTGTTCATTATACTCACACCCCAAAACTTTTCTATATAATACAAACAATTTTATTTTAAAAGCAAACTATATATTCTCATTATATTATATTTTGACAATTTTTGCAATCATTTTATTCGCAAATGAGATTTTTTTGATTGTCGATAAGATTAAAAATCGGGAATATAATATATAGAGAGGTGAGCCGTATGAAAAATAAAAATTTTGATATATGGTTAAGCATAGGTCTGAACATCCTACATTACAGAAAAGAAAATGGCATGACTCAAATACAATTAGCAGAAAAATGTGGTATAAGCAGAACGTATATGCAAAAAATTGAAACTGCTGCTTGTTCCTGCACTCTCGATACGCTTATAGATATTGCGTCTGCACTGAACATACCGCTTAAAAAGTTGTTTGAATTTAAAGACTAACAAAAAGGACTATGGATTTTTCCATAGTCCTTTTAATGTTGTTTTTTAACACAAATCAGGATTATTTGCCGAGTTTCTCCAAATCTTTCTTGCGGATTTCAGCTCGTCTTACTTTGCCGCTGATTGTCTTGGGAAGTTCATCCACAAATTCAACAATTCTTGGATATTTGTAAGGAGCAGTATGTGTTTTAACATATTCCTGAATTTCCTTTTTAAGTTCGTCCGTGCCGTCTATACCTTTAACAAGTACAATGGTGGCTTTTACAACCTGACCGCGCACCTCATCGGGAACGGGAGTGATTGCACATTCAAGAACATAGGGAAGTTCCATGATAACACTCTCGATTTCAAAAGGTCCGATACGGTAGCCTGATGATTTGATAACATCATCAATTCTGCCAACATACCAAAGGTACCCGTCTTCGTCCATTGTTGCCTGGTCGCCGGTGTGGTAATATCCGTCATGCCATACTTCGTTGGTTTTTTCTTCATCAAGGTAGTAGCCGATGAAAAGTCCGCAGGGCACTTCATCTTTAACTCTGATACAGATTTCACCTGCATCCCCCATCTTACATTTGTTGCCATCAGGGTCAAGAATAACTACATCGTATAAAGGACTCGGTCTGCCCATTGACCCGATTTTTGGTGTGGAACCAACAAAATTTGCGATAGAAAGTGTTGTTTCTGTCTGTCCAAAGCCTTCCATAATTGTAAGCCCTGTTGCTTTTTTAAACTGATTGAACACTTCCGGGTTCAGTGCTTCACCCGCTGTTGTTGCGTACTCGATAGAAGAAAGGTCATATTTTGACAAATCTTCTTTTATAAAGAAACGATACATTGTAGGTGGCGCACAGAAGGTTGTGATATGATATTTTGCAAACATCGGCAAGATGTCTTCCGAGCGGAAACGGTCAAAATCATAGGTGAATTGTGCTGCTTCGCAGAGCCATTGTCCATAAAATTTGCCCCAAAGAGCTTTCCCCCAGCCTGTGTCGGAAATTGTAAAATGGAGCCCGTCAGGATTTACATTGTGCCAATGCTTTGCAGTCGGGTAATGTCCAAGTGCATATTTATATGAATGTGTCGCAATTCTCGGATATCCGGTTGTGCCTGACGTAAACAGCATAAGCATTGGATCGTTGCCGCAGGGCGTACTTTCACTGCGGAAGAAATGGGTGCTGAAACGCTCCATTTCAACATTGAAATTGTGCCAGCCCTCTTTTTCTCCGCCCACCAGAATCTTAACTATACCGGGATAATTTGCCGCCGCTTTTTCTGCTTCAATAGATACATCGCCGTCTGCGGTACATACAACCGCTTTTACTCTTGCTGCTTTATATCTGTAGTCAAAATCGTGTTCTACAAGCTGGTTTGTTGCAGGGATTGCGATTGCACCGATCTTATGAAGCGCAAGCATACAGAACCAGAACTGATAATGTCTTTTAAGCACCAGCATTACTGTATCGCCCTTTTTGATGCCCAGGGATTCAAAGTAGTTTGCAGTCTTTGCAGAATACTTTTTCATATCGCTGAACGTAAAGCGCCTGTCGGTCTTATCATTTGCGACCCACATCATTGCAAGTTTGTCGGGATTCTTTTCAGCGATAGCATCCACGCAGTCAAATGCAAAGTTGAATGTATCTTCATTTTTGAATTTGATACCGCTGAACACGCCGTTTTCGTCATAGGACGATTCGATAAATTTATCTGCAACCGTTTGAGATTTTTTCTTTTTGGCAGCCAATACCTTTGCTGCAATTATCGGAGCTTCGGGGTATTCTTCGCTAACCGTTCCGTCATGCGGATTTAATACAACAGCGTGGAATTCACAGCCACCCTCACTTGTCGCGACCATCCCGTGAGGAATGAGACTGTTATAAAAAATAGAATCTCCTTCGTTAAGTATATCTATATGACTTCCAATCTGAACTTTGAGCGAACCTTTAACGATAACATCAAATTCCTGCCCGTTATGCGAATTGAGTTTCATCGGAGCGTTCTGTTCCTCTTCGAGATAGGGGAATTTAACGAGAAAAGGTTCGGCAAGCTTTTCTCTGAACTTAGGAGCAAGGTTGTTATATTCTACGCCATGTTTCTTTACGATTTTAAGACCTTCTCCTTTTCTTGTAATAGCAAATGAAGTAAGTGTTGTGCTTGTTCCTTCAAGCAAATCTACAACCTCAACACCGCAAGCCTTTGCGCACTTGTAGATGAATGTGAAGCTGAAATCTGTTTCACCCATCTCCAAAACCTTGTAATCCTCAGCTGATACACCACAAAGTTTTGCAAGCTCTTCCTGTGTATAACCTTTTGCTTCGCGCAGGTCACGGATTCTGCCTGCTACTTCTTTCAAACTGTAATCCATTGTGTTTGTCTCCTTTCTGGCATTGACAAATTTGTAGTTGGTTACAAATCTGAATAAAACAAAAAAACTCGCCCCAAAGAAACCTTTGAGACGAGTTATAATAACCCGCGGTACCACTCAAATTACGGAAATGCAAATGTTCCGTCACTTACCGAGCTCTAACAAGCCCTTTGCCTTTACGCAGCATTACGGAAGGAGTCTACTAAGCTAAGCTTTTCGGTCCTCCGACTCAGAGGTGATAAGTCATTGGAAAGTCTCCCCATTGCCTCGCACCAACCGGCAACTCTCTAAAGGCTCAACAATCCGACCGTCCTCGTCACAGTCTTTTTTGTGATATTCAAATTTTATATGTATTATACTACCCAAATTTTATTTTGTCAATAGTTTTTCTAAAAAATTTTTTTAAAGCTTTGTTGCGGCATAAGGGACAACTTTATGAAAACAAAAAGACAATGGAACTGTCCATTGTCTTTTTATACTATTATTTATCAAGCGGCTTCATTGTGGGGAAAAGCAGAACATCACGGATTGCTGCAGAGTCTGTGAGCAGCATACACATTCTGTCTATACCAAAACCAATGCCTCCCGTCGGCGGCATACCGATTTCAAGTGCGTTCATAAAGTCTTCATCAGTTGTGTTTGCTTCTTCATCGCCCTGGGCAAGAAGCTCTTCCTGTGCTTTAAAACGTTCTCTCTGGTCTATCGGGTCGTTAAGCTCGGAATATGCGTTTGCCATTTCCCAGCCATTCATAAAGAATTCAAACCTTTCAACATATTCGGGGTTTTCGGGTTTTTTCTTTGTGAGCGGAGAAATTTCTATCGGGTGGTCCATAACAAATGTGGGCTGAATGAGATGTTCTTCAACATACTCTTCAAAGAAAAGACTCAAGATATCGCCCTTTTTGTGACGGTCTTCATATTCAACGTGGTGAATGTCGGCAATTTTCTTTGCTTCTTCGGTAGTGTGAATTTCGTTAAAATCAACGCCCGAATATTTTTTAACTGCATCCACCATAGTAATTCTTTCAAATGGTTTGCCAAGGTCCATTTCTATGCCGTTATATACTATTTTGGTTGTACCTAAAACTTCTGTAGCAACGTGACGATAGAGTTTTTCTGTCAAATCCATCATGCCGTGATAGTCGGTGTACGCCTGGTAGAGTTCCATAAGCGTAAATTCAGGGTTATGACGAGTATCAAGCCCTTCGTTACGGAAAACACGGCCAATTTCATAAACTCTTTCAAGACCGCCTACTATAAGTCTTTTTAAGTAAAGTTCAAGTGAAATTCTGAGTTTGAAATCTTCGCCAAGAGCATTGAAATGTGTTTCAAACGGACGGGCTGCCGCACCGCCTGCGTTTGATACCAGTATAGGTGTTTCCACCTCTAAAAAGCCTTCGTTGTTAAGATAACTTCTGATAGCAGAAATAATTTTTGAACGTTTGATGAAAGTGTCTTTAACATCATTATTCATAATAAGGTCAACATATCTCTGTCTGTAACGAAGGTCGGTATTTGTCATTCCGTGGAATTTTTCCGGCAATGTCATAAGAGATTTTGAAAGAAGTGTAATCTTTGACGCTCTGACAGAAATTTCTCCTGTCTGGGTTGTGAACACTTCCCCTTCGGCGCCGATTATATCGCCTATGTCAAGTTTTTTAAATCTTGCATACTCTTCATCGCCAAGCATATCTTTTTTCACAAAAACCTGAATCTGCCCTTCAATGTCCGCAATATGAACAAACCCAACCTTGCCCATGCCGCGTTTGGACATGATTCTGCCGGCAAGAACGACTGTCTGACCATTAAGAGGCGAAATTTTTGCGTCTATAATTTCAGTTTCGTCGCTGCCTTTTTTTGTGATTTCTCTTTTTTCTGTGGTATAACCCTCTTTAATATCCTTGGATGTGTGTGTTCTGTCAAATTTTGTAATTACAAAAGGGTCTCTGCCTTCGGCAACAAGTTCAGACAGCTTGTCACGTCTGATTTGTAAAAGCTCGCTAAGCTCCTTTTCAGAGCTGTTTATCTGTTCGCACATGAAGATGTCTCCTATTTCTTTTTCTCGATTTTTTCAATTGTAAAATGCATAACCCCTGCAGGTGCTTCGACGTCTACCTTGTCGCCCACTTTTCTGCCTAAAATAGCCTTGCCTATTGGCGAGTCTTTGGAAATTTTTGGGTTTTTTGCATCAAACATATTTGCAGTTGCACCGGTAAGCTCATATTTTTTCTGGCTGCCTCCCTCTGCCTGCAATGTTATCATCATACCAATATTGACTGTAGACAGGTCGGTAATATCATTTTCAATGATTTCGGCACTTTTGAGTTTATTTTCATATTCTGCAATAAGAGCAGCATTTTCTGCCTGTTCCTGTTTCGCAGCATCATATTCTGAGTTTTCGGAAAGGTCCCCGTATCCTCTAGCCTGGTTTATTTTTTCTGCTATTTCTCTTGTCTTTTCATTTTTAAGATATGCCAGCTGTTCACTGAGCTGGTTATACTCTTCCTGTGTCATGAGAAATTTCTGTTTTGCTGCCATTAAATGTCCCTCCGATTACTTAATTATACTTACCATATATTATATCTCAATTTAAAATTATTGTCAATACATCAAATTATAGTCATACCCGTCTTTTGCGCTGCATATTCTTATATAAACAAACTAAACAGGGACATGGAGGTACTTATTTTATGGACATACAAAAAAAAGACGTGACTATAAGTAAAAATGTCGACCCGGTAGAAAGTTCGGTTGTCGTGGATTCAGATGCTATTGTAAACGATTCAAAGCCCGACCTTCTGAAAGTTCTGCACGTTGACCCGCATATTAAAATCTCAAAAGTCGATATGCTTGGCGGTCGGATGATGGTGAGTGGCCGGGTAACCTACAAAATTCTTTGTCTTCCCGAAAATGGTACCGGTGTTTTCAGTTTAAGTTCGGGTGCAGATTTTTCCCATATGATAGAAAACAGCGATTTTGCTGAAGGCATGTACTGCGACGTTACTGCTGACACTGATCAGATTGAAACACAAATTATAAACAGCCGCAAACTGAAAATAAAGTCTGTGCTTTCTATTACCGCAAATGCATCTATGCCCTTTTCCGTTTCTCTCCCCAGCGAAATCTGTGGAGACAACATAGAAACTAAAACCGCTTCTTTCGGCGGACTCCGCAAGGTTCTGCAAAAGCGGGATATGATAACGATAAATGAGCTTCTTCCTCTTCCCGCGGGCAAACCCAACATCGGAACACTGCTCAAAAGTGATGTTTCTCTGCGGAACAAAGACATAAAAGTTATTTCGGGCAAGGTTATTGCAAAAGGCGAAGTTGTTGTTCTTAACCTTTATGTTCCCGAAAATGGCGGAAATATCGTTTTTTGCGAGCACTGTCTGCCTTTTACGGAAATTCTGGATGCTGAAGGCGTAAATGAAGAGCATTACTGTAAAGTAGATATAGATATGGACGACTGTGATTTTTCTTTGTCCACCGACCCGGACGGCGATATTCGCGTTATAGGCGCAAACATTTGTATGTCTGTTAAGATAAATGCTGATGAGCCATTGTCTGAAACTGCTATATGCGACGTCTACAGTTTAACCCAGGACCTTGATATTTCCTACGACTCTCACAAATTCAGCCTGCCTGTATGCAATGCCACATCTTCCCACACACTGCGCGAATCGCTGAGCGTTTCCGATAACATTTCTTCGGTGTACAACATAACTGCAAAACCGTATGTAAGCTCGTCAAGTGTTTATGACAACACTGTTGTTACCGAGGGGTATATAGATGCATGTGTCCTTTATATTTCTTCAGACGAAGATGCGCCTGTTGCAAGCAAAAACTTTGAAATTCCCTTTAAAGTTGAAACCGCTGCCGACGGAGCTACCGAGGGGTGTACCGCTTCCTGCAGTACAGATGTAAACCATATAAGCTACAATATCGCTTCTTCCGGCGAAGTTGATGTAAGAATTGTTTTGTGTTGCAATAATTATGTCTGCAAGACAGGCAGCACAGATATTATTGATAAGATTGACGTGCGCGAAAGACAGGAACAGGATTCTTCCTCTATTGTGATTTATTTTGTCCAGAAGGGAGACTGTCTGTGGGACATTGCAAAACGGTATCACACAAAAATCGATTATATAAAAGAGCTTAATGGCGAAAGCTGCGAAAATCTTACCGAAGGCACACAGCTTCTCATTCCAAGAGGATAATAAAAGCGTATTTACGGCGGTTAGTTTTAAGAGTTGTTCGCCTAAAAATCATATTTTTAGAAGTATACAAAGAATAAAAACACCGGAATACTTTCGTATTTCGGTGTTTTTTGATGAAGTATAAACTAAAAATGTGGTTTAAAAACCGATTAACTCTTAAAACTAACCGCCGGCTTAACCGACATCCGCTTTTTCATTAAACAGTTTTTTTGTTTTTCTGACAACAACAGGAGCTTTTCTGTCTGTTATTGTTTCTGCTGTTATGATGCATTTTTCAATGCTTTCATCTGACGGAACCTCATACATAATGTCCATCATAATTTCTTCTAAAATAGCACGAAGACCTCTGGCGCCCGTGTTCTTTTTCATAGCTTCTCTTGCCACTTCACGGAGAGCCTCATCTTCAAATTCAAGTTCTACACCGTCATACAAAAACATTTTGGTGTATTGCTTAACAAGCGAGTTTTTGGGTTCTTTCAAAATCTTGAAAAGTGCATCCTCGTCTAAAAGATTAAGAGATGCTATAAGCGGAAGACGCCCTATAAACTCCGGAATAAGCCCGAATTTAAGCAAATCCTGCGGGATAGCTTTGGAGAAAATATCTCCTTTTTCCAGGTCTTCCCTCAGCATAAGCTGGGATTCAAATCCAAGAGTTTTTTTGCCTATTCTGTTTTGTATGATTTTATCAAGTCCGTCAAACGCACCACCGCAGATAAACAGAATGTTTGAAGTGTCTATCTGGATAAACTCCTGATGCGGATGTTTTCTTCCGCCCTGGGGTGGAACTGATGCCGTTGTCCCCTCAAGTATTTTAAGAAGAGACTGCTGAACGCCTTCGCCGCTGACATCGCGTGTGATGGACGGGTTTTCGTTTCGTCTTGAAATTTTGTCAATTTCGTCGATATAGATAATTCCGCGTTCCGCAAGTTCGATATCATAATCGGCAGCCTGAATAAGCCGGAGCAGAATGTTTTCAACATCTTCGCCAACATATCCCGCTTCTGTGAGCGTTGTTGCGTCGGCAATGGAAAAAGGAACATCAAGAATTCTTGCAAGCGTTTGTGCAAGCAATGTTTTCCCCGACCCTGTGGGGCCAAGCAAAAGTATGTTGGACTTTTGCAGTTCCACTTCGTCAGAACCAAATTCCTGGCTCCCCAGTCGTTTATAGTGATTATAAACCGCTACGCTGAGCACCTTTTTCGCTTCGTCCTGACCTATTACATACTGGTCAAGAATTTCTTTAATCTCTTTGGGCTTTGGCATTTTGCGGACCTGGTCTTTGGTGTTTATAACCGATTCTGCCTGAAGCGAGTTCAAACATGCCACAACACAGTCGCCGCAAATATATGATTCAGGTCCCTGTATAAGTGGGCACATTAGCTGACTTTCTGTTTTGCCGCAAAAAGAACAATAACGCTGATTTTTTGTATCACGAGCCATAGAGTTCTCACTTTCTATCTTTTTGAAATAATCTTATCTATAAGTCCGTAATCCAAAGCTTCCTGCGCAGACATATAGTTATCTCTGTCTGTGTCCTTCATAATTGTCTCAAGTGGTTTACCTGTGTTTTCAGCAAGTATACCGTTAAGCTTGTTTTTCATCTTCAAAATATTTTTTGTGTATATTTCAATATCTGTTGCCTGCCCTTGCGTTCCGCCCAGTGGCTGATGAATTAAAATTTCACTGTTTGGCAGTGAAAAACGTTTGCCCTTTGCACCGGACGACAAGAGGAATGCACCCATGCTGGCTGCAAGGCCCACACATATCGTGGAAACGTCCGATTTAATATAGTTCATGGTGTCGTAAATTGCAAGACCTGCTGTAACTGAACCACCCGGGCTGTTGATATAAAAGTTTATATCCTTGTCAGGCGCTTCGCTTTCTAAAAACAGAAGCTGTGCAATTATTACCGAAGCCGACTCATCCGTTACCTGACCGTTTAAAAAAACTATACGGTCAACCAAAAGTCTGGAGTAGATGTCATAAGACCTTTCTCCACGGCTTGTTTGTTCTACTACGTAAGGAACAGGAATATAATTGTTTTCCATAATTTCTACCTTCCTTCTCCAAACAGACTTTTTTGCTGATTAGGAAATTTTTGCTTCTGCTACCAAAAGGTCAATTACCTTTTTGGGAACAAGATTTTCTTTTATCTGGTCAACGCTTAAAATCTGTTTGATTTTTTCTACATCCATTTTATACTGTTCAGCAAGCTTTTTAACTTCTTCTTCAGCCTCTTCGTCCGAAACAGTGATTTCTTCTTTCTTTGCAACAGCTTCTATAAGAAGATTGATTTCAACGTCTTTTTTTGCCTGGTCTCTAACGTTTGCTTTAAACTCGTCAACGCTGCCGCCTGTATATTCAAGATACTGTTCAAAAGTTATTCCCGGCATCTGAGCCTGGATTTTATATTTTGCATCCTGGAGATACTGTTCAACCTGGTTGTCAACCATAACTTCAGGAATTTCAACTTTCATAGTTTTAAGAGCTTTTTCTAAAACAGCATCTTCCTGCTCTCTTTTTGCACGGTTTTCCGCATTTTCTACAAGACGTTTCTTTGTTTCTTCTTTAAGCTGCTCAAAAGTATCAAATTCGCTCACATCTTTAGCAAACTCGTCGTCAAGTTCAGGATATTCCTTTTTCTTAAGCCCACCCAGCTTTACTTTGAATACAGACTCTTTGCCTGCAAGGTCTTTAGCGTGGTATTCTTCAGGGAATGTTACGTTAACATCAAATTCATCGCCAACATTTTTGCCCACAATCTGTTCTTCAAAACCGGGAATGAACTGACCGCTGCCCAGTGTGAGATTGTGGTTTTCACCTTTGCCGCCTTCAAAAGCAACGCCGTCAACAAAACCTTCAAAATCGATAACAGCAACATCGCCGTCTGCAGCAGGAGCGTCTGTTACATCAACAAAACGAGCTGCTCTTTCTTTCATGTTGTTTATTTCAGCATCAACATCTTCGTCTGTTACTGCATATTCAACTTTTTTAACTTTAACACCTTTATAGTTACCAAGTTCGGGAACAGGTTTAGTTGTTACTGTAGCTGTATAAACAAACTCTTTACCGCTGCCGATTTCCTTGATTTCTATTTCAGGATGGTCTACCGGCTCAACCTTTTCCTCTTCAAGTGCTTTAGGATATGTATCCTGCATAATAAGTTCTGCAGCATCATCATAGAAAATAGCTTCGCCGTATGTCTTTTCAATAAGACCTCTGGGGGCTTTACCCTTTCTGAAACCCTGTATATTTATATGCTTTACGTTTTTCTGGTATGATTTCTGCATAGCAGCGGCAAATTCTTCCGCAGGCACTGCAATTTCAAGCTTTACTTTATTGGTTTCAACCTGTTCTTTTGTGATTTTCATTTTTCTTCATCCTTTCAGACTTATACTATAATACTTTATTATATCTCATTATTCACCTGCGTTTCAATATAATTTTTCAACAAATAATCATACACCAAATGTGCATTATATATAAATTATATCCACAAATTGCAGGGATTAAAACATTTACTCTTCAACAAAAACCGACCCTATTTTATCACTATATCCGAAACAATTGCTTCAACCATTATTTCGGGCGTGGAAATGAGCAGATTGTTGCCAACCGTGATTTCACTTTTGTTGGCTATCATAATACTGTCATAGGTTTTTGTGCCGCTCGTTTCTATCACCGTTTTGACAACATATTTGTCAGGCATTTCGGCAAGCTCCATGCTGCCGTCTGTTTTAGCAACTGCCTTTTTATAATTTTCAACGCTTACAACCTCTTTTACCGTCCCGATGTTAACGCCTTTACTGTCAAAAGCACTTTTGCCAACGCTCTTTTTCAGAGCATCAACAGAAGCATCACGCACATTTTCAACAGTTATTGTATATTCACATTCTACAAAATTTGAAGTGGAGAATTTTTCGCTCGGAGCAACAAACTTTATTCCCACAAAAGCAATGATGCAAATGAGAAAAACACAAATAACTATGTCTACAATACTTACCTTTGAAAAGAGTTTTCCATTTTCGTCAATAAACATCAGTCATCGCTCCTCTCTATGTCCATCACAATGCCGTTAAAAGCATAGGTAGGTGTTCTGAGTGCAATTTTTTTGCCCGTTTTAATTTCTACCTCGTCAATAAAATAGCCTGTGTCTTTCACTTTATAGGGGCTCTTTATAGACACTGTGCAACGGTATTTTCCGGGAACCTCGGCAGAAACCAATGTTCCCTCCTCAAGATTTTCAGTGTATTCAATGTCCGGCTGTGCGGGGGTTACCGCAACAATAACGCCTGCATCACATGCTCTTTCAATGTTTCGTACTTTGTCCCCGACTCTTAAAAGGTCACAAAATTCTTCGTTAAACCCTTCTATGCTGACAGTGTAGGTTATTTCGCCTTCGCTGAAATCTCCCGATACACTGCTATTTGCATAATGTGCAAACGCCAGAAGAAGAAGTCCGACAAGAACTATTATGCAGAGGTCTACCACATTAAACTTGATTTTTCTTTTATTCACAGCTTTTCCCTCCCAGTTCAAGATACACATTTTCTATCTGTCTTGTCACCTTGTCTGCAGTGAATGTCTGATAGAATATGTCTGTAGAGTTTTTGCTCATTCTGCTGTAAAGCTCATCATCCAGTATGAGCTGTTTTATTTTTTCTGCCAGAGCCGCGCCGTTGTGTATTGGCACAAGGAATCCGTTTACACCGTCTTTGATAACTCCGGGGTTGCCGCCGTAGTCTGTTACTACTGCAGGAATTCCAAGGCTCATTCCTTCAAGCAGCGAAATGCTTGTCGCTTCTGTTCCGAATGAAGCATTGGCACTTATATCCGTTATACCGATAAGGTTAGCCGCATCGCTTATAAACCCGGTAAACAAAACATCCTTGTTTTCTTTAAGCTCTTCTTCGCGGCTACCATTTCCGGCAGCAATAAACTTAACGTTTATTCCCTCCGATTTGAGTATTCTTGCCGCTTCTATGAAATCGTCGTGACCTTTCACCTTTTCAAGTCTTGCAACAAGAGAAACAACCTTTTCCCCATCTTTGACACCAAACCGCTTTCTCTGAACCTCTTTTTCTTCTTCTGTCAGCGGCGAAAGCGGAGATATTCCGTTTAAAATAACTCTTATTTTCTTGGGATTTGCTCCAACGTCAGTAACATTTTTTGCCGCAGCCTCGGCAACAGCAATTATTCTGTCCGAGAAAAGCGCCGCCGTGGTCTTCCCTATCAGTCTTCCTATTGGGCTTTTCATAAACCTGCTGGGTTCAAAAACGCTGTGTCTTGTATACACTATCCCTTTTACTCCCGCAAGTCTTGCAGCTATTCTGGCAGAAAGAGTTGCATGGGAATGTACAATGTCGCAACCTAATTTGCGGAACAGTTTAATCTGTGCAAGTATCCCTTTCAAGTTAAGCGACCGGTCTGCCACGCCCTCTGTTTCCACACAAGCTACTCCCAGCTGCTCTATCTCTTTTTTAAGAAGGCTTCCCTTTGGCACAACAACTGTTAAATCAAATTTTTCCCTGTCATAATTTTGGGCAAAAGTTATAATACATTTTCCTGCTCCACCTATATTAGTATCAGAAATTATGTTAACTACTTTAAGCTTGTTCATAAATTTTTCTCCTTCTTTGAAACATCATAAAGAGCTGCGCCGAAAGCAAGCATGACAAAAAAGAAAAAGTATATACGGTAGTTATACCATACGTTGTCAAACATGCCTTGTACAAGATAACCTATCATAGCAGTTCCCAGAGCAAATGCAACCGGTCTTAACCTCTGGCTTGTTTTGGCTGCAAAAGTAAGGCTTCTGTAAAAAACAACAAGAAGTCCCAGAACTGTTAAAAGCCCTACAATGCCTGTTTCGGACAAAATGTGCAGATACAGGTTGTGTGCATGGGGTGCTGCTATTGCATTGAGTGAATATGCAGGATAAACGTTTCCAAAAGCCTCCGGACCGGTGCCCACACCGCAATACCAGAAATCCTTGAGCATTCTCAGGGTTCCCTGCCAGATATATACTCTGTATGAGGTTGAGGTGTCTGCCGTGTTGCCTATACTTAAAAGCCTGTCCATAATTGTCTGCGGTATAAACAGCGGCGCAAGAAGGGCTGCAAAAACAAGCAGCGAAGTAAGCTTTTTGCTTGTGAACATAATAAGCAGTGCCATAGAAGCCGCAATACCAATCCAGCAGCCTCTCGAGTATGTCAGTATCATACACGCTGCCTGGAGAGCAAAAATCACAAGATATGATGTTTTGGTGTTATAGCTGTCGCTTTTCAGCATCAGACCAAAGGTTATGGGCATCATAAGAAGCAGATATTCTCCAAACACGTTGGGGTTGCCGAACGTAGAATAAATTCTTCCGCTGATGGTCTCAAACATTTCGGTGTCCTGCCAGGTGGTAGCCGCCTGACCGGAAAACTTCTGATAAAGTCCGTAAAGTGCCACTCCCGCAGATACAATAACAAGGAAATTAAGTATTCCCATCAGAGTTTCTTCCTGTTGTAGCAACCTTCTTAAACTGTAAAAGCTTGCAACAAAAACCAGATATACCAATGTGGGCGGTATACTCTGAACAAGGGTGTATGAGTTAAGCACTCCATATACAAGCACGGCACACATAAGCAAAATCATAATGTCAAAAAAGTCAATATTAACGTGTTTTTCTTCGCCGTATAAATATTTTATAAATGTAACCAGAAGAAGATACATCCCCAGTCCCACAACGCCCATCGTAGGAATAAAGGGGAAGCATGCAGCTATCAGTGCCACACCCACAACAGGTTTTGCCAGCATAATCAAGGTTCCGATTATGCCGCCAACAATAATCCATCCCACCGGTACAACTGTGAAAATTCCGAAAACTGCTCCGGCAACAAGTGCAACCGTTACCGAAACATGGGGTTTTACGCGTTTTTTTAAAATCACTTTTTCTGGAAGGTCTGCAAAACCGACCAATTTTCTTATACTGCTTCCCTCATAAAGAGCTGCCAGAGAAGTGTCTATAAAAATACCTATAATGGCGATAGCTCCAAGAGCTATGGTATATGGACCTGTCATCTGTCCCATAAGACGTTTAACCACAAGTCTCACACAGGTGAAAACGAAAAGTGCCACCGAATAATAACGGATGCTGATGGCATACCAGTTTTTCGAGAGGTGACGGACATTTTTGAGGATGAAACTTCTTTTTGACAAAGTCCCCACCCTTTTAACAAACGGGTGAAACAAATTATGGAAAAAACCAAAAAAGGCGTCTATAATCTTTGAAACAAGACTGCCGCCCACCGCTGCCGGTTGTTTGTCAAAAAAACTGTAGAGAAAACTATTTTTATACAGTTTTGCAAAAAAACCGGATATTTTTTCAAACAATTTATAATACAGACTGTTTAAATATGCATTTTTCAAAAAAGCCCAGACCTTAAAAGCAACAGATATTATTAAACTGTCTTTAAACATCTGCTCACCCCTTTTTACCACGTGATAAAAATTTTTTTATTTCTTCTGTCTCTTCAATTTTCAGTAAAAACGCGACTGCAAGGTAGACCACAACGCCTATCGCCGAGGATATTGCGCAAGTGCCGAGTCTTGCAAGGAAAGTTTCTGTCCCGACAGTTCCCAGCAGATACACTCTCGATAAATAAAGTGCAAGCACCATTACAACACCCATAATAACTATTTTAGCCGGTTTTACAATATTTTTAAAATCAATTTTCTTCCTGAGGTTTATAAAAGAGAATATACACCAGACAAAAGAGGAAACGGAAGCTGCAAGTGCAAGGCCGGCTATGCCCATTTTTTTCGAAAGCATAATACCAAGTCCCAGATTTGTTAAAATTCCGCCTACGGCTGCTATGGTCGGCGTTTTTGTGTCCATAACCGAATAAAACGCTTTGTTCTGGATTTCCTGCAGAGCAAACCATATCATTCCGAAAGAATACATTGTCATGGCAGAGGTTGTCATTTTAACAGAAGCTTCGTCAAACTGACCTCTCTGATATATTATTCTCACAATTTCCTCGCCCGAAACAATAAATATCAGCATTATGGGCAGTGTAGCAAGAATCACCCATCTGATGCTTTTTGACAAAACCTCTGACCAGCCCTTTTCGTCTTTTACTGCGCCAAGTCTTGAAAGTTTCGGGAATATGTAGTTTGTAACCGCCATGGAAAAAGCGGAAGCCGCTATTATGTAAAGCTTATTTGCATAGTCAAGTGCTGCAACTCCGCTGCCGCCCATCTGACCCGATGCAATTCTCATATTAACCATAGCATTTATTGGCTGAACCCAGGTTGCAAGCAAAACGGGCAGGGCAAGAACTGCTATGTTTTTAAACCCGGAATCTGCTATTCCTGCAGAAATACGGTAGTTAAACCCTCTTTTTTTAGCAGGATATACTAAAATTAAAAATTGCAGAACCCAGCCCACAAGCAGTGCTGCCGAAAGCCCGAAAATTCCGAATTTATTGTTTAAAGTAAAAAGATATAAAATGCAGACAAGATTTGATATGAGGCTCATTATCGCGGGAACCCTAAATTCGCCAAGCGACTGAAGTATTCCAACAAGAGTGAACGCCATACCTGTGAAAATTACAAGAGGAAACATTATCCTGAGCAGCTGAGCTGCAAGAACTTTTGCCTGCCCGGGAAGTCCGCCTCCCATAACTTCTATAATCTGCGGTGTAAAAACCATTCCGACAGCAGACAAAACTGCCGTAACCGCCACTACTGCATTTAAAAACCGCGATGCAAAGTTGTCTGCACGGTCTCTGCCTTCCTTTTCAGCAAACCCGTTATAAACCGGGATAAACGCAGAGGACACAGCCGACCCGAGAATCATATCAAAAAAATTCACCGGCAGCTGAGAAGCCATGGAATAAGCGCTTGCCACATAGCCCGTACCATAAAACATTGCAACCGCTGTGCCTCTTAAAAGCCCCAGCAGTTTGGACAGAACAATGGCAATAAAAATAAATCCGACTATTCCACCGCTTTTTTCTCTTTTGTTCATTTTTTTGCTCCTAATTTGTTTTCTGTTCCCGACAGAAGTCTTTTAATATTTGCACGGTGTCTTACAACAAGCATAAGCCCAAGCACCACTGCAAACACCATTTTATAGGGAACATTGCTATAATATATACAAATCCATACAGGGTACATTATACCTGCTGTTATGGAGCCAAGCGACACATATTTTGAAAGTGCCATAATCACAAGTGCCGTAACGACGGTTGCGGTTCCGATAACGGGATTTAGCATAATAATTATGACCCCCGATGTCAGAACACCTTTCCCGCCTTTAAACCCGAAATAGATGGGAAAATTGTGACCCAGCACCACTGCAAAAGCTGCAGCATAAACAGAAATTTCCGCAAGGAAACTGTCGGTTATGAAAGCACCTGCAAGGAAACGTGCAACAAGCACAGCAATTACTGCCTTTAAAATGTCGCCAACAACAGTAAAAATTGCCGCTTTTTTACCCAGCACCCGAAGAGTGTTGGTTGCTCCGGCATTTCCGCTGCCGTGTTTTCTTATGTCGCCAACTCCAAAGACTTTGCCCACAAGAATTGATGAGCTTATACTGCCCAGCAAATAACCCAGAATAACATCAATTGCTATAATATAATAAACGCTCATCATCTATACCTTTTTCTCCCCACGTTCTCTTATGATAAACCTGACAGGTGTCCCCTCCAGACCAAAAGCACTTCTTATCTGATTTTCGAGATATCTGATATATGAAAAATGTGCAAGGTCTTTGTTGTTAACAAAAATAACAAACGTAGGCGGTTTTGCTGAAGGCTGTGTCCCATAATAAATTTTAAGCCGTTTGCCTTTGTCTGAGGGCGGCTGAACTTTTATGGTCGCCTCGTTTATTATATCGTTGAGTGCACCTGTAGTAATTCTTTTTGAATGCATCTCAGAAACCTTGTTTATTATCGGATAAATTTTATCCACCCTCGACCCTGTTTTTGCAGAAATAAATTCAATGGGTGCATAGGTCATAAACGAAAGCTGTTCGGCAACTCTCTTTTTATATTCGTTCATGGTCGCCGTTTCTTTTTTCACAAGGTCCCATTTGTTCACAAGAACAATGCTGGCTTTTCCCTCTTCGTGAGCATAGCCCGCAATCTTTGCGTCCTGTTCGGCAATTCCTTCGTTGCCGTCCACAACAAGCAGGCAGATGTCTGCTCTGTCAATTGCCGCAAGCGCTCTTATAACACTGTATTTTTCAATCTTTTCTTCAACCTTGCTTTTCCGTCTTATTCCTGCAGTGTCAATGAAAAGATATTTTTTACCGTCTTTTTCAACATAAGTATCTATCGCATCCCTGGTTGTGCCGGGAATGTTGCTGACAATAACCCTCTGCTCGCCTGTAATCTGGTTTATGAGAGAAGATTTTCCGGCATTTGGCCGACCTATTACGGCAACACGGATTATATCTTCTTCCTCTTCCATATCGGAATTTTCCGGGAAAAATCTGTAAGCTTCGTCCAAAAGGTCGCCAAGTCCAAGACTCTGAAGAGCCGACACTGCTACCGGGTCACCAAGTCCGAGATTATAAAATTCATAAAATTCAGGCGGCACATTACCAACCTTGTCCACTTTATTAACTGCAAGTACAACCGGTTTTTTTGATTTCTGCAGCATAGCCGCAACATCGGCATCTGCCGCAGTTACTCCGGTGGTAACATCCACTACAAATATTATTACATGCGCATTTTCAATGGCAGCCTGTGCCTGACGGCGCATCTGCACCAGCATTTCATCATCGCTGGTAGGTTCTATTCCACCTGTATCTATCATTAAAAAGGGCACGCTTCTCCATTCGGCATCTGCATAAATTCTGTCTCTTGTGACACCGGGGGTGTCTTCAACAATAGAAATTTTCTTTCCGACAAGTCTGTTGAAAAGTGCAGATTTACCAACATTCGGTCGTCCCACAATCGCAACTATAGGCTTCATATTTTTCCGCCTTTCCGTCTGCAAAAACTAATTTGTGCACTCTGCCTGCAGACCCACAAAATGCCATTTTAATCATCTTATTATTATACTTTAATTTTCCGTTTTTGTCAACTTTCGTATAAGGTCGCCACCATCTCCGTCAACAGTGCAGATTTCCACTCCGAGAGTCTGTCCCAACATATCGGTTGTAACGTCGTCCAGAAAGACATTTTCTCCGTCACGAAGCATGGACGATGAAATATATAAAGTCTCTCCAAGACGCTTGTCCTTCAGCCCCTCTATAATATCTTTGCCGCACAAAAGGCCCGCAACGGTTATATTTTTACCGAAAGTTTTGTTTTCTATCATATACACGTTTATTTTGAGTTTTTTTGCCTTTTCTTCCAGCTTTTCTGCAAGCTCGCACATAAACTCATAAGCCGCCACGCCGGTAGCAATGCTCACTTCACGTGGTGTTTCGGCATAGCTAACATTGCAAAGCTCCATATAAAATTCCTCTTTCATTGAGGCAAGAAGTCCAACGCCGTTTTCAATCTGCGGAAAATCTTCATATTCTTCCGCGTCCGGAATTTCCTTTTCCGCTTTAAGATAAAGTTCGTCTGCCGGATATACAAGCCGTGTTCCATACTTTTTCAAAAACTCTTTCTGGAAACTTTCCACAACAGAAATAGTTTCAGCTGCACTTTCCTTGTCAAACGGTTTTAAAGGATAGAGCCCTCCGCGGTGGTCGGACAGACCGACCGGCACAACAGAAACAGAATATACGCTTGGATACATTTCCCCCAGTGTTCTAATGCTTTCTTCAAGCACCTTGCCGTCATTCACATCTCTGCACAACACTATCTGGCAGTTCATAACAATGCCGCTGTCTGCAAATTTCTTCATTATTTGGGCCACGTTGCCCGCCTTTTTGTTACCCATCATAAAGCAACGGACTTCCGGGTCGGTTGCATGGACAGAAATGTTTATGGGGCTAACTCTCATTCTGCAAAGACTTTCAATGTCTTTGTCCGACAGGTTTGTAAGCGTTACATAGTTGCCCTGCAAAAAGGAAAGTCTTGAATCGTCATCTTTGAAATAGAGAGTTTTTCTCATACCTTTGGGCAGTTGGTCTATAAAACAGAAAATGCATTTGTTTGCGCAGGCACGGGCAGGACCAAGCAAGGGATATTCAAATTCTATCCCCAAATCTTCATACTCGTCTTTTTCTATCTCAATAATTTCTCTTGTGCCGTCTGCTTTTAAAACTTCAATCTCAATTTCTTCTGCCGCCGTGAGAAATTTATATTGCAAAATATCTGTCAGCTTTTCTCCGCAGATTTTTTCAATACAGTCCCCCGGCACAATGCCTATTTCTTCAGCAATGCTGCCCCTGTCAACACGGGCAACTTTATTATAAGCTTTCACTAATCTCACCCCATAATACAAAAATAAAGACGGGCAAACGGCGTCTTCACATAGGTATCATTCGCCTAAAAATTATAATTTTAGCGCATAGCATCGTCGAAAATGCTTGAAATCCGTCAGGATATCTTCGCTTTTTTCCTTGCTCTGCACCAAAAATTATTAATTTTTATGGTGCAAGGCAGTTTCAAAGATAAGCTTTTTAGAATTATACAAGGAATAAAAAACCCGCAATACTGTCGTATTACGGGTTTTTTTGACAAAGTATAAACTAAAAAGATTGTTTTGAAACCGAACAATCCCTATGTGAAGACGCCGAATCCCGTCTCATTTTTATGCCTATTCAGCAGTTTTAACAACTTCTTTACCGTTATAATACCCGCAGGCTTTACAGATTCTGTGTGGCATTTTGTATTCGTGACACTGAGGACATTCTACCATGCCGGGAATTAAAAGCTTCCAGTTAGCTCTTCTTTTATCTCTTCTTGCTTTTGATGTTTTCCTCTTTGGTACTGCCATACCTAAGACACCTCCTCATTAAAATAAAACAAATTATTTACTTGAATAAATTATTTAATACATCTAACCTGGGGTCTGTCGGTTCATCGTCGCAACCACAACAGGTAAGATTTCTGTCCGCCCCGCATTTCGGACAAAGACCTTTACAGTCTTCACTGCACAAATAGCGTAGCGGCGAGGTGGTAAGAAAGTTGTTCAGCGCAAGCTCACCAATGTCTACATCCGACCCATCAAGACATATAACGTCATCGTCTTCGGTGGGGCCGGCGGCATTCACAATGTGCTCGACAAAATCAAAGTCCACATCTTTGACCACGTCTTTAAGACATCTTGCACAGACAGTTTTGATGCTCCCTGTGACGTGCGCCGTAATTTCAACTCTTCCGCCTATATTTTCTGCTCTGCCTTCTATATGGACAGGATTGTGAAAAGAAACGGGTGTTCCGAAAAATTCCTCGTCTTCAAAACACACCTGCTCCGAAAAGTCCTTTGAGGCACCGTTGTTATTAAAAACATCTATCAATTCCAACTTGTCCCCAACCTCCATATACAAGATAACAGACATATAGATATATTATATCCTCATTTTTCCGTTTTGTCAAGAGTAGTTTATGGGATAAATTACACAATTTTTAAAATCATCAATCGCATCTTTTATATTTTATGCTTAAATTTGCTCCACAAGAACGTTGCCGTAATACAACATATAAACGCAACTGCTGCAATCATTGTCCATATAAAAGTGATGGTGTTCCATCCCCATTTGTCTGCTATAATGCCGTAACAACTGCTTGCAATAAATATTCCAAGCGCGGACGAACCGTTTAAAATTCCTGAAATGGTTCCCGAATAACCTGTTTTTTCAAATTTCATAACAATGTTCACTTTGAAAAGTGTACCAAGCGTCGTCAGCATCATAACTACAGAATACATGGCAACAATAAGCGCAAGTGGCAATTTGCCGATAAATATAAGTGTTGTGAGCGGGATTATTGTTATTCCGAAAACTGAGCTGTAGCCAAGATGCATATTTTTTCTTTTATTGACATAAGAAGCCAGAAAGGCAAGGCCAAGAATCTGTGCTATAAAATATATTACCGTAAGCAGACTTGCAAAACCGGAGGAAACCGAATAACTTTCCATAATCATTGTAGAAACCCATACCTGAGCGCCTGCCGAAAGAAGCGACTCTGAAATGGCCGGGAACATCAGGAAGAAAAGTCCGCTTGCAAACAGCAGAGTGAAAAAGCCCATATGATATTTCGCCTTTTCTTCGCGGACTACGAAAGTTTTCTCGGCAGTCACTTTTTCAGGTATTCTCTTTTTAGCATACATCCATATTAAAAGCGCAATTACAAGGAGGATTACGCTTGTTCCGAAAGACATGCTCCATCCGAAATTTTCAAGGACAAGTGCCGAACAAACATAGCTGAGTCCATAGCCCACCGGGTTGCCGTATGTAAGATGCAGACTTGTCGTTTTTCTGTATTCGGGCAGAATGTCCTCGCACATAATTTTGCATATTCCGGGATATACCCCCATCTGCGCTATACCGTTTAAACTCCATGTTATAAAAATCACTGTATAGTTCTGTGTGCAGCAAAGTATTATATTTGCAATAAGCGCACCAACCACGCCCATTGTAACAACTTTGTAGGGCGACCACTTGTCTGCAAGCCGTCCTCCAAAAAACTGCCCTACACCGTAGCAAATGTAAAAAGCGGAAGCGATAAGCCCTGCTGCAGCTTTGGTAAAAATGCCGCGATCAACAATATATGCAACCGCCGCACTATAGTTGCTCTTTGCGAAAAGCGTGAGCACAAACACAAGACTGCATCCAAGTGACAAAATTACAGATCTTTTCTCGTTTTCTGAAAGTCTTTTTGTCAAACCAAACATCAAAAATCGCCTCCAACGCGTCCATTATACCCACTACGCCCTGATAAGTCAAGTTTTTTCGCTGATTTTGGGGAATTTAAAATAATAAAAGAGAACTTCTGTGAAAAACACAGAAGTTCTCTTAAAATTGTTATTGATTTTCACTTATAACTTTTTGAACCACGTTGGGAGGAGCCTGTTCATATCTTTCAAACTGAAGAGTGAATTCTCCTCTGCCCTGTGTCATTGAACGAAGTTCTATGGCATACTTGTTCATTTCGCTCATAGGAACCTCTGCAACAATTCTTTCAGGTTCAATTCCTAATACTCTGCCGCGACGTTTGTTTATGTCGCCCATAATATCGCCTGTATATTCGTCAGGAATTGAAACTTCAAGATGTCCTATTGGTTCAAGAAGTATGGGTCCTGCGTTCACAAGCTCTTTAAACGCAAGGTGAGCAGCCATTTTAAATGCCATTTCGGAAGAGTCAACATCGTGGTAGGAACCGTCATACAAAGTAGCTTTTATGCCAACAACCTTGTAACCAGCCTGGATGCCTTCTGACATCATTTCTGTGAGCCCCTTTTCAACCGCAGGGTGATAGTTTTTGGGAACGCTGCCGCCGAAAATTTTCTCTTCAAATACCAGACCTTCGCTGTCACACGGTTCAAATTCTATTTTAACGTGACCATACTGACCGTGACCGCCCGACTGTTTCTTATGTTTTCCTTCAGCCTGGATTTTCTTTGTGATTGTTTCTCTGTATGTAACCTTTGGCTGAACAACATTAACTTCTGTGCCGGCAGCTTTAAGTCTGCTTACCGCAACATCAAGATGCTGGTCGCCAAGACCTGTAACAAGCAGCTGTTTGATTTCGCTGTTGCTTTCAAATTTAAGAGTTGTATCTTCTTCTGCAAGTTTTGTAAGACCTGCAGCAATTTTGTCTTCATCGCCTTTTGCTTTAGGTTCGAACGCCATTGTGTATGACGGGTTGGGGAACCCTATCGGAGCAAGCGGAGCAGAAGCTATCTGTGCGGCAAAAGTGTCACCTGTTTTTGTTGATGTCAGTTTCGCTACAGCAAATATATCACCTGCATGCGCCATATCCATTTCTATCTTTTCTTTTCCTCTGAGCGCCATTACGCCACCGATTTTTTCTGTAGAAGAACGGTTAACGTTATAAACTGTAGCGTTTTTGGAAATTGTGCCCGCATAAACTCTTACAAGAGAAAGTTTTCCTACGAAGGAATCATTTATTGTTTTGAATACTCTTGCGCAAAGAGGTTTGTCGTCGCCAAATTCCACCGCGTCGCCGTTTTCAGCTAAAATTGCCGGCATGTCTGCAGGAGACGGACCAAAGCGTTCAATTATTCCGAGAAGGGAATCCACGCCTTTGTTTGTCAGTGCACTGCCGTATGTTACAGGATAGAGTGACTTTTCAATAATAGCCTTTTTTGTACCGTTTTTAAAATCTTCAACAGTAAAAGGTTCGTCTGAGAAGAATTTGTCCATAAGAGCTTCGTCAGTTTCCGCAATGGCTTCGCATATTGCTGCTTTAGCATTCTGCAGTTCACCGTAATACTCGTCGGGAACATCTGTTTTTCTCATTTTGTCATTTTCAAATATGTATGCAACACTGTCAATAACGTCAATAAGTCCCTCAAATTTTCCGCCGTTTAAAATAGGTATCTGCAGCGGAAGAGCTTTTGGAGAAATCTTGGTTTGTATTTCTCCCAGAACCTTTTTGTAATCACAATTTTCGTGGTCCATTTTGTTTATGAAAAACATTACGGGAAGACCAATCTTGTTTGCTTCTTTAAAAGCAATTTCTCCTCCCACTCTGGGACCGGACTTTCCGCTTGCAACAATTATGCCCATGTCGCAAACACTCATCGCACCATACATATCCCCGATAAAATCAAAATATCCGGGAGTGTCAAGCACATTAATCTTCTGGCCTGCATGTTCAAGTGCAACAAAAGATGTTCTGACAGAGACTGTTCTTTTTGCTTCTTCAGCATCATAGTCGCTTACAGTATTGCCATCCTCAACTTTCCCCATACGTGAAATAACACCTGTATCATAAAGCATTGCTTCTACAAGAGATGTTTTTCCTGCCTTACTGTGAGCAAGCAGTGCTACGTTTTTTATTTTGTCGCCGGTATAATTGTTCATTGTTTATCAACTCCTATAATGAATATCAACGTGCTTTCAAGCACTGTATATATTATATCATAATCATTAAAAGTTGTATTTAGCATTTATAGACAATCATTTTTTTATTATATGTGCACTTTGTCAAAAAGTGCACAAATTAGACGAAATTATTTTGTTTTATTTGTGCACTTTCCACAAGCTTCATCTTCCGCGTAAACCGCAGTGGGAAAAGACTTTCTTTTCTTTCCTTTAACCGATTTAAGAAAACGAATGTCTTGGTCTGAAAGGTCTGCTTTTTTGAGTAAATCTGGCCGTTTGAGCCAGGTTCTGAAAAGAGACTGTTTTCTTTTCCACCCCGCAATGTTTTTATGGTGACCGGACAGCAGAATGTCGGGGACACGTTTCCCCAGAATCTCCTCCGGTCTTGTGTAGTTGGGATATTCCAAAAGCCCGTTGTAGTGAGAATCTTCCTCGTAGGCAGAGCTGTCGGGTAGAACTCCCGGAATCATTCTGGAAACCGAATCTATCAGCGCCATTGCAGGAATTTCTCCGCCTGTTAAAACATAGTCGCCTATGGAAATTTCCATATCGACAATCTCTTCTATTACACGTTCATCTACTCCCTCATAATGACCGCACAGTATAGCTATCCTTGGTTTTTGCGCGAGCTCTTTCACCAGTTTTTGGTCAAGAACCTTTCCCTGCGGCGACATATAGACAGTAAAAACTTTTTCCCCCGCCGTAACATCTTTCCAGGCATCATATATGGGTTGTACTCCCATAACAAGCCCTGTACCGCCGCCATAAGCATAGTCGTCCACATTTTTATGTTTGTTTTTTGAATAATCTCTTATGTTTGTGCATTCAATTTCCAGAATTCCGTTTTTAACTGCACGACCTATTATGCTTTCGCCAAGCACCTCGCCGAACATTTGCGGAAAAAGAGTTAATATATCAAATCTCATGATTTTCTCCTTTTTTTGAAAAACAACCCCCAAGCGATGCCTTGAGGGTTGTTCATATTTGTTATTCAATAACCGAAGCACATCTGTCGCAAAGAGTGGGGTGTTCGCTGTTTGTTCCCACGCTTTCACTGAACATCCAACAGCGTTCGCATTTTTCTCCGCTTGGTGCAGAAACCGTAAAGGAAGCCGGTGTTGCTTCACCTTTAAAGCTACCTTCCCCTTCAGACACTTTTGCGGAAGAAACAATGAGAAGCGTTTTTAAAAGGTCTTCATTTTCTTTAAGGAAACTGTAATATTCACCTTTTGCAAAAATTTCAACCGCAGCTCCGAGAGAATGACCTATAACCTTTGCGTTTCTCGCTTCTTCAAGCGCTTTCTGAGCGTCTCCTCTTAAAGCGATAAGCTTGTCATATTTTTCTTCCAGCTGTGCATTTTCATATTTTGCCTGATATACCGGCATATCGTTGAGTACAATACTTTCGGTATTATCCTCTTTGCTGTGCGGCATATTTTTCCACATTTCTTCAGTTGTGAACGCAAGTATCGGAGAAAGCATTTTAACTAGCGCATCAAGGATTAAATAAATCGCCGTCTGTGCGCTTCTTCTTTCAACACTGTCCGCTTTTTCTGTATACAATCTGTCTTTTATAACATCCAGATAGAAGTTGCTCATATCTACAACACAGAAATTGTGAATTGCATGGTATACCACATGGAACTCAAAAGCTTCGTACGCTTCGTTAACTGTTTTTATGAGCTTTTCAAGTTTCATAAGCGCCCACTTATCAAGCTCTGCCATATTTTCATAGCTAACCAGATTGTTGTCCGGCTTGAAGTCGCTTATGTTACCAATGATATATCTTGCTGTATTTCTGATTTTTCTGTATCCTTCCGAAAGCTGAGCCAGAATATCTTTTGAAATTTTGATATCTGTTTTGTAGTCGGAAGATGCAATCCACATACGGAGAATGTCCGCACCGTTTGTGTTTATAATCTCAAGCGGGTCAATACCGTTGCCCAAAGACTTGGACATTTTTCTTTTTTCCTCGTCAATTACCATACCGTGAGTGAGCACGCTTCTGTAGGGTGCAACTCCATAGTTTGCAACGCTGACAAGAAGAGAAGACTGGAACCAGCCTCTGTACTGGTCGTTACCTTCAAGGTAAAGGTCTGCCGGGAATGTAAGATCATCTCTTGCGCCAACAACAGCACCGCTTGAAGAGCCCGAGTCAAACCAGACGTCCATGGTATCTGTTTCTTTTGTAAACTTTGTGCCGCCACATTCGCATTTAAAGCCTGCGGGCAGAATTTCGCTTGCGTCAAGAGCAAACCACTGGTCAGAACCTTTTGTTCTGAAAAGGGTTGCAACAGCTTTTATGGTTTCGTCGTTTATGATAGGTTTGCCGCAATCTGCACAGTAAAAAATGGGTATCGGAACGCCCCATGCTCTCTGTCTGGAAATACACCAGTCGTTACGGTCTTTTACCATGTTGGTAATTCTGTCTTCGCCCCATGTGGGAATCCATTTAACCGTTTTTATCGCTTCAAGTGTTTCTTTTCTGAAACCGTCAACAGACGCAAACCACTGTTCAGTAGCACGGTATATGATAGGTTTTTTACATCTCCAGCAGTGCGGATATGAGTGAACAATTTCTTCACACGCCAAAAGATTTCCTGTTTCACGAAGTTTTTCAATAATCTTCTTGTTGGAATCTGCATAGAAAAGACCTGCAAATTCGCCTGCTTCTTCCGTGAGATACCCTTTTGAATCAACCGGAACTAAAACTTCAATTTCCGGGTAGTTGTTAAAGCATACCAGATAGTCTTCCATACCGTGACCGGGAGCTGTATGAACACAACCTGTACCTGCGTCAAGTGTTACATGGTCGCCCAGGATAACAAGTGAATCCCTGTCAAGGAAAGGATGACGGCATTTCATATATTCAAGCTCTGCACCGGAAACTGTTTTGATTACAGAATAATCTGTAATTCCTGCAGTTGCCATAACTGTATCAACAAGCTCGCTTGCAATAACGTAAGCTTCATCGCCGTTTTTAACGATGCTGTATTCAAAGTTGGCATTGAGACAGATAGCCATATTTGCAGGCAGAGTCCAGGTAGTTGTTGTCCAGATAACGAAGTAGATTTTTTCAGCTACATCGCCGAACATACCTTTGTCGTCCGAGAGAGCAAATTTCACGAAAATTGTATCTGTTGTATCATCCTGATATTCAATTTCTGCTTCGGCAAGTGCTGTTTCACAGTCTTCACACCAGTAAACAGGTTTAAGACCTTTGTAGAT
>JAZNIU010000027.1:0-72751 GCA_045577655.1 Clostridia bacterium
GGAGCGATTATTTCTTCTGTTGTTCCGCCACTTAACAATGCTCTTGCGAAAGCTATAGAAAAGGTATATTCTGTTTCTCCTATGATAGTTGGACCGGGCATGAAAACAGGAATAAATCTGCTTGTTGACAATCCTGCTCAGGTTGGCGCAGATATTATATGCGGATGTGTTGCCGCCCATCATTTGTATGACGGTGCAACGCTTGTGCTTGATATGGGAACGGCGACAAAAATGATGGTTATAGATGAAGCGGGCGCGTTTATCGGAGTATCAATTATTCCCGGCGTTGAGATAAGTATGCATGCTCTTGCAGATTCTGCTTCTCTTCTGCCACAGATTAGTCTTGAGGCGCCTGAAAAGGTTATTGCAAAAAATACCATTGAATGTATGCGTTCGGGTCTTATTTTTGGTACTGCGAGTATGATAGACGGGATGATAGACCGCATTAAACAGGAAACAAAAATGGAATTTAACATTGTTGCAACAGGTGGACTTATGCATACTATTGTTAAACATTGTAAGCACGACATTATAAAAAACGAGAACCTGATTTTAGAAGGACTTTATGTCCTGTATAACAAGAATTGTAAATAAAGCAAAAAGCTTTATAATATTATGCGTTGCACCGTTTTTCGGGCGACAGCAAGGAGGATTTTATGGTAAAAACAAAAACTAAAACAATGGTATTGGGAGCAGTACTTACGGCACTCGTTTTCATTCTTCAATACCTTGGCTCTTTTATCAAACTGGGACCATTTTCCATTTCCCTTGTGCTCATACCTATTGTCATAGGTGCGGCAACCTGCGGAACTGCAATCAGTACATGGCTCGGATTTGTGTTTGGCGCAGCAGTTTTACTGTGCGGAGATGCGGCACCCTTTCTTGCCGCTCATGTTGCGGGAACAATTATAACAGTTCTTGCAAAAGGACTTTTGTGCGGTCTTTGTGCCGGACTTGCCTATAAAGGCATATTTAATTTAACTGCAAAATTTTCTTCAGGAAAAAAAGGAAACACTTTCCTTTCGGTTGCTGTTGCAGCGATTATCTGTCCGATAGTAAATACAGGAGTATTTCTTCTTGGATGCCTTTTGTTTTTCATGCCTGTAATTGCTGAGTGGACTTTGGGAGCAGGGCTTGGACAAGATGTTGCAAGATATATGATATTTGTGCTTGTCGGAGCAAATTTCCTTGTGGAAATGCTATCCAACATAATCCTTTCTCCCGTGGCAACACACATAATAAAAAAATATTAAAAATGTAAAAGTCTCCATCAACAGATGGGGACTTTTTATTTGACTTTTATATAATGTTATGATAAACTATACTATGTATAAGTATAATTATAATTAAATATATTAGCAATCAAAATTATTGTTTGATGGTGATAGAATGTATCAGAAATTTTTTAAAAGGTTAATTGATATTTTATGTGCACTTGCGGCACTCATAGTTTTTGGATGGTTATACATAATAGTTGCGGTGCTTGTAAGAGTAAACCTTGGCAGTCCTGTTTTGTTCAAACAGGCAAGGCCGGGCAAAAACTGCAAAATTTTCTATCTGTATAAATTCCGCACAATGACTGACGAAAAAGATGAAAATGGTAACTTGCTTCCTGATGATGTCCGATTGACAAAATTTGGCAGGTTCCTCAGAAAAACAAGTCTCGACGAACTCCCAGAAGCCATAAACATTTTAAAAGGGGATATGAGTGTTGTTGGTCCACGTCCCCAGCTTGTACGGGATATGGTTTTCTTTGATGAAAATCAAATGAGGCGGCAAAGTGTTACTCCCGGTCTTACAGGTCTTGCGCAGATAAGCGGCAGAAATGGTATAACCTGGGAAGAAAAAATAGAGTTTGATTTAAAATACATAGAAAATATTACTTTTTTTGGTGATGTCAAGATTATTCTTCTGACTGTGTGGAAAGCATTTGTAAAAACAGAAGGCATTTCCCAGGAGGGTATGGATACTGCCGAGGATTATGGCGACTGGCTGCTCAGTATGGGAAAGATTGATGAGACTGAATATAATGAAAAACAAACCGAAGCAAAAAATGTGTTAAGGATGTAGTGTTATGGAAAAATTAAAATTCTCCGTTTCAATGTGTGTGTACGGCAAAGATAATCCTCAGTGGTTTAAGGTTGCAGTAGACAGTGTTTTGAACCAAACCCGTCTTCCTAATGAGGTTGTTCTGATTGTAGACGGACCGGTCCCGGACGAGCTTGATTCTATTATCAAAAACTACGAGCAAATGGATATATTTAAGGTTATACGTCTTGAGACAAACCGTGGACACGGAGAGGCAAGGCGTATAGGTCTTGAAAATTGCAACAACAATCTGGTTGCACTTATGGATGCAGATGATATAAGCTGTTCTGACAGATTTGAAAAACAACTTGAAATGTTTGAAAAAGATAACGAGCTTGCAATCGTCGGCGGAAATATTACAGAGTTTATAGGTGACCCCGAAAATATTGTTGCACAACGTATCGTTCCATGTAATGATAAAGATATTAAAGAATATCTTAAAAAACGCTGCCCGATGAATCAGATGACAGTTATGTTTAAAAAAGATGGTGTTCAGTCGGTAGGAGGATATATTGACTGGTATTGCGATGAGGACTATTATTTATGGATTAGGATGTGCCTTGCCGGACTAAAGTTTGCTAATTTGCCTGACATACTCGTTAATGTCAGAGTTGGAGCAGATATGTATCAGCGAAGAGGCGGGATAAAGTATTTTAAAAGTGAAGCAAAACTCCAGAGATTTATGCTTGATAAGAAAATTATTGGAACAGTTACATATTTGAGCAATGTTTTAAAGCGTGTTATTGTTCAGGTGATGCTTCCCAATAAACTGCGTGGATGGGTGTTTAAAAAATTGGCGAGAAAGTCGGTGTGATTATGACGGAACTTCAAAGTAGGCTGCTCTGCGTTTTAAAATGGTTTCATGAATTGTGTAAGAAAGAAAATTTAGTTTATTATGCACAGGGGGGAACAGTTTTAGGGGCCGTAAGGCATAAAGGATTTATTCCTTGGGATGATGATATTGATGTTGGAATGCCAAGAAAGGATTATGAAAAGTTTATAAAATTATCAGAGAAGGTAAATAAACATTCACAGTTTATCATTGAATTTTCCGGCAAAAAAAAGGATTTTGTATATCCGTATTGTAAGATTTACGATCGGACAACAACTTTAGTGGAAAATACAAGATACAAGACAAAAAGGGGAATTTATATTGATGTATTTCCTATTGATGGAATAGGAAATACACTAGAAGAAAGTATTAACAACTTCAAAAAAGTGGACAAGATGATTAATTTGCTTTGCACAAGAGTTTGTGCGATACGAAAAGAAAGAAGTTGGTATAAAAACATTGCGATATTATTATCACGATGTATCCCCGAAAGTATGTTTAGTACGTTGGATTTAATGAAGAAAATTGAAACCTTAAGTAAGCAAAAAGAATACGACAAGTATGATTTTGTAGCAAATCTATGTGGCAATTGGCATGAAAAAGAAATAATGGATAAGAAATGGGTTGAAAAGCCTATTCTATGCAAGTTTGAAAATATGCAGATTTTTATCCCCGGAAATTACGATGCATATCTTACAAGAATGTATGGCGATTATATGAAATTGCCGCCGATAGAAAAAAGATGTACGCATCATGATTTTTTGTATATTGATTTGAATAAGTCATTTATGAAATAGGAGGTTTTTATGAAAAGAGTAATAACTTACGGAACATATGATTTGCTGCATTACGGACATATACTTTTGTTGAAACGAGCTAAGGAATTGGGGGACTATTTGATTGTTTGTCTTTCTACAGACGAGTTTAATGAAAATATGAAGAATAAAAAAACGTATTTTTCTTATGAACATAGAAAAAAACTTCTTGAAGCAGTTCGCTATGTTGATCTGGTTGTTCCTGAAGAAAATTGGGAACAAAAAATTGATGATGTCAGAAAATATGACTGCGACATTTTTGTTATGGGGGATGACTGGAAAGGAAAATTTGATTTTTTGAAAGATTATTGTGAAGTGGTGTATCTGGAGCGAACACCGGAAATATCTACAACTAAAATAAAGCAGGACTTAAAAATAGAGAGGGAAAAATAATATGGCTGAAAAAAGGTCCTTTGAAATTTTGTGTGCAACGATGCACCAAAATGACTTTTCTAAGATAAAAGAAATGAATATTCACTCTGATGTGGTTTTTGCAAACCAGTGTGACACTACCTCTTATGATGAATGCGAATTTGAAGGTAAAAAAGCAAAAATGATTTCCACTCAGACAAGAGGAGTAGGTGTGAACCGTAACCTTGCACTTTTGTATGCAAGCGGAGATGTTTGTCTTTTTGCAGATGATGACGTTGTTTATAGCGACGATATGGAAGAAAAGGTGGTATCAGAATTTGAAGATCACCCCGATGCTGACATTATAATTTTTCATTTTGAATCCGACAGCAAGGATAGGGTTCCGAAGAAATACCCGAAAACAAAAAAATGCGGGAGATTTTCAAAAATGTCCTGGGGCGCCGTGAGGGTTGCATTCAGACTTGAAAAGGTTAGAAGGGCAAATCTCTGGTTTACCACACTTTTTGGCGGTGGATGCATTTTCCCGTCGGGAGAGGACAGTATGTGGCTTAATGATGCTAAAAAAAGCGGGCTTAATTTTTATGTTTCAAAAGAAACAATAGGAAAGGTTTCTTATGCAACATCCACATGGTTTACAGGATATGATGAGAAAATGTTTTACGGAAAAGGTGCTTTTTATAAAGCAATACATCCAAAAACGTTATTATTGTGGATGATTTATTTTTGCCTCAGGACGAGAAAATTATCCGGAATGTCGGACTTTAACAAGTTGAAATGGATGATTTACGGTATTGATGGCTACAAAAAAATGATGACTTATAATGATTACTGCAGTTATCTAAAAGAAAAAAATGGATGATTAAAGAAGGAATAAAAATATGAAGTATTCGATTATTACCATTCATCATATTCATAACTTCGGGTCTGTTTTTCAGGCATATTCTCTTTACAAGTTTCTGTCACAAAAGGGGTATGATGCTGAAATTATTGATTATCAGCCGTCATACTACAAAACCGGCAGGAATAAATTAAAATCACTTGTCGGCAAGATGATAAATCTTAAAGATTATATAAAAAGAGAAAAAAAGTTTGCACGGTTTATAAAAAAAAATGACAGGCTGTCTTCTGAAAAGTTCACTGATTACAAGCAACTGTGCAAATATTATAACAAAAAAGAGAATGTTTTTATTGCAGGTGGAGACCAGCTCTGGAACAATTATCATCCATGCGGAAATGATGAAGCATACAAACTTTTGTTTACCGACAGTAAAAGAAAAATTGCCTATGGAACAAGCATGGGCAGAGATAATTTTTCTGAGGATGATCTGAAAAAACTGGCAGAACAAACGGCAGATTTTAAGCAAATTATGATTCGCGAAAAATCGACTGTTTCGATGCTTCAAAAACACACTAAGACCACTGTTATGCATGTAATAGATCCTGTTGGCCTTATAGATATTAAAGAGTTTGAAAAGCTTGCCGTAAAGCCGGATATAAAAGAGCCTTATGCGGTTATGTATCTGGCAGATTCGGGGGAACTCCTAGATGAAGCTGTGAAAATTCTTTCGGAAAAACTAAACCTTAAAGTTGTTCATATTTGTGGGTTCAGAAAAAAATGTGAGTGCGACTTTTTCCTTAAAGACTCGGGACCTGAAGAAATTTTAGGATATATTATGAATGCCGAGTTTGTTATTTCAGCCTCGTTTCATGCAACCATGTTTTCGATTTTGTTTAACAAGCCGTTCGCATCACTGCTTCCCGGAAGCAATACCAATGCGAGAATTGAAGATATTCTTCGATTGTGCGGGCTTGAGGACAGAATTGTCAGGGATGAACAGTCACTCGAATGCATAACAAATCAAATTGACTGGGAACAGGTCAACGAAAAAATAGAAAAATTAAAAATTGAGTCGGCCAGTAAACTGACAGAGGCACTTAATAATATTTGAAAAGAGAATGAACTATGAATGTAATATATTTATCAAGCGGTTGTTCGAATGAAAAATTTGCTGAACTGCGGAACAAAGGTATCACAAAAAAGATGCCGCAGGCACAAAAATATCACCACCTTCTGATGGAGGGAATAGCGGAAAATATTGATGGTGAACTGGTGTCCATTTCGGCAATCCCTGTGAATCGACAGTGGACAAAACAGGTGTTGTTTCGCAGAGAAGAGGAAATTGTCGGTAAAATACGATATATTTATGACTCCTTTATCAATTCTATGTTTTTAAGGCAGTATACTCGATATATTGGAGCATTAAAAAATATTAAAAAGCTTTGCAGTAAGAATAATGACTGGGTGATTATCTGTGACGTTTTGAATCAGTCTTTGGCTAATGCCGCCCGCAAGGCAGGTAAGAAATATCATATTCCTGTGATTGGTATTGTTACGGATGTGCCGGGACACTCTGCTGGGGCACGTATAAAAAACCAGCCTTTTATAATCAGAAAAATAGCCAAACTGTCATCAAAAATGGCACAGGCCAACCTGCATAAATACAATGCTTATTTGCTTCTTACTGAAGAAATGAACAAGGTTGTTAATGGCAAAAACAGACCATACATTGTACTTGAAGGTCAGTCGGATGTTAATATGTCTTGCAGGGAAAATAAAATAGAAAACAAGACAGACCCAAAGATTATTATGTATGCCGGCGGCATTCATACAGAATTTGGGATAAAACGGATGGTAAATGCATTTGTTTCTGGCGGGTTTGAAGGATGGCAACTACATATTTACGGCGATGGAAACTACCAGAATGAGTTGAAAGATTTAGCAGAAAAAAATGAACAGATAAAATACTTTGGGATAAGACCAAATAGTGAAATTGTTGAAAACCAGCTTAATGCAAGTTTGCTTGTTAACCCCAGACTTACCGACGCGGAGTATGTTAAATATTCATTCCCTTCCAAGACAATGGAATGCATGGCTTCTGGAACCCCGCTTCTGACAACAAAGCTTCCGGGGATGCCCCCGGAATATTATGATTTTGTATATTTCTTTGAAGAAGAAACCGAGGAAGGTATGCTTAAGGCTTTCCGCAAGGTTCTGTCAGTTCCGGCAGAAGAAATGCATTCGTTTGGTATGAAAGCCAAAGAGTTTGTACTTACAGAAAAAAATAATATCTGCCAGGCTAAAAAATTGGTTGATTTTGCAGCTGGGTTGAGGGTGAATTAGATATGGCAAATGAAAAAAGTATTATACAAATAAATACTTTGGATTGCATGGGATGTGGTCTGTGTTCGGAGATTTGCCCAAAACGGTGCATATCAATGATTCCGGATGATGAAGGATTTCTTGCTCCAAAGATTGATGCAGAAATGTGTATTGATTGTGGGGTATGCCTTAAAAACTGCCCTGCAGCCAATGCGGCAGACAGTTTGTTTTTCGGCGAGCCTCGTAGTTATTTCTGCGGAACTATAAAGGATGATGATATTCTGCTTAAAAGCTCATCCGGGGGTGTTTTTGGTGTTCTTGCGAAGCATATTCTTGGCAAAAAAGGCTATGTTTGTGGATGTATTTATAATGATGATATGATGGCGGTTCACGCCGTTACCAATGACAACGCTGTTGTAGAGAAAATGTATGGATCCAAGTATGTGCAGAGTAGAAGTGACGAGTGTTTTGCTGAAATAAAAGACAAGCTTGATTTGGGTGAGAAATTGCTTTTCACGGGTACTGCATGCCAGATTGCTGCTCTTCGCATATATCTTCGGAAAAAATATGACAATCTGATTTGTGTTGAGATTTTATGTCATGGAGTACCGAGCCCGATGTTTTTCCGAAAGTATGTGAAATATCTGGAGAAAAAACTGCACGGAAGGATTGAAAGCGTTCAGTTTCGCAACAAGGAAAAGCATGGATGGGGAAGCGAACACAGAACCTGTGTGGTCTATAATAAGAACGGAAAACAGAAAAAATACAGACCAATATTACCTGCATATTTCAGTGCCTTTTTCTATGGCATAAATTTGAGAGAATCCTGTTACCTTTGCAAGTTTGCGAAACCTGACAGGATAGCCGACCTTACCATAGGGGATTTTTGGGGCTCGTGGGAAAAATTCGGCAAAAGGTTTACAGAAGGTATTTCGGTTGTTGGCATAAACAGTGAAAAAGGGCAAGACCTTATTGGAGAAGTGAAAGAAGAGTTTTCTCTCTTTGAAATACTTGGGAAAAATGAAGCTGTGCGTTCAAACGACAATTTTGAACATCCTATTAAACGTCCACCGGAACGCGATTGTTTTTATAATGGTTTTGAGAAAAAATACAAGGGCGCCTGGAAAAAAGCATATTTTACAAAAACCTACCGAAAGAAAACATTAGCTTCAGTTTACGGGGCGCTGGTGCCTGCAAAATGGCGATATCTTAGACATAAGCTAAAGAAGAGATAAAGAGAATATGACAAATTTAAATAAACAAAGAAATAAAAAGATGATACTCGCAGCCATGTTTCTGGCTCTGGGAATGGCGCTTCCTTTTCTTACCTCCCAGGTCAAAGAAATAGGCGATTCGCTGCTTCCAATGCATCTTGCGGTTATGCTGTGCGGGATTATTTGCGGCAGCAGATACGGGCTTGTTGTTGGACTGCTTTTACCAGTTTTAAGAGGTTTTTGTTTTGGAATGCCAAGACTTTACCCTAATGCTATGTGGATGTCACCCGAACTTGCTGTTTATGGGTTTTCAGTTGGATTTTTTTATTCGGTTTTACCGAAAAACAGAAAAACCTCCGTTTATATTTCACTTCTGGGAGCTATGCTGTGCGGCAGGATAATCTGGGGGATTTTAAAGGCGGTTATTCTCGGCGTTTCGGAAAAACAGTTTACAATAGCTATGTTTGTTGCAGAGGGGTTTGTTGATGCAATCCCCGGCATTATACTGCAACTTTTGTTAATACCGCTCATTGTTTCGCTTGTGAAAAAGGAGAATGCAAATGGACAAAATTAAGATATCTTTTCCTTATGGGAAAGGAAAAATGGAATATGAGTTTAATAAAAAAGAACTTGAAGGTGTTTTAACATCCGGGATAGAAGAATATATTCCTGAGGCAGATGAGGAAACTCTTGTAAGAAGGGCGCTTGAAAACCCGGTTGGTTCCAACCGTTTGTGCGAGCTTGCTAAAGGGAAAAACAAGATTGTTATTATTGCAAGTGACCATACGCGACCCGTTCCCAGCAAGGTTATTATGCCTGCTATGCTTGAAGAAATAAGAAAAGGCAACCCTGATGCCGACATAACAATTCTTATTGCAACAGGTTGTCACAGAGGAACTACTAAAGAAGAACTTATTTACAAGTTTGGGGAAGAAATTGTTAAGAATGAAAATATCTACATTCACGACTGCGACGAAAGAGAAAAACTTGAAAATTTAGGAAAACTTCCGTCAGGTGGCGAATGCGAAATAAATTCTATAGCAACACAAGCTGATTTGCTTGTTGCGGAAGGGTTTATTGAACCACATCTTTTTGCAGGATATTCGGGTGGCAGGAAAAGTGTTCTGCCGGGTATTGTAAGCCGTGAGACAGTGCTTGCGAACCATTGTGCAGAGTTTATTGACAGTGAAAATGCAAGAACGGGAGTTCTTGAAAACAATCCCGTTCACAAGGATATGCTCTGGGCAGCAAAGGCTGCCAAGCTTACATTTATTGTAAATGTTGTTTTAAACGGAGAAAAAAAGGTTATTTACGCTGTTGCGGGAGACCTTGAAAAAGCTCATAAAAAGGGAACCGACTTTTTATCAACTCTGTGCGGAGTAAAAGGGACCGGGGCAGATGTTGTAATTACATCAAACGGTGGTTATCCGCTTGACCAGAATGTCTACCAGGCGGTAAAAGGGATGACGGCAGCAGAAGCGGCAGTTAAAGGGGGAGGCGTAATAATTATGCTTTCCGAAACTTCTGACGGGTCAGGAAGCGACCATTTTTATAATCTTCTCTCGGAGAAAGAAGATGTCGGTGAAATGATGAAAACTCTTCTTTCCCAGAAAAGAACCGAAACGGTTCCGGACCAGTGGCAGGCGCAGATTCTTTTGAGAATTCTGATGAAATCAACTGTTATATATATTTCCGAAATGGAAGATGAATTGGTTGAAAAAATGCATATGATACCTGCCAAATCTATTGAAGAGGCACTTATAAAGGCAAAAAGAATATTGAATAAAGATAGTATTAAAATTACAGCGATTCCGGACGGAATTTCGGTTGTTGTTAAAAAATGAGGAGAAATAAATGAATATTTTAGTTGCAATAGATTCCTTTAAAGGAAGCCTTACTTCTCTTGAAGCGGGGAATGCTGCAAGTGAAGGAATAAAAAGATGTTTTCCTGATGCTGATATAAAAATTTTGCCCATAGCAGACGGCGGCGAGGGAACTGTTCAGGCTCTTGCCTATGGTCTGGGCGGAGAAATACAAAAAGTTTCTGTTAAAAATCCTCTGGGTGAAGAAATTGTTGCAGAATATGGTATGGTTGGGAAAACTGCAATAATCGAAATGGCAGCTGCTGCAGGAATTATTCTGATTGACAAAACGCAGCTTAACCCAATGGTGACAACCACTTACGGAGTGGGACAGATAATCAGGGACGCAATTTCAAAAGGTTGCAGAGAATTTATTATCGGCATTGGCGGAAGTGCAACCAACGACGGCGGTGCAGGAATGCTTCAGGCGCTCGGCTATCAGCTCCTTGACAAAGACGGAAATGAAATTTCGCTTGGAGCAAAAGACATAGGCAAAATTGCTCAGATAAAAGATAACAAAGTAGTTCCGGAACTTTCTGAATGTGTGTTTAATATTGCGTGTGATGTTACAAATCCTTTGTGCGGAGAAAACGGTTGCAGTGCAATTTTCGGCCCGCAAAAAGGCGCAAAAAAAGAAGATATCAAGGTGATGGATGATTCACTTTATCATTTTGCAGAAGTAACAAAACAAAAGTATAAAAATACTGATATGAATTTCCCCGGAGCGGGAGCTGCAGGTGGACTTGGATTTGCTTTTATGGCGTTTCTGAATGGCAAACTGCAGTCGGGTATCAATCTTATACTTGAAAAAATTGAGATTGAAAAATATATAAAAGAAGCTGACCTTGTTATTACGGGTGAAGGAAAAATTGACAGCCAGACAATTATGGGGAAAGCCCCGACGGGAATTGCAAAGCTTGCAAAAAAATATGACAAAAAGGTTATAGGTTTTTGCGGATGCACAACAAGAGATGCGGGAATTTGCAATCGGCACGGAATTGATGCTTTTTTCCCGATTGTCAGGTCTGCCTGCACCATAGAAGAGGCGATGGACAGGGAAAATGCGGCAGCAAATATGGCAGATTGTGTTGAACAGGCAATGCGCCTTTTTGCTTTTTCAAAATAAAATCAAAAAAAACTATTGAAATATGGTAAAAAATATTATATAATAATATATTATACTAATAAAATATGGAGGATTATCATGAAAAGAATAGTAGCTATGCTTATGGTGCTTGTAATGGCACTCGCTGTTGCTTCCTGCGGAAGCACAACAGGAACAAAAATGACAATGGGTACCGGCGGTACAGCAGGTACATATTATGGTTACGGCGGCGTTCTCGGACAGTATATCAAAGACAAAGCCGGCATTGGTGTAACAGTTGTTTCAACTGATGGTTCAAAAGCTAATATCCAGGGTATTGAAGCTGGAAACTATCAGCTCGGAACAGTTCAGTCTGACGTTATGTCTTATGCTTGGGAAGGCACACGCTCTTTCACAGAAGAAGGCAAAACAACTTCTTTCCGTACAGTTGCAGGGCTTTATGCAGAAGCAGTTCAGCTTGTTACAATGGACCCGTCCATCAAATCTGTTGCAGACCTTAAAGGTAAAGCGGTTTCCATCGGTGCTCCCGGATCCGGCGTTTATTTTAACGCAGTTGACGTGCTTACAGCAGCAGGTCTTACAGAAAACGACATTAAAGCACAGTATCAGTCTTTCGCAGACAGTGCAGATGCTTTAAAGGATGGAAAAATTGACGCAGCATTTATCGTTGCAGGTCCTCCGACACCGGCAATTACAGAGCTTTGCACAACAAACAGTGCATACCTCGTTCCTATCGACGGTGCAATTGCTGAAAAACTTATGAGTGACTGTCCTTTCTATTCACTCTACACAATTCCTGCAGGTACATATAACGGCCAGGCAGAAGATGTTGTTACAGTAACAGTTAAAGCAACTCTCATCGTAAGTGAATCTGCATCTGAAGAAGATGTTTACAAATTGACAGCAGCAATTTTTGATAACATTGATGCTATTTCTGCAGAAAATGCAAAAGGTAAAGAACTTAGCCTTGAAAATGCAACTGAAGGTCTTACAATTCCTTTCCACGCAGGTGCTGCAAAATATTTCTCAGAAAAAGGTATTACAGTAGCAGTCGATTAATTTATTCGCATATTTGTGGCTGCGGCGAAAAGTTCGTCGCAGCCATTTTAGTATAACAGAACCAAGGGGGAAAACGGATGTTATTTGGGAAAAAAGCAGAAACTGAAAACAGACCGATGGACTTACAAGAGGTTATGCAGAAATTTGACCGCGAGTCCAACACCAGAATCTGGGAAGGTAAGGCGAAAATTGCAGTTAACTTCATTCTGGCTTCTTTTTCACTTTTCTGCCTGTATGTAACTCTTTTTGCAAGCTGGTTGGAGGAACTCAGACTTACAACCTTTGTTGCATTTATTGTTTTTATAGGTTACCTTATGTATCCTGCTAAAAAGGGTATCCAGAAGGTAAACTATATGCCGTGGTATGATGTTCTTCTTATGCTGCTTGGCACAGGAGCATTTCTTTACTATTCGGCAAATGCTATTACAATCATTCAGCAGGGAAGTAATTTTGAATGGTACCAGGTTGTAATAGGTATTATCGGCATAATTTCACTTATAGAGGTTTGTCGCAGAAGCGTTGGGCTGCCCATTGTCATTGTGGCACTCTGCTTTGTGGCTTATGCACTTATCTGGGGGCTTTCAAATCCATCCCTCTGGAAAAAACTTAACTATTTAACACACTATCTGTTCTATAGCAAAGAAGGCATACTCTCAACACCAATAAACGTTTGCTCAAAATTTATTGTTGTGTTTATAATATTCGGTGCATTTTTGGAAAGAACGGGCATAGCTGACTTCTTCATCAAAATTGCAAACACAATTGTCGGCGGTTTTTCAGGCGGACCTGCAAAAGTTGCGGTTGTAGCAAGTGCTCTTGAAGGCATGGTTTCCGGTTCTTCTGTTGCAAACACAGTTGGTTCCGGCTCGGTTACAATACCACTTATGAAGAAAACCGGATACAAACCAGAGTTTGCGGCAGCGGCAGAAGCATCTGCCTCAACCGGTGGACAGATTATGCCGCCGATTATGGGTGCGGCAGCTTTCCTTATGGCAGACTATATCGGAGTTCCGTACAGTAACATTGTTGTAAGAGCGATTTTGCCGGCGGTACTATATTTTGCAGGCGTGTTCATTACAGTTCACCTGGAAGCAAAAAAAGAAGGCTTGCGCGGAATTCCTAAAGAAGACCGTCCAAAACTTGTGCCGCTTTTAAAACAGATTTATCTGCTCCTTCCGCTTGTTCTTCTTATTTACCTTGTAGGTACAAGCAAAAACTCAATTCAGTATGCTGCAGCAATTTCAATAATTGCGGCTATAGTTGTAAGTTTGTTTAACAAAGGAAGCCGTATAACACCAAAACGTTTCTTTGAAGCACTTGCAGCAGGCGGCCAGGGTATGATTACCGTAGCTGCAGCCTGCGGTGTTGCAGGAATAATTGCAGGAACAATCACAATGACCGGTCTTGCAAACATAATGATTAACGGAATAGTTGCTCTTGCAGGAAACCAGGTTATAATTGCTCTGGTGCTCACAATGCTTTGTTGCATAGTTCTTGGTATGGGTGTTCCGACAACTGCTAACTATTGTATTATGGCAGCTACCTGTGCTCCCATTTTAACCCGTATGGGTGTACCCACTATTGCTGCACACTTCTTTGTGTTTTACTTTGGTATAGTGGCAGACCTCACGCCACCCGTTGCCCTTGCGGCGTATGCTGGTGCGGCTATCGGTCAGGCAAACCCAATGAAAACAGCGTTCACAGCAACAAAGCTTGCAATTGGCGCGTTTATTGTTCCGTATATGTTTGCGCTTAATCCGAAAATGTTGATGATAGATGCAACGGCGTTTGAAATTATTCAGATAAGCATAACTTCACTTATAGGGATTTTTGCAGTTTCCGCATCACTTGAAGGCTATTTGCTGGACAAAATGTCTTGGTATCAGAGGTTGATTTCTCTTGCCGGAGGTCTTCTACTTATTGATGCCGGACTTTATACTGATATTGGTGGAATAAGCCTTGTGGCGATAATACTCATTTTGCAGTTTTTCTCAGGCAGAAAGAGAAAACTTGCAGCAAATATATAAATAAATTTGAGGTGTTATTATGAAAACAATTAAAGCTGTTAAGCTTACAAACGAAGAATTTGCTCCTTTTGGACAGTTCTACACAATGACAGAACCCGATGGCTACGCTCTTTGCGGAGAAATACATAAATTTTTTCCGGACAGAGTTGTCGGCGACAGCAATCACAGAATAGGTTTTTCGCCCATTGTTGTAAAAAAACCGGAAAAAATGGTTATTACTCAGCAGGAATATCATACAACAACCTGGGAAATGATTCTTCCGCTTGATGATGATATGATACTTCACTGTGCACCTGCATCTGCAGGAACACCTGTTCCCGATTATGTAAAGGCATTTATTGTTCCTAAAAACACTCTTGTAAAGATGAATGCGGCAATCTGGCATCTTGCACCGCTTCCGGCAAATAATGACAGCCTTACAGCTATGATTATCTTGCCTGAATGCACCTATGCAAATGACTGCACAGTTGTTGACCTTAAAGAAGAGGAACAGTTTGAAATTGTAAAATAAATTTGTGCTGATTATATGAGGTAAAAGCTATGAAACTGCCGTATGGAGTAAACAGAATAATTACCATACTGGGCGAAGGCGGATATGAGGCCTTCGCTGTGGGCGGTTGTGTGCGTGATATGATAATGGGGAAAGAACCCGTAGATTATGATATTACAACAAATGCTTTGCCACAGCAGATAAAAAACTGTTTTGCCGGGTTTAAAACAATTGACACAGGAATTAAACACGGAACTGTTACTGTTGTTTTAAATGACGAAAACTTTGAAATTACAACCTACAGGGTTGACGGAGAATACACTGACAACAGAAGACCGGACAATGTTCGGTTTTCTTCTTTAATCAGCGAGGATTTGTCCCGCAGAGATTTTACTGTAAATGCAATGGCGTATAGTGAGGATGAGGGCCTTGTTGATTTGTTTGATGGTGAAAAGGACATTAAAAACAAGGTTATTCGTTGTGTTGGTGATCCGGACAAACGTTTTAACGAAGACGGACTTCGTATTTTAAGAGCCTTACGATTTGCTTCCACCCTAGGTTTTGAAATTGAAAAGAAAACTGCAGAAGCAATAAAAAGAAACAAAGGACTTCTTAAAAACCTTTCGGCAGAAAGAGTTTTTTCAGAATTTAAAAAGCTTGTTTGCGGAGAAAATGCTGCAAAAATTATTAGTGATTATAAAGAGGTAATAGGCGTATTTCTACCGGAAATTCTGCCCATGATTGATTTTGTTCAGCGCACGAAATATCATAACTTAAATGTTTTTGACCACACTGTTAAAGCGTTTGAAAAAACAGAAAAAGATGTTGTTTTAAGACTTGCTGCTCTTTTGCACGATGTTGGCAAACCGGCGGCTGTAACAACCGACGAGGCAGGGGTGGACCATTTTAAAGGTCATGCTGTCATCAGTGCAGAAATGGCTGAGACAGTGTTAAAACGACTAAAAGCAGACAATAAAACGATAGAATCGGTAAAACTGCTTATACTTTATCATAGTGCAAAAATTCTGCCCGAAGAAGCAGATTTAAAAAAACTAATTTCTGAAATTGGGTTTGAGCACGCAAAAAATCTGATGAAGCTTAAAATTTCCGACACCTATGCAAAAGCATATCCTTATTGCGAAGATAATACTCCAAGAGAAAATCTTGAAATTATAAAAAGAATTGAAAAAAGCGGGGACCCTGTTTTTATAAAAGACTTAAAAATAAACGGGACCGACATTATGCAAATGGGTGTGAAAGGTCAGGCAGTCGGAAAGATTTTAAACCTGCTTCTTGATTTGGTGATTTTAAAGGAAATTGAAAATGAAAAAGGCTTGCTTTTGGAGCAAGCTGAAAAATTTATCTGTAACGGGAGGGAAAAATGAAGAATAGCAGTAGTGGAAGATTTGCCAGATTTTTAACTTATTACATGCCATATCTTAAAATTATTATTCTGGACTTGCTTTGTGCCGGTCTGTCAACTGTTTGTGAACTTGTTTTTCCTATGATTGTCAGATATATTACCGACACAACACTTTCCGGCGGGCAAGCGCTTCTTTTTTCTTCTGTTGTGAGAATAGGTGCGGTTTACCTGTTTTTAAGACTGGTTGATGTCGGCGCAAATTATTATATGTCAAATGCCGGTCATGTTATGGGAGCAAGAATGGAAACAGATATGCGTAAAGATTTGTTTAACCATTTGCAGAAACTCTCATTTAATTATTATGACAATGCCAAGGTTGGACAGATAATGTCCAGAATCACAAGCGATTTGTTTGACATCACAGAGTTTGCTCATCACTGCCCCGAAGAGTTTTTCATCGGAGCAATAAAAATAATCGGTTCGTTTGTAATCCTTATCAGAATAAACGTTTTGCTCACAGTTGTAATTTTCCTTTTGCTGCCTCTTATGTTTGTTTCAAGGCTTGCATTCAGGAAAAAAATGAAACGGGCTTTTAAAGAACAAAGGGAGCAGATAGGTGAGCTTAATGCTGAAGTTGAAGATTCTCTTCTTGGTATCAGAGTTGTTAAAAGCTTTGCAAACGAAGACGTTGAGATAGAAAAGTTTAAAAAAAGCAACGTCAAGTTTCTGGAGAAAAAGAAAAATGCCTATAAGTATATGGCACTTTTCCATTCGGGAACAAGACTTTTTGACGGAATAATGTATATTGCCGTAATTATGGTAGGAGCCCTTCTTGTAATAAACGGCAAAATAAGCCCCGGTGATTTGATTGCGTTTGTGTTATACATCCAGACACTTATTGCATCGGTCAGAAGAGTTGTTGAATTTACCGAACAGTTTGAACGGGGTATAACGGGTATTGACCGTTTTTGTGAGATTATGGAAGAGCCGGTGGACATTTTTGACCTGCCGGATGCAAAAGAAATCTCGGATGTTCAAGGAAACATTACGTTTAAAAATATCAGTTTCAAATATTCGGACAATCTTGAAAATGTTCTGACAAACATAGACATAGACATCAAAAAAGGCGAGAATATTGCTGTTGTAGGCCCGTCAGGCGGGGGAAAAACAACTCTTTGCAGTCTTCTGCCAAGATTCTATGATATAACAGATGGCGAAATTTTTATAGACGGCGTAAATATTAAAGATATTAAAATAAAATCCCTGCGCGAAAATATAGGTATTGTCCAGCAGGAAGTTTATATGTTCAGCGGAAGCGTGTTTGATAATATTGCCTACGGGAAACAGGATGCAACGCCTGAAGAAGTGGAAGAAGCTGCAAAAGCCGCCGGTGCTCACGAGTTCATTATGTCGCTTAAAGACGGATATAACACCTATGTCGGGGAACGGGGTGTCAAGCTTTCGGGAGGTCAGAAACAGAGAATTTCAATAGCAAGACTGTTTTTGAAAAATCCGCCGATTCTTATTCTGGACGAAGCCACAAGTGCTCTGGACAATGAAAATGAGCTTATTGTTCAGAATTCTCTTGAACGCTTGTCAAAAGGCAGGACAACCTTTACCATAGCTCATAGGCTGACCACCATACGTAATGCAACAAGAATTCTGGTGCTGACCGATGAGGGTATAATAGAAGAGGGTTCCCATGAGGAACTTATGCGGCGTGACGGGGAATATGCAAAACTTTATAAACTATATACGAGATAAAAAAAAGAGATGTAACGATATTGTTACATCTCTTTTTGTTACTTTGATATGTAGCTGAGATAGGTCTGAACGGAGATTCTGATATATGGCAGAATCCAGAAAAATCCTATCCCGAGTGTTAATATTCCTAAAACATACCATCCTGTAAAGCTAAGATAAAGTGCAAAGAGTTTACCTTTTTTTCCGCGGAGAACTCTGGCTGAGCGTGCTGTTACAATGGAAACGTTTTCCGAATCATTTTTCTCAATTACAACCGCAGTTGCCGAGTATGAAAACAGAGCATTTGTAAGGGTTATAATAAACAACAGTATAATCAAAATACAGATAGCAATGTTTACAGGAGAAAAATAGCTTAATCCGAAGAGCCCGTATATTTTAAAATATATTATGGTTATTGCCGTGAAAAGTGCAGTATAAAATACAACCAGAAAACTTTTTGAAATAGCAGGCAAAACTGCTTTTTTCATATTTCCGAAGAAACGGAACAATCTGTCGGTCTTTGGCTGGAATTTATTTGCAACATTTAAGTAATATGAGTTTCTGCCAAGGTTTATGGTCGAAGAAATAAAAATATATGCCAGATAATATGCTGCATAAAATATGATAGCAGGCCAGCTGTAGATCATATCGCTGCCATATCTTCCAACGCATAAAAAGTGAACAGTTGCTATTGCGAAGAAAACCGCAAACTTTATTATAAATGATATTATTCCAACGCCAATATTGCGCCGCATATCAAAAAAATATGCGGCTTTGGCTTCTTTTTTTACTTTGCTGATGCTAATCACAAAATCAGACCTCCACTATAATAGGAAGCAGCATGGGGCTGCGTTTTGTTTTTGAATAAAGGAAAGTTGAAAGGGAGTTTTTAACATTCAGTTTTATTGTTGACCAGTCATGAATGCCGCTAGCTTTCGAATTGTTTAGAGATTTCACAACAACGCTGCGGATTTCTTCTATTAAATCTTCCGATTCGCGAACATATACAAAACCTCTTGAAATAACATCAGGAGAGCCGGAAAGTTCGCCGGTTTCGGAGGAAATGGAAATCACAATTACAATAAGACCGTCCTGTGCAAGATGCTTTCTGTCTCTTAATACAATATTTCCTACATCGCCGACACCAAGTCCGTCCACAAGAATTCTGCCGGAAGGTACGGTGCTGACTGTTTTTGCACCTTCGGGAGAAAACTCCAGCATCTGACCATTGCCGAGAATAAAAATATTTTCAGGCAAAACGCCCATTTTTTCGCCAAGTTTGGCGTGCTGTATCAGATGACGGTATTCCCCGTGAACAGGAATAAAATATTTTGGTTTTGTTATGCCAAGTACAATTTTAAGTTCTTCCTGGCATGCGTGGCCGGATACATGAATTTCATTTGCAGATTCATATATTACCTCGGCGCCTCTTTTAAACAAATCGTCAACAACCTTTGAGATTGACGGTTCGTTTCCGGGGATAGGTTTTGCACTTATAACAATTAAATCGCCGCTTCCAATTTCAACTTTTCTGTGGTCGGAAGAAGCCATACGGGACAGCGCACTCATGGGTTCACCCTGACTGCCGGTTGTGCAAATAACCACCTGGTGCGGTTGATATTTTTTTATTTCGTCAATCGAAATAAGAGTGCCGCGTGGAATATCAATATATCCGAGAAGTGATGCCACCTCTACAATATTCTCCATGCTTCTGCCTGAAACAGCAAGCTTTCTGCCGTGTTTTACGGTTGAATTTATCAGCTGCTGAATTCTGTGGACATTTGAAGCAAAAGTAGCAACAATAATCCTTTTTTTCTTGTAAGTTGAAAAAATTTCATCAAAGGTTATACCAACCTTGCTTTCTGACATAGTGTAACCGGGATTTTCAACATTGGTACTGTCTGAAAGAAGGGCAAGCACCCCTTTCTTTCCAAGTTCACCAAGACGACCAAGGTCAATCATGGACCCTGAAATTGGCGTTGGGTCAATTTTGAAGTCGCCGGTGTGGATAACCGTACCCATAGATGTAGTAATTGCAAGCATTACAGCATCGGGTATGCTGTGATTTGAATGTATAAATTCAACAGTAAAATTGTTTCCTATTTTTACTTTGTCGCCTTGCTTTACGCAAACAAGTTTTGTTTTTGAAAGAAGTCCGTGCTCTTTAAGTTTGCATTCTACAAGACCAAGAGTCAGTCTTGCGCCGTAAACAGGTACATCCAGCTCTTTTAAAAGATAGGGAAGACCACCGATATGGTCTTCGTGACCGTGTGTTAAAAGAACAGCGCGTACTTTTTGCTTATTTTTGATAAGATATGTTATATCCGGTATAACAAGGTCAATTCCGAGCATATCATCGTCCGGAAAAGCAAGTCCGCTGTCCACAACTATCATATCGTTGCCGCACTCATACACATACATGTTTTTGCCGATTTCGTTGAGTCCGCCCAGTGCAACAACTCTGAGTTTTGGTTTTCGTGCCAAAAAATACACCTCCATTATTATTAAGTTTTTGTAAAAAGCCGACGAGGTCGACCGGTCCGTTCAAAAAGCATCTTTTTATATTATACCATAAATTCGTAAAATAATAAAGCTTTTTTTAAAAAAATATATTTTGTTTTTTCGAGAGGTATATTTTTCTAAAAAAACACTTGTCATTCAACCTATATATATGGTATAATAAAATAGTATAATTTTTTCTTCAGGAAGGTTGTTGCAAATGAAACCCGAACTGCTTGCACCGGCTAATATAAATACTTTGACAACAGCGGTTCAGGCAGGAGCCGACGCGGTTTATATCGGAGGCACAAGGTTTGGCGCAAGACAGTATGCCGACAATTTTGACATTGCCGCACTGGAAAAGGCAATTGACTATGCACACCTAAGAGGAGTTAAAGTATATATTACAACCAACATTTTGGTTGGGGACAGTGAAATATCCGAGTTTCTTTTGTTTGTGAAAGAAGCGTATAACATAGGCGCAGACGCTTTTATACTGCAGGATATTGGTATGGCAATGCGTATAAAAGAACTGCTGCCCGAAGCAAAGCTTCACGCCAGCACACAGTTGACTGTTCATAATACCCAGGGCGCAGCTTTTATGAAAGAACTGGGATTTGAAAGGGTTGTAACTGCCCGGGAACTTTCCAAAGAGGAAGTAGCGGATATTGTGAAAAACAGCGGTGTGGAGATTGAAATGTTTGTTCACGGAGCTCTTTGCATGAGCTATTCCGGTCAGTGCCTTATGAGCAGCATGATAGGAGCACGAAGCGGCAACCGTGGAGCATGCGCACAACCCTGCAGGCTTCCGTATGGACTTGTTTGCGGAAACAAAAAGCTTTCGGAAGGCTATCTTTTAAGTCCGAAGGATCTTAGCCTTTCAGGGAATATTGACGACATATTTGATGTTGGCGCAGCATCTCTTAAAATTGAGGGAAGAATGAAAGGTCCGGAATATGTTGCGGCAGCGGTCTTGGTTTTTCGAAAACTTATTGACGAGAAAAGAAACGCCACAGAGGAAGAAAAGTTCCTGCTTGAAAATGCTTTTAGCAGAGGTGGGTTTACCGGTGGGTGTTTCACATCAGATTTTAAAAATTATATGCGTCCCGAAAGCGGAAATGATGATATATATAAAAACAGAGACAATAGTCTGTTAAAACAGCTTAAACCATTTAGCGATATAAATGCAAACTTTAAGAGAAATCCGGTGGAATTTACAGCAAAAGTTTTTGTCGGAGAAAATTTTTGGCTTAAAGCGGAGAGTATGGGGGAAGAGGTAACGCTCGAAGGTGAGGTTGTGCAGATGGCACAAAACAAGCCCACAAGTGCTGAAACCATTGAAAAGCAGATTGAAAAAACAGGAGATTTTCCGTTTGCTGCGCAAGAAACAAATGTCAGCGCCGGAGAAAATGTTTTTGTTACTCTGTCAGAAATAAACTCTTTAAGGCGTCATGCACTTTCCTTGCTTGAAGAGAAGATTGCCGGAAAATATAAACATAACGCAGAAATTGATTTCTTGAATAAAAAAACAAAAAAAGAAAATGAAAAAACAGAGCTCTTTGTCTGGGTATCAAATGAAGACCAGCTTAAAGAGGTAAGAAAAGTATGGCAGGGAGGACTGTTTGTTCCCTGTGAGCTTGACTGCGGGGAAGAAGACATTGCAGTTTTCCCTGACATAATAAAAAATTCCTGGCTTGAAAGCTATGAAAAGATAATGAAAGAGCTAAAAAGTTGCAAAATTTGCACCGCGAATTATGCTATAATAAAAATGGCAAAAAAGTATGGTAAAGAAATTATAGGCAGCAGTGCTCTTAATGTTTTTAACAGTGAAACCGTTTCCGAATGGGAAAAGTATGGACTGTGCGGAGTTTTTCTTTCAGAAGAGCTCAATCTTGGTCAGGTTAAAAGCATTTCTTCCAAAGTTCCCGTTTTTGTTACGGCTTACGGCAAATCTGTTATGATGAAAACTGCAGTTTGTCCGGTGAAAGCGGCAATGGGGAAATGCCTTGGAGAAAAATGCGAAAGCTATCTTAAAGACAGAAAAAATGAAACCTTTGGAATAATGTGCGACAAACAGACCACGTTTATTTTAAATTCCAAACCGATTTATATGGCGGACAAACTTTCAGAAATTGAAAAGGCAAACGTCTTTGGTGCCGTTATTAAATTCACTGATGAGACCGGCGAAAAGTGCCGGGATATTATAAAAAAATTTGTCAGCGAAAAAGAGCCTGACGGTCCTTTTACAAGAGGACATTATTACCGCGGGGTGACCTGATAATGATAAAAAAAGCAGATGTTATTATTGCAATCATTGTTCTTGTTATTTCTTTTGGCGGATATTTTGCCACAGGTGCAGGTTTTAAAGCTGAAGAAAAAAATGTTGTGATTGAAGTGGACGGGCAGCTGTTTGCAACATATTCCATGACTGAAACAAGAGAAGTTGATGTTAAGGGACACAACAGGGTTGAAATTACCCCTGAATATGTCAGAGTGATATATGCCGATTGCCCGGACAAGCTTGATGTCCGCCAGGGGAAAATTTCTTCTGTAGGCAGCATAATTGTATGTCTTCCAAACAGAATGACAGTCAGAATAACGGGGGAATCTGAGATTGACGCACTCAGCTATTAAAACATCAAAAATAACATATATTGCACTTTTTTCGGCACTTGGTGCGATTGTGCAGATTATAGAAAATCTTTTACCCACCACTCTTCCGCTTCCCGGTGGCAGACTTGGACTTTCAAACGTTGTTATAATGTTTGTTATGTTCTTCTATGGCGGGAAAGATGCTTTTCTGGTGGCAATACTTAAAAGTCTTGTTGCACTTTTGATTTCCGGAAATGTTACTGCATTGCCCTACTCGCTTGCGGGCGGTGTGTGCGCTGTTTTCGCAATGAATATGGCGCGGAGACAAATTAAAGGAATCGGACATGCAGGATGCGGTATTATAGGAGCTTTTTCAAACAACATTGCACAAACACTGGTTGGTGCGGCGATAATGTCCAATGTGTACGTTGTTTCGTATATTTTTGTTTTAGGACCTGTTTCAGTTGTTACCGGCACATTTACGGGCATTTTGTCCGGTTATGTGTTTGAAAAATTTAAAAACGGAGAAAGAGTATGGAAAAAAGGATAGTGCTGGCTTCGGCATCACCGAGGAGAAAAGAAATTCTTAGAAACATTGGTCTTGAATTTGAGATAATTCCGTCAGGCGCTGATGAAAAGATTTCAGAAGGTCTTGACCCTTGTATGATTGTTCAGGAGCTTTCTCTTGCAAAAGGTGCAGAGGTAGCTGCAAGGACAAAAAATGCAATTGTAATTTCTGCGGACACCATTGTCTGTTACGACGGGGAAATACTTGGAAAACCTGCAGACGCAGAAAAAGCAAAAGAAATGCTTAAAATGTTGTCGGGGAACTCGCACGAGGTTTATACCGGGATAAGTGTTACCGATTCAAAAAGCGGCAAAGCTGTTTCTGACTATGAAATGACCAAAGTTGTTTTCAGAAAGCTGACAGACCGTGAAATTGACGGATATATTCAAACGGGCGAAAGTATGGACAAGGCAGGGGCTTACGGAATCCAGGGTATTGGCGGTCTGCTTGTTGAGTCCATTTCGGGAGACTATTTTAATGTTGTAGGGCTTCCCGTGGCTAAACTTTACGAGATACTTAAAGAAGAATTTAATATAAACATATTGTAAGGAGATGTGTATCATGATGTTTTCAAAAGATATAGGAATTGACCTTGGAACAGCTAATTCGCTTGTTTATGTAAAGGGAAAAGGTATTGTAATAAACGAGCCCTCGGTGGTAGCGGTTAATGTTTCCACAGGCGAAGTTATGGCAGTGGGTGATGAAGCAAAAGATATGCTGGGAAGAACACCCGGAAACATTGTTGCAGTCCGTCCCATGCAAGACGGTGTAATTGCCGACTTTGAAGTTACCCAGGCTATGATGAAAAAACTTATAACAAAAGCTATGGGTGGCGGCGGCCAGCTCTTTAAACCAACCGTTGTAATCTGTATTCCCTACGGTGTTACAGAAGTGGAAAAGCGTGCCGTTGAGGAAGTTGTTCTGCAGGCAGGCGCAAAAGATGTTTACATGGTATATGAACCAATGGCGGCGGCGATTGGTGCGGGACTTCCTGTTGGCGAACCGTTTGGCAATATGATTGTCGACATTGGCGGAGGAACAAGCGAAGTTGCAGTTCTTTCTCTTGGCGGAATTGTTGTTTGCAATTCCATCAGAGTTGCAGGAGATGCTTTTGACAATGCAATAGTGAATTATATTAAAAGAGAACATTCTGTTCATATCGGCGAAAGAACTGCTGAAGAGATTAAAGTGAAAATCGGTTCAGCATATCCGTATGAAGACGAATATTCAATGGAAGTGAAAGGTCGCGACCTTGTTACAGGACTTCCGAAAGTTACAAAAATCAGGCCGGACGAAGTAAGAAATGCGTTGTTTGAACAGATTGGTGCCATAATCGAAGCGATTAAAACATCACTTGAAGCATCGCCGCCGGAAATAGCTGCCGATATTATGGACAGAGGCATCATGCTTGCAGGCGGCGGAGCAATGCTCAGAGGTCTTGACAGAATTATTGAAATTGAAACCAAAATTAAAGTTAAAATTGCCGAACAACCACTTGACTGTGTTGTTAAAGGTATTGGTAAAATTCTTGAAGGCACAGATAAAAATAATCTTAAAAGAGTTCTTGAAAACCCAAAAACAAGTAGATAATTTCGGAGTGATGAAAAATGCTTAATGAACTGCTGAAAAAAAGGTTTCTGACAGTTCTTATTGTGGTTGTTATTATAGTGTCTCTTATTGCCGGAATCGGTAGAATTTTTCCAGGCAAAGACGGGAAAAGGGCAAATTTTGTTGCTGACGCCGTTGGCATAATCGTAAGTCCGTTTCAGGGAGCTTTTTCATGGGCTGTAGGAAATATTTGCGATGTTGTCAATTTTTTTGGCAGTAGCAAATGGAAAAGTGAAGAGATAGAAAGACTCAATAAAGAAATTGCTGCTCTTGAAAATAATTTAAGTGAACTTGATGCATACAAAGAGCAGAACGACACATTAAGAAATCTTCTGGAAATTCAGAAACAGAATATAGAGTACGATCCTGTTTGTGCAGAAGTTATCGGCAGGGAAGCAGAAAACTGGTCGGGACTTATAAAACTTAATAAAGGCACGCTGAGCGGCATTGCGAAAAAAGATGTTGTAATTTCCAATGATGGACTGGTTGGTTATGTCAGCGAGGTGGGAACAAATTGGTGTGTTGTTACCACAATTGTTTCGCCCGATTCGGGGATTAGTTGTGTTATACCCAGGACAGGCGAAATTGTTATACTTGACGGGGAAGTCAAGGATTCGGGCAGCAACAAATGCAAACTATCATACATTGCTGCCGACAGTCTGATTGCTCAGGGTGAAGCTGTTGAAACAAGCGGTGAGGGCGGAATTTACCCGCAAGGGTTTTTCGTTGGCAGAGTTGATAATATTTATAACGCAAAAGACGGAATATCAAAAGAGGCCGATGTTAAAACAGCGGTTGATTTCAGAAGATTAAGAGATGTTTTGGTTTTCAGAAAAAAATAGAAAAAGAAAGAGTGGTGGGAGAAAATGACAAGCTGGATATTTACTGGGTTTTTAGCGCTTATCTATTTGCTCCAGACTGCTCTTTTTGCAAATATGGCAATACTGGGTGTAGTGCCGGATATTATACTTGTTTGTTTATTGTGTTATACAATACTTTTTGGCAGAGAAAAAGGATTTGTATGTGCTCTTGTGACAGGGTTTGTTGTTGATTTGCTCACAGGCGACTTTTTTGGCAGACATATTATTATTTATGTTTTTTCTTCAGCACTTGCTGATTTTCTCACAGGAAAACTGTTTGGAAAAAACTTTCTTACGGCAGCACTTATTACTCTCATTGTAAGTTTTCTGGGAGGGGTTGTAATGGCTGTATATATGTATGCTGCAAAAATTGACAGAAACATTTTTTATCTTATGTTTCAGACAGCGCCTCTGTACGCGGCGTATAACGCAGTTATAAGTATTTTTATGTTTTTCCCGGTGGAAAGCCTTAAAAGCTATTCTTTCAGGAAGGAGTGACACCATGAAATTTGCTCAAAAATTTTTTGAAAACAGACTTTTGGTTCTTATCTGTGTAGCAGTTCTTATGGCACTCATTCTGACAGTGCAGGCGGTTAAACTCCAGCTTGTTCAGGGGGAATATTATAAACAGGTATCTGCTGACAGAACATATAAAAACATTACTATTAAGGCTCCGAGAGGAGAAATTGTGGACCGATATGGCAGAATACTTGCAGGCAACAAGTCTGCCTCCAGTATTGTTATTGACTATAATTTTGAATCAAAAGAAAAGCTTAACGATACGATTATTGCACTTCTTGAGATTGTTGAGCAAAGCGGCGAGCACTATGAAGACTCTTTGCCAATCTCGTATGATGAACCCTACAGTTTCAGATTCGGTGAGGTCAGAGGGCTTAATTTAAACGAAGCAGAATGGAAAGAAAAATATGAAATAAACAAAACTTTTTCGCCAAAACAGGTGCTGGCGTTTCTTGAAGAAAAATATGAAATAAAAAACATTGATGATAAAAAGCTTAAAAGGAAATTGATTGGCGTCAGGTATGATATGCAGCTCAGGAATTTCAGCAGCGCAAATCCATTTTCTTTTATGACCGATATAGATATAACGCTGGTTTCTAAAATAAAAGAAAACTCTGACAGACTTGGTGCTGTTGAGATAATCATTGAACCGGTCCGTGACTATGGTGAAAATTGTATTGCAGCACACCTGCTTGGCAGGGTGGACAAAATCTACCGTGAAGAATATGAAAAACTGCAGTACAAAGGATATGGTATGAATGATACCATAGGCAAAGACGGTCTTGAAAAATATCTTGAAGAATATTTAAGAGGAACAGACGGCAGAGAGGGAAGAGACGTCAGCATGAAAGGCAAGACAGTTACTCTCTCAAAAAATGTTGAGGCTGTTCCCGGCAAAAAAGCGGTGCTCAGCATAGATGCAAAAGTTCAGGAGGCAGCCGAAAAAACCCTTGCGGAATCGGTACATGCTTATTATGACGAGGGAGTAACTCAGGTAGGGGGCGGCGCCGCAGTTGCCATTGATGTAAACACCGGTGAAGTGCTTGCACTTGCAAGCTATCCGACATACAATCTCGGAACATTCAGAGAAGATTATTCCCGCCTTTCAAACAACAGCAAAAATCCAATGTTCAACAGGGCGATAGCAGGAGCATATCCTCCGGGGTCAACCTTTAAAGCGCTGACCGCGATAACTGGTCTTGAAGAGGGAGCAATTTCAGGGTCTACAATAATAACCTGTAATGGTCCCTACCAGGCCTATGCACCTTCTTATACACCTGCATGCTGGATACACAACGATTATGGCGGCAGTCACGACGGTATCGGCGTTGTGTCGGCACTTGAAGTTTCCTGTAACATATATTTCTATGAAACAGGCAGGCGTCTTGGTATAGAAAAGTTAAATGAATATGCCGAAAAGTTCGGTCTTGGCAAAAAAACAGGCATAGAACTGAGCGGCGAAAGCGAAGGAATTCTTGCCGGCCCAAAATACAGGGAAAGCATTGATGCTGTGTGGTATCCCGGGGATACAATTCAGGCGGCAATCGGTCAGTCGGATAATATGTTCACGCCCATTCAGATGGCAAACTATACTGCAACCATTGCAAATGGCGGAACAAGGTATGTGCCGCACATTGTGAAAAACATAGTATCTTATGATGGAAAGCATACAATAGCATCATTTAAACCAACAGTTGCTGAAAAGATAGATATATCCAAAGAAAATCTAGAGCTTGTCCACCAGGGCATGAGAGCGGTTGTTGAAACAGGAAGTGCCAAGATTACTTTCAGCGATTATGAGATTGACGTTGCGGGTAAAACAGGAACGGCTCAGTCGGGAGGCGGCAGAACACCGCACAGCTGGTTTATATCCTTTGCACCTTATGACGACCCTCAGATTGCCATTGCGGTTATTATTGAGAACGCCGGTGTTAACGGACTTGGCAAATATGTTTACAATGTAGCAAGAAATATGTATGAGGCATATTTTGACAGCGCAGAAACAGAAGAACCAGAGAAATATAATTCAATTTTAAACTGACAGGAGAGAAATATCAGAAATGATGGTACAGCTTAAAGGAGTGATGGGTGGCATAAAACTCAAAGCAGCTCCGGTGAAAAATACATTATCACTTATGGAAGAGATAAAAGAAAAGCTTGTTTCTGTGAAAGAGCTTTTGAAAAACCAGGAAGAGATAACTGTATGGATTGAAAGTTCCACACTTTCTTTTGCTGAAAAACTTTATATCCGCAAATATATATTTGATATGTTTGGAGAAAACACACTTGTGAATTTTGATGTCCCGAAAGAAGAAGCTCCGGTTTCGGTCTTTCATTCGGGGACACTCAGGTCAGGACAAAAACTTTGTTCTGACGGACACATAATAGTCCAGGGGGATGTTAATCCGGGGGCGGAACTTAAAGCTGCCGGCAATGTTGTTGTTCTTGGGACACTTAAAGGAATTGTTCATGCGGGTGCAGGCGGAAACAGGTCGGCAAGTGTCAGCGCACTTTCTCTTTGTCCGACCCAGATAAGAATTGCTGATGTCATTACAAGGTCGCCTGACCAGACAGAAGATCCGCAAATCCCGGAAACCGCTTACATAATGGAAGACAGAATTTATGTGGAGCCTCTTGTCAGAAAGTGAAAAATATTGACAAACAGGGCATTTTTGTTGTAGAATTTATCTAACGATTGCAGGCATATACACAAAGATTCGACAAGCAGAGTATGATATAATTATCTCGAAAAATTTATATTTTGGAGGTAATTATGGGAAAAGTGTATGTAATAACGTCCGGCAAGGGCGGTGTTGGTAAAACAACTACAACGGCAAATATAGGAACGGCACTTGCCGCACGCGGCAAAAAAGTTGTGCTTATAGATGCAGATATTGGGCTCAGAAATCTTGATCTTATTATGGGTCTTGAAAACAGAGTTGTCTATGACATTGTAAACGTCATAGAGAAAAAGTGCAGACTTAAACAGGCACTTATCAAAGATAAAAGACAAAAGGAACTTTATATGCTTCCGGCGGCACAGACGAGAGATAAAGACTGTGTTACTGCCGAGCAAATGAAAGAACTTTGTGAAACGCTTAAAAAAGAGTTTGATTACATACTTATAGACTGTCCTGCAGGGATTGAACAGGGATTTAAAAATGCAATTGCAGGAGCAGATGAAGCAATTGTTGTTACAACGCCCGAAGTGTCTGCAGTAAGAGACGCCGACAGGATTATCGGACTGCTTGAAGCAAACGGGCTTAAAAAGCCTCGGCTTATTGTAAACCGTATTCGCATAAACATGGTAAAAAAAGGAAACATGATGGGTGTTGAGGACATTGAGGAACTTCTTGCCATAGGAATTCTAGGCATTGTTCCCGATGATGAAAATATAATAATAACCTCCAATAAAGGCGAACCTGCAGCAATGAACGAAAAAACTCTCATAGGGGAGGCATATCGCAATATTGCCGGCAGAGTTTGCGGAGAGGACATTCCGTTTATAAAGTTTGACACAGAAAACTTTATAACTAGAGTGCGCAAAATGTTTGGAGGTGTAAAATATGCTTAAAGGAATTTCGCGGCTACTAAAAAAACACAAGTCAAGTGAGGTTGCAAAAAGCAGAATGCAGGTTCTTCTGTCCATCGACAGACAGAAAACGTCTATGATAACGGAAGAAACAATTAACAATATCAAAGAAGAAATAATGGCGGTAATAAGCAAATATCTTAAGATAGATGTAACATCTTTTGATGTAAAACTTGAAAGGAACACAGACGACAGTGGCAGAGTTCTTTCCACTGTTGTTGCCAATATACCAATAGACATATAACAGAAAGGATGGGGCAAATGAACATTGCTTTAATTGCACACGACAAGAAAAAAGAACTTATGGTACAATTCTGTATTGCATACAAGGGGATTTTAGAAAAACATACTCTTTGTGCCACAGGTACAACAGGCGGACTTATTGCGGAAACAACGGGGCTTAATGTCCACCGCTTTCTGTCGGGACCGCAGGGCGGCGATCAGCAGATTGGTGCAAGAATTGCATATGACGAAATTGACCTTGTCCTCTTTTTCAGAGACCCACTTACAATGAAACCTCACGAGCCGGAAATTTCCCCCATTTTGAAGCTCGCCGATATACACAATGTTCCGGTAGCAACAAATGTTGCAACTGCCGAAGTTCTTATTATGGGCGTGGAAAGAGGCGACCTGGCTTGGCGTGAAATTGTTAATCCTAAAGCTAAAGCAAATATTGTTGAATAGTATTTGCGGAAAGGCACAAAATGGAAAATTTAACCGTTGTTGAGCTTAGGAAGAAAGCAAAAGAGCTGGGAGCAACAGGCGTTTCTTCCATGAAAAAATCTCAACTTATTGAATTTATTGATTCGGCAAAAGCTTTTGACGAACCTAAAAAACAGCTTTTTGACCTTAATAAAAGCAAAAAAAATGTCGACGGAATTTTAGAGGTGCTTGCCGACGGATATGGGTTTGCCAGAGGTGCAAACTGTCTGGATGGCAACAGCGATGTTTATGTTTCGCCGTCGCTTATCAGAAAATATCTCTTGAAAACAGGCGATAAAATTGAGGGTTTTGCAGTTCGCCGTGAAGGCGAAAAGTTTGAAGCTCTTATATACATTACATCAGTCAACGGAGAAAAACCCGAAAAAATAAAAAACAGGGTTTCGTTTGAAAATCTTGTTCCGGTATATCCGGACGAGAGACTGAAAATGGAAACAACTCAAAATGAATATGCTACAAGACTTATGGATATTATTTCACCGGTGGGCAAAGGGCAGAGAGGGCTTATTGTTGCTCCGCCAAAAACCGGTAAAACCACCATACTAAAACAAATAGCAAAAAGTGTGAAGAAAAACAATCCTGAAGTTCACTTAATAGTTCTGTTAATTGATGAGCGCCCCGAAGAAGTGACAGATATGATTTATTCGATAGAGGGTGCCGAGGTTGTTTATTCCACTTTTGATATGCCGCCCGAAAACCATACAAAAGTTGCGGAAATGGTGCTCGAACGCGTCCAGCGTCTTGTTGAACAGAAAAAGGATGTTGTTTTGCTGCTTGACAGTTTAACGCGTCTTGCAAGAGCATACAATCTTACTGGTCAGACAAGCGGAAGGTCTCTTTCCGGCGGGCTTGATGCGGGAGCACTTTATAAACCTAAAAAATTCTTTGGTGCTGCCAGAAACATTAAATCAGGTGGAAGCCTGACCATACTTGCAACTGCGCTCATAGAAACGGGAAGCAAGATGGATGATGTTATTTTTGAGGAGTTCAAGGGAACAGGGAATATGGAACTTCACCTTGACAGGAAAATGTCTGAACGCAGAATTTTCCCTGCCATTGACATTTACAAGTCGGGCACAAGAAAAGAGAATCTTCTTCTTCCGTACGAGGAACTTGCAGCAGCCTGGAATATAAGGCGTGCGTTCGGGGACACACCATCGCCCGAGGTAACGGAATATATAATCAAAAAACTTGTTTCTACAAAAAACAATTTGGAATTTATTGATATTATAAACAAAGAAATGAAAAACGAAAATTTTTCAGTCAGGAGATAGTTTATGAAAAAAATTGTCGCATTATTAGTTGTTATAACTCTTGCTTTTTCAGCAGTATCTTTGCAGGCTTTTGCTCTTGATATCAGCGATGTTGACAGTAATGCGGCACTTCTTATGGATGCAACTACAGGGAAGATTATGTTTGAGAAGAACCCTGACCAGAAGGTTGCTATCGCAAGTATAACAAAACTTATGGTTCTGCTTATCACTATGGAAGAAATAAAAGCAGGAAATCTTACTCTTGACACAATTATAACAGGAACAAAAGAAGCAAAGGAAATAGGCGGGTCCACGATGTTTCTGGACGACGGTGAACAGCTGCCGCTTGAAACTATAATAAAAGGAATTTGCATAAGCAGTGCAAATGATGGGACGGTTGCTCTTGCACAACATATAGAGGGTAGCACAGCCGGTTTTGTTGCCCGTATGAATTCCCGCGCGAAAGAACTTGGACTTAAAAGTACTAACTATAAAAATGTTGTTGGATTTGACGATTTTGAACACTATTCAACTGCCAGAGATGTTGCGGTCATCAGCCGTGAACTTGTGCTTAACCACCCGGAAATTCTGACCTATTCATCAATTAAGGAAGAATGGATAAGAGAGGGAAAAACACAGCTGCTTAACACCAACAGGCTTATTGGCAGATACAAATATGCTACCGGTCTTAAAACGGGAACAGAAAGCAACGCAAAATATTGTCTTGTTGCCACTGCCAAAAAAGATGAAACAGAGCTTATTGCAGTTGTTCTTGGCGCAGACGATAATACTATGAGAACGATAGAAGCACAAATGCTTCTTGAATACGGATATAATTCTTTTGAGCTTGCGACCGTGGCGCCGGTGTCGGAACCACTGGGACAGATAAAAGTGAAAAAAGGAAAAGCTGATTTTGTTGATGTTGTTCCGGAAAAAGATGTTAAGGTTGTAGTTCCCAAAGGACAAAGCGATTTAATAAAAAAAGAAGTTGTTTTTGATGATGAAATTTCAGCTCCTTTTGTAAAAGGTACAAAAGTGGGGGAAATTACTGTCAGGGTGGGCGACGAGGTTGCAGCAGTTGTGCCACTTGTGACGGCAGCAGAGCTGGAAAAAATTTCTTTTTTCGGAGCTCTTTTAAAACTTATACGTTCAATGTTTGCATTTTAGAAAAACTGCCTTTGAAAAAAGGCAGTTTTTTTGCAAAAAAATTGAAAAAAATATTGAAAAAAGACGAATGCTGTGCTATAATTACTTTATTAAACCGCCTGTGTCACGATAAAGGAATTGAGTGATTTAATATGAAAAAAATATGGTTGGTTGTTTTGCTTGCTTCGGTAATGGCTTTGTTGATATGTTGTGCAAGCCCTAAAGTACATAATTCTGATATCCGGGAAACACCGGAGCAAAAAGAAGAAAAAGAAATTCTTGCAATTATTGAAAATATGACATTGAACGAAAAAGTATGTCAGATGTTCATTGTTGCTCCCGAAAACCTTAATATGGGAGAAACCGTCCGGAGCGTTTCACCGACCTTTATATCAGGGTTGGAAGAATACCCGGTAGGCGGAATTGTCTGTTTTGCGGACAATGTGAGCTCACGCACCCAGCTTAAGCAAATGCTATCCGATATGTCAGAACTTGGGAAAACTCCGATGTTTTTGGCTGTTGACCAGGAGGGCGGCAGAGTTGCAAGACTTAAAGAAAATGTGGATTTCCCGGCATTTGATAGTATGTATTCATACAGAAACGATGGCGAAACTGCTGCCTACGAAAATGCAAAAACTATTGCGGAAGAAATGAAAAAACTTGGGTTTAATCTCGATTATGCACCCGTGGCAGATGTCTGGTCCAACAAAAACAACACTGTTATAGGCGAAAGAGCCTACAGTGACGATTTTTCTGAAAGTGCAAGTCTTGTTTCTGCAGCGGTGAAAGGTTTTCACGATGGGGGAGTGATGTGCACACTTAAACATTTTCCCGGTCATGGAGATACTTTTGTTGATACCCATGATGCACTTGCCTATGTTTCAAAAACAAAAAAAGAACTTAATTCACAGGAAATTCTTCCGTTTAAAGCGGGAATAGCCGCCGGAGCAGATATGGTTATGATAGGCCATCTTGTGATAAAAGATATTGACGATAAAAACCCCGCCACTTTGTCAGATGCGGTTGTGACAGACTATCTGAAACAGGAACTTGGGTTTGACGGGGTGGTTATTACCGACAGTATGGCTATGGGCGCGGTTTCAACGCTTTATGGGTCCGGTGAATTGTCAGTGCGTGCAATAAATGCCGGAGTGGATATTGTTCTTATGCCGAAAAGTCTTTCTGCAGCGGTTGAGGGTGTTTTAAAAGCTGTAAATGACGGCAGGGTTTCAGAAGATAGAATTGACGAAAGTGTCATGAAGATACTAAAACTGAAAAGAAAATACGGACTTTATAATTAGCATAAACAGGAGGGACCACCATGCAGATTTTAAAAGACAGAATACTTAAAGACGGCAAAGTTAAACCCGGAAATGTTTTAAAGGTTGACAGTTTTTTAAATCACAAAATGGACATTCGTTTGCTGAAAGAAATTGGTGATGAGTTTAAAAGAAGATTTGCAGATGTTAAAATCAACAAAATTTTAACAGTTGAAGCATCCGGTATCGGTATTGCATGCATGGTAGCACAGGCATTTGATGTCCCACTTGTATTTGCAAAGAAAAATCAGACAAAAAATATTGCTGGAGAGGTTTTTACTTCCAAAGTTAAATCCTTTACCCACGGCAGAATATATGATGTAATCGTTTCAAAAGAATTTCTGTCGCCCGACGACAAAGTTCTTGTTATAGACGATTTTATGGCTAACGGTTGTGCACTTGAGGGACTTATAGAAATTATAAATCAGTCGGGAGCGTCTCTTGAGGGGGTTGGCATTGTTATTGAAAAATGGTTCCAGGGCGGCGGAGACAGAATCCGCGAAAAAGGAATACGTGTGGAATCTCTTGCTATGATAGAATCAATGACAGATACAACTCTTAAATTTAAAGAATAAAATATGAAAAAATTAACTTATTTAGTTTTGGTGTTGTTTTTTCTTTCGGGATGCAAAGGGGATGTCCTTGAAGAAGAGTTTGAAAGCAGTCTTATTATTTCTTCAGGACAAACTCTGGAAACGAGAATATCCGTGCCTGACGGTTTTGTAAGGAAAGATGCCAAAGAGGGAAGTTTAACGAATTTTTTGCGTAAATACAGTATGAAAGACAGAGGCGAACCACTGCTGCTGCATAATGGCAAAAACAAATCAAACCAAAAGGCACATGCGGCAATATTTAATCTTCCGATAGAAACTGATGATTTGCAACAATGTGCCGATTCGGTAATTCGTGTGTATGCAGAATATTTTTGGGCAACCGGACAGAAAGAAAAAATTGCTTTTCATTTTACTGATGGATTTTTGTGTGAATATTTAAAGTGGGAACAGGGTTTTCGCCCCGTTGTAGATGATGGAGGAACAAGGTGGAGCAAAACTGTCGGGGTTGACACTTCATATCAAAATTTTGTAAAATATCTCAGGACGGTTTTCAGTTATGCCGGGACGTTGTCAGTGGAAGCCTACGAAACAGAAACAATAAGCCTTTCGGAAATGACGGTGGGCGATGTTATAATAAAAGGCGGCTCGCCGGGACACGTTGTTATGGTTGTTGATGTCTGTGAAAATGAAAAAGGAGAAAAAGCTTTTTTGCTTGCACAGGGTTATATGCCTGCACAGGAGTTTCACGTCATAAAAAATCCTTTGCATGAGGATGATATGTGGTATTATGAAAAGGAAATAATATTTCCCCTTAATACTGCAGAATATACTTTTGGAAATGATAAAATGATTAAAAGAGTAAATTACTCTGAAATAAATTAGCTTAAAAAAAGACAGATATACAGGAGGAACATTATGAAAAAGATTTATGAAGGAAAAACAAAAGATGTTTACGAACTTGAAAACGGCAATGTAATGCTTAAGTTCAAAGATGATTGCACAGGCAAAGACGGTGTTTTTGACCCTGGTGAAAACACAGTTGGTCTTAAAATTGACGGCATAGGCAAAGAAAACCTCAAAACTTCGGTTTACTATTTTAATATGCTTAAAGATGCCGGCATTAAAACACATTTTGTGAGCGCAGATGTTGAAAATGCAACTATGGAAGTGCTTCCGGGCAAAGTTTTCGGACACGGCCTTGAAGTTATCTGCAGACTTGTTGCAACAGGAAGCTTCATCCGCAGATATGGCGAATATATCGAAGACGGCACACCACTTGAAGGCGGTTATGTTGAATGCACATTCAAAAACGACGAAAAAGGTGACCCGCTTGTAACAAGCGAAGGACTTGCTGCTCTTGGCGTTATGAGCGAAAGCATGTTTGAAAGCATGAAACAGCAGACTCTTAAAATAACAAAAATTGTTGCAGACGACCTTAAAACAATAGGTCTTGATTTGTGGGATATCAAATTTGAATTTGGCTACAACAACGACGAAGTTATCCTCATTGACGAAATTGCTTCGGGCAATATGCGTGTATATAAAGACGGGAAAATTGTTGAACCGGTTGAGCTTACAAAATATATCCTTAACAGATAATATAAAATTAGATTGGACGGCACTTTGCTTTTTGCGTTGTGCCGTCTTTTTTACAGTAAAAATTATTGACCGTTTCAAGCGTTTATGGTATAATAAAATGACAGAATAAGGCATTTTTTAAGAGGAACATTGTGCGGATGACAAAAAGTATATTAACAAAAGAACAGCTGATGATGCAGCTTTATAAATTCCGGCATATTAAAGGCAAAATTGTTACGGTACATACTTCGCTGAAAGCTGTTGGAGAAATAGAGGGTGGCGGCGAAACACTTTTGTCGGCATTGATCAATTTTTTCACTCAGGACGGTGGACTTTTATGTGTCCCCACGCATACCTGGGACAGTGATGTATACGACACGAGAAGAGCGGACAGTTGCACAGGGGTTTTGTCGCAGCTTGCAGCTGCACATCCCGATGCTGTAAGAACCCTGCATCCCACACATTCCATGGCGGTGTTTGGGGAGAGGGAAAAGGTGGATTCTTTTATAAATTATGAGGCTGTTTCTGATACGCCGGCAAATCCCCGTGGATGTTACGGCAAAATTCTTGAAGAGGACGGATATGTTCTATTGATTGGTGTAGGACATGAGAAAAACACATTTCTTCATTGTGTGGAAGAACTTCTTGACACGCCTGCCCGTTTGACAGAATATAAAGTTGAAAAGAAGATTATTCATAAAGACGGAAGAGAAGAAAAACGCTTTATGTATTGGTTTGATGAAAAGAAAATTCCCGATATTTCCATATATTTTCCAAAATTTGAAGAGGCGTTTCGCTATTATGGTGCTATCGAGGATGGCTGTATTGGAAACGCCAAAGCACAGATGTGCAGCGCAAGAAAAATGTTTGATGCTATAGAAAAAATTTATACAAACAACCATTTTGAAGAGTTGCTTGGAAACGACCTGCCAATAGACAAAAAGCTATACCAGTAACATTGTTTAGTTTTTGTATAGTAGAAATCTAAAAAATTATAAAAAGGAAATTTTAATATGAACAGATTAGAAAAAGCAGTAGAAAATCATAACAAAGGATGCAACTGTGCGCAATCGGTGGCATGCGTGTTTGCAGACAGATTGGGATATAGCGAGGATGAAATATTCAGACTCACCGAAGCTTTTGGCGGAGGTATGGGTGGAACTCAGGGTGTTTGCGGTGCTGTAAGTGCTATGGTTTTTGTGGCAGGTGGAATCAAGAGCTATGGTATGGACAGACTTCCCGAAACAAATAAAAAAGAAAGCTACGATTTTGCCTGTGAGCTTATGGAGAGATTTAAGTCCAGGATTGGAACAATTATGTGTGAAGAAATAAAAAATAAAGCTCTTCGCTCGTGTGACGGATGTATAGAGGATGCCGTCGAAATATTAGAAGAATTTATGGGAGAATAAAAAGTCTATTTTCTGTACTTTCAAATAGAGCAGTTTTGATTGTATTGTTTTTTCCTGACTTGACACCAGTAAGAATTATGTTGAAGAAAATAAATAAGAATTATAATAAATATTCAAACTGATAAAATGGGAGGAAATTTTATGGTTCCGGCAATAGTACTATTTGCTTTAACTTATGTATGCATACTTGCATTTGGCAAGTACAGGACCTATATTGCTCTTGCATCCGGTGCAATATTTATTTTATCGGGTATGCTTCCGCTAAAGGAGATACTATCTTCAATAGATTTTAATGTACTTCTTATGATTATTGGAACAATGGGGCTTGTATCTCTGTTTACAGAAAGCAAAATGCCTGCAATGCTTGCAGATATGGTTATGGAAAAAGTTCCAAACGTTAAATGGGCAGCGGTTTCCCTGGCTTTGTTTGCTGGGATAATTTCAGCGTTTGTTGATAATGTTGCTACAGTACTTATGGTGGCACCGATAGCACTTGCCATTTGTAAAAAGCTTGACACAAATCCGGTGCCTTTTATTATAGCAATAGCCGTTTCCTCCAATCTGCAGGGCGCGGCAACACTGGTTGGCGATACCACAGCAATTATGCTTGGTTCTGCGCTGGATATGAGTTTCCTGGACTTTTTCTGGTATAAGGGCAGACCCAGTATATTTTTTGCAGTAGAACTCGGAGCAGTACTCTCGGCGCTTATTCTGCTTTTCATATTTAAAAAAGAAAATGCATCCATTGAGCAGAAAAATGAGCGCACAAAGGTGACCGACTATTTCCCAACAGTGCTTCTCGTTGCGGTTTTGGTGCTTCTTATCGCTGCTTCTTTTGTTCCGAACAAACCTGATATAACAAACGGACTGATATGTTGCGGTCTGCTTGTAATCGGACTTATATACACAGTTATAAAGAAGAAAACATTTTCTGCAATAGCAGAACCACTTAAAGAAATTGATTTTCAGACAATAGGAATTCTTGTCGGAATATTCCTTATGATAGGCGGAATATCATCAATGGGAGTTATTGATGCGCTGGCAAACCTGCTTGCAAAGGCAGGCAGCGGAAACATTTTTGTGCTGTACACTGTAATTGTTGTTGCATCGGTGATTATTTCTGCATTTATCGATAATATACCTTATGTTGCAACAATGATTCCTGTTATTGCCGGGATTGCAACGGCGCTTAACATTGATGCAACACCACTCTATTTCGGACTGCTTTCGGGCGCAACCCTTGGCGGCAACATCACACCGGTGGGAGCTTCTGCCAATATTACAGGAATAGGAATTCTGAAAAAATCGGGATATTCGGTAAGCAACGGCGACTTCTTTAAAATCGGAATTCCATTTACAATTGCTGCAATTGTCCCTGCATACATTTATATCTGGATAATGTACGGAATTTAAAATGCATTGACTGATTAAGAGTTTTTAAAATTTTACGTCAGCAACTAAGTTATATTGAAAATACAAAGGAGAAATTATAGTGAGTTTTTTAAAAGGCAAAACAGCAATTATTACAGGCGCAGGATATGCGGTTCTTTCTGATGGAAAATGCGGGTCAATCGGTTATGGTATTGCAACCGCTTACGCAAAGGAAGGCGCAAATCTTGTTATTACAGGAAGAAATGTTGAAAAGCTTGAAAAGGCGAAAGAAGAGCTTGAAAAATTATATGGCATTAAAGTTTTAGCTGTTTCTGCAGATATTGCCGAGGGAAATGATAACGAAAAAATTGCAAAAGATGTTGTTCAAAAGGCAATAGATGCTTTTGGAAGAATAGATGTTTTAATTAACAATGCCCAGGCTTCAGCATCGGGCGTTACAATTCAGGACCACACAACAGAGCAGTTCAATCTTGCTATGTATTCTGGACTGTATGCAGCGTTTTATTATATGAAAGCTTGCTATCCCTATCTTAAAGAAACAAAGGGAAGTGTTATAAACTTTGCATCGGGAGCAGGTCTTTTCGGCAATTATGGTCAGTGCTCATATGCGGCAGCAAAAGAAGCTATCCGCGGACTTTCCCGTGTTGCTGCAACTGAATGGGCAAAAGACGGGATAAATACAAATGTTATTTGTCCGCTTGCATGGACCGCACAGCTGGAAAATTTTGAAAAAGCATATCCCGATGCATTCAAGGCGAATGTGAAAATTCCTCCGGCAGGTCACTTTGGAGATTCTGAACTTGAAATCGGAAGAGTATGTGTTCAGCTTGCTTCGCCCGACTTTAAATATATGAACGGAGAAACATTAACCCTCGAGGGTGGAATGGGCCTCAGACCGTAACATTTTTTGCCCCTAACTTGACAAAATCATAATAAAAATGTCGAATATTGTCGGAAAAACAGAGGAGGAGAAGATGTGTGGAAAAATTGTGTAGAAAATGCATATGAAGATATAAGTTTACACGATTGTGTTGTCAATGGCGTAGAGGTATATGATGATGTATTATCTTTAACTCTTGATGATGGATTTTGGATGTTAGCAGATTCAAAATATAATTCTTGTGGAGAAACGGTTCGTACAGATAAGTCGAAAATTAATTTTATTGAATTTGACGAACAGATGTCCGTGCTTTATTTATTCAAAAGACATTATATATTTGGTAAGCGTTTATGTACAACAAGAAAAAAAGTGAATTTGAAAAAAGTATATGAAAAAATAAATAAAGGCGAGTGGGAATTAGAATTTAACGAACAATACCATTCTTTTCATAGATCATTGTTTTTTGGTGCAGTAACAACAAAGAAAAAATATGGGAATTTGAATTTCAAATGGTTATTGACTGTGACAAAATTGAGTATTGCTGGAATAATATTTGCCTAGATAGAAAATGGTGAATTTTTGGTCTTAGCATAACATAAACTTGACACCAAAAAGGTTTGCATCTAAACCTTATGTGTCGCAATTAAAAATATTCAGAGGTATTAAATATGGAATTTGAAAAATTGATTACACAAAGATATTCTGTCAGAAGTTTTAGACCGCAGCATTTGTCCGAAGAAAGCATTTCAAAAATTTTAGACGCATCACACAAAGCGCCCACGGGACGCAATTATCAGCCCCAGAGAATTCTGGTTTTAAACACAGATGAAGGAATGGGAAAAATAAAAAAATGCACAAAATGTCATTTTAATGCACCTGCGGCAATGCTTGTATGCTATAATGAAGAGGAAAGCTGGAAAAGGGTGTATGACGGGGCTCTTTCTGCACCGGTTGATGCAGCGATTGTAGCAACGCATATGATGCTTGCCGCGCATAATGCTGGAGTGGGATGCTGCTGGGTTATGCATTTTGACCCGGCGGCAATTAAAGAGGAATTTGGAATTCCCGACAATATCAAACCGCTTGCACTTCTTGTGATGGGATATCCGGCAGAAGATGCGGTGCCAAGTGATTTTCATAGTGAATTCCGGCCTCTTGAAGAAGTTGTTTTTTACGACCGGTTTTAAAGACAGAAAGGAAAATTTCAGATGTACATACTGGCACAAATAATAGGCGTACTTGCTGTTGTCCTTTTTGTTTTAAGCTATCAGTTTAAACGTCGGAAACATATTGTTCTGGCAAATGCAGTGTCAAACTGTTTGTATGTTTTGCAATATATTCTGCTTGGGGCGCTGGAAGGTGCAGCAATCGATATGCTGTCTTCTGTTTCGGCAGTTGCGGCGAATGGTAAGGACAAAGGGTTTGTAGCAAAACACGTTAAAACGATTTTTATAACTTTAAATTTAGCAATACTTGCAGCAGGACTTTGTTTATATAAAAACATATTCAGCCTGTTTCCCATTGTTGGTGCTATTTTGCAGACAAGTGCTTTCTGGGTAACAGAGGAACGAAAAATAAGGCTTGTTTCTTTGCTCGGAGCACCTTTCTGGCTTATATATAACCTTGTAAGTATGGCATATGGTTCGACCATAGGGAACGCACTGTCTATTATTTCGCTGGCAGTAGCAATTTATAGATATGATATATATCCAAAAATAAAAAGGAGGAATTTAAAATGAGTGGAAAAAAACAATGGTATATTGTAGACGGATATCGTCCGTCACCAACACCCGACCCGAATGCAAAATATGAAGGACATGAAAGTATTATGATATTGAATACTAATGACGTTGACGCGCACGTCAGTATCAGTATTTATTTTGAAGACCGTGACCCTGTGGAAAATATTCCGTACATTGTCCCGGCGAAGCGTATCAGATGTTTTAAAAGTGATGACAAAGAGGTGCTTGGCGGTCTTGAAATAGGCGTAGGAGTTCAATATTCAATGGAAATTAAAAGTGATGTCGGCGTTGTTGTTCAATATGGAAGACTTGATGTACAGCAGCCTAATATGGCGTATATGGCTCTTATGGCACAAAGCGAATAAAGGACGGACCTAAATGAAAACAGAGAAAAATATTTTTATCGCATTTTTTCTTAATCTGACATTTTCGATTTTTGAATTTTTAGGAGGAACCATTACAGGAAGTGTTGCGATAGTTTCGGATGCGGTGCACGATATCGGAGACGCTATAAGCATTGGTTGCGCATGGCTTTTGGAACGAAAAAGCAAAAAACAGCCTGATGATATATACACATACGGGTATATTCGATATTCTGTTGTGGGCAGTCTTATAACAACGGTGATTCTGCTTTTAGGTTCAATCGTGGTTATATACAACGCAGTTTTAAGAATTTTTAATCCCGTTGCCATTGATTATAACGGAATGATTATATTTGCGATTATTGGCGCGGCTGTTAATTTTTTTGCTGCCCTCTTCACAAAAGAAGGACATTCGCTCAACCAGAAAGCCGTTAATCTTCATATGATAGAAGATGTTCTTGGCTGGATTGTTGTTTTAATTGGTGCGATTGTTATGCGATTTACTAATTTTGCAGTTATCGACCCGATACTGTCTATTTTAGTTTCTGTGTTTATACTTTTTAATGCAATAAAGAATTTCAAACAGATTGAGAATCTTTTTCTTGAAAAAATTCCTGCAGGTATAAAACTTGAAGAACTGAAAGAACACATCTGTGAAATTGACGATGTTATTGACGTTCATCACATCCATGTGTGGAGTATGGACGGGTATAATAATTATGCAACGATGCATGTTGTCACAGAAGAGGAAAGCTCTTTAATAAAAGAAAAAATAAGAACCGAGCTTAAAGAGCATGGAATAGGTCATGTTACTTTAGAACTTGAAAAGCCGGGAGAAGAGTGCGACGCTGAACATTGCCATGTTCATCATACTGAAACAGGTGGACATCACCACCACCATCATCATCACTAAACGAGGCGAGAAAAATGAAAAATACTGAACTGCTGATAAAATCCACAATGGATGGCACTATGCAACCTTCTTTGTTCTATAAAGCAAAAGGGGAGGAAAAACGACCTCTGCTTGTCGGACTGCATACATGGAGCTATGACAGGTTTAATCAAATAGATAATATGCTTCCGTATGCGGAGAAGTACAATTTTAATTTGCTGTTGCCGGAGTTCCGGGGCGCCAATCTCAAAGCAAATCCCAATTGCACAAAAGCGTGCGGGTCCGACTATGCAAAACAAGACATAAAAGATGCTATTGACTATGTTGTCACCAATAAAAATATTGACAGAAGCAATATTTTTTTGCTGGGACTCAGCGGCGGCGGTCATATGGCGCTTTTAATGTCCGGTTTTTGTCCTGAATATTTTAAGGCTGTTGGTGCATATGTTCCGATTACCGACCTTGAAAAATGGATAAACCAGAACCCCGGATACAGAGATAATGTTTTAGCTTGTTGCAATAACGATGTGGCAGAGCTTAGAAAAAGGTCGCCTATTAATCATGTTCAAAAAATTGCAGAGTCAAATTTGAAGATCTTTCATGGAAAATTTGACCCGGTTGTTCCGGTGGCACAAAGTCTGGAGCTGTATGAAAAAATAATGTCAGACTATCCGGATGCCCGTGTTTTCCTTGATGTTTTTGACGGTGGTCATGAAATTGATATGAAAATGGCTTTCTACTGGATTCTTTCTCAATATCAGGAAATAGAAAAAGCGGTTGTTACAGGCTGATTCATATATTCTTAAATTGGAGATACAAAATGAAAAAAATATTAGATCCTAGGCTTATGTTAATCGTTTCAATGATAATATTCGGTACGCTGGGGCCATTTGTACGAAACATTTCGGTTTCATCGGGTGAACTTGCGCTCTACCGTGCCATTCTGGCGTCTGTTATGATAGCGCTTTTCCTTGTTATTACAAAACAGAAAATACCTTTTTCTAAGATTAAAAAAGAAGTGCCGCTTTTGCTTGCTTCGGGAATTGCAATGGGAATAAACTGGATTTTGCTTTTTGAAGCATACAAATACACAACTGTTTCAGCAGCTACTCTCAGCTACTATTTTGCTCCGGTTATTGTTACAGCGGTTTGCCCTGTTCTTTTTCGGGAGAAATTAACCGTTAAGCAACTGATATGTTTTATTATGTCTTCTGTCGGACTGATAATGATTACGGGCATAGGAAAACTGGGAGGCGGAAAAGATTTTATAGGCATCATGTTCGGTCTTGGTGCGGCGGTTTTCTATGCAACAGTAATTTTACTTAACAAATTCATAAAAAATGTTGATGGAATTCACAGAACTTTTTTGCAGTTTATTGCTGCAATTGTTGTTCTTGCTCCGTACGTTTTTGCTACAAGCGGAGTTTCGCTTAATGTGCTTGACACGGTTGGTTGGGCAAATCTTCTTGTTGTAGGTATTGTGCATACCGGCATTACATATTGTTTGTATTTTTATTCTCTCAAAGAATTACCGGGCCAGAAAGCCGCAATTTTAAGTTATATTGACCCGCTTGTAGCGGTTATAATTTCTGTCACGGTATTGGGCGAGATGATGACTTTCTGGCAAGCGGTAGGCGGAATTTTGATTTTAGGATTTACAATGTGGAACGAAATAACACCCCGAACGAAATAGTTCGGGGATTTTTTATTAAAAATGCTTGACATGGCTAAATGAGTGTGTTATAATATGTAAAGTAATTTGCTTTACAGGTGATTTTATGGCTAAAAATTTCATAAACGGGATGTTACTTGATTTTTACGGGAGTCTGCTTTCCGAAAGACAAAGAGATGTTATGGAGCTTTATTATAACGAGGATTTGTCTTTGGCGGAAATTGCAGAGGATATAGGGATTACCAGACAGGGAGTCCGTGATGCCATAAAAAAATCTGAAAGCATTTTAGCTGAAACAGAAGAAAAGCTTGGGCTTGCCCAAAGGTTTAAAGATATTTCTCAGAAACTGGATATACTGAAAAGAATGGTGCTTGAAATAGATGTTGACAAAAAAGAAACCGAGCCCATAATTAAGCTTATATCAGAACTTGAAATTTGAGGTGAAAAATTTGGCATTTGATAGTTTGGTTGAAAGACTTCAAGACACCTTCAGAAAAATGAAAAATCATGGTAAGGTAACAGAGCTTGATGTTAAAAATGCCATGAGAGAAATACGGCTTGCTTTGCTGGAAGCAGACGTAAACTATAAAGTTGTTAAAGATTTTGTCAAAAAAACTTCTGAACGTGCTGTTGGCGCTGAGATTTTAGAAAGTCTGACACCGGCTCAACATATTATAAAAATTGTTAAAGAAGAAATGGTTGAACTTCTTGGAAAAGAAGAAGCTAAACTTGAGTTTTCTTCAAAACCGCCAACGGTTATAATGATGGTTGGTTTGCAGGGTGCAGGTAAAACAACAACTTCTGCAAAACTTGCTTTGCTGCTCAAAAAACAGCGTGCAAAAAGACCGCTTCTTGTTGCTTGCGATGTTTACAGACCTGCTGCTATCAAACAACTTCAGGTGGTGGGTGCACAACTTGACATTCCGGTTTTTTCAATCGAAGGGTCAAATGACCCGGTTGAAATTGCCAAAAAAGCAATTGATAATGCTAAAGACCACGGTAACGACCTTGTTATCATAGATACTGCGGGCAGACTTCATGTTAATGAAGAGCTTATGCAGGAACTTGAAAATATAAAAACTGTTGCAGAGCCTACCGAAATTCTTCTTGTTGTTGACTCTATGACGGGTCAGGATGCAGTTAATGTTGCTGAATCATTCAATGAACAGCTTGAGATTACCGGCGTTGTTCTCACAAAGCTTGACGGTGACACGCGTGGCGGTGCTGCGATAAGTGTACGCGCCGTAACAGGTAAACCGGTTAAATTTGCCGGTATGGGAGAAAAGCTTTCAGACCTTGAAGTGTTTTATCCCGAACGCATGGCATCGAGAATTCTTGGGATGGGCGATGTCCTGACGCTTATTGACAAGGCTCAGGAAGCATTTGATGAAAAACAGGCAAAAGAGCTTGAACAGAAACTTCGTCAAAACAAGTTTGATCTGGAAGATTTTCTGGTTCAGCTCAGACAAATGAAAAATATGGGGCCTTTGTCCCAGATAGTAGGCATGCTTCCGGGAGTTGATTCAAAAGCGCTTAAAAATGCAAATATTGACGACAATCATCTTTCGAGGACCGAGGCAATAATCCTGTCTATGACGCCAAAAGAAAGGCAAAATCCAAGCATAATAAACGCAAGCCGCAAACAGAGGATTGCAAACGGTTCAGGGATGAGAGTTCAGGAGGTTAATGCCTTGCTTAAACAGTTTGATGCAATGCAGAAAATGATTAAGCAGATGACAGGTAACAAACAAATGCAAAGACAAATGAAAAAAATGGGCAGGTTCCCGTTTTAATAAAATATTATTTGGAGGTGAATATAAATGGCAGTTAAAATTCGTTTAAGCCGTATGGGCGCAAAGAAAAATCCTTTTTACAGAATTGTTGTTGCAGATTCCAGATATCCGAGAAACGGTCGTTTCATTGAAGAAATAGGAACATACAATCCTATCACTGAACCGGCTGAAGTAAAGGTTGATGCAGAAAAAGCAAAAAAATGGCTTGCTTGTGGTGCTCAGCCCACAGATACTGTTAAAGCTTTACTTAAGAAAAACGGTATTGAAAAATAATTCGGTTTGGAGAAAAGCAGATGAAAGAATTATTGACAAACATTGCAAAATCGCTTGTTGACAAACCGGAAAATGTTTCTGTTGCCGAGTCGGAAAACGACAGAGGCGTTTTACTCGAACTTCAGGTTGACCCTAAAGATATGGGTAAAATAATCGGCAAACAGGGCAGAATTGCAAAAGCAATCAGAACTGTTGTTAAAGCGGTTGCAAGTAAAGAGGACAAAAAAGTCAGAGTTGACATTATTGAATGATGTTTCGCCGGGTAAGACTACTCGGCGAAATTCATATCCAGCATAATTTGCAGGTGATTTAATTGAAAAAAATTAATATAGGTAAAATTGTTACAACACGCGGTATCCGCGGAGAAATCAAAATTTTTCCCCATACAAACGTTACGGATATGTTTGATAAGCTTAAAACTGTTTATATTGGGGAAAATGAAGAAAAGATTAAATTTGTTAAACACATAAAAGGTTGTGTATCTGTTAAATTCAGCGGAGTAGACACACCGGAAGAAGCACAAAAGCTTGTAGGTAAGCAAGTTTTTGTTGACGAAAAAATGTTGCCGAGTCTTGAAGAAAACAGCTTTTATCTGAAAGATATTATCGGTTGTGACGTTAAAGATGCAGAAGAAAATTTTGTCGGCAAAATAACCGATGTAATTTTTACCGGAGCAAACGATGTTTACGAAATAACTTCGGAAGAAGACAGAAAAATACTTGTTCCTGCTGTTAAAGAGTTCATTTTAAATGTGGACATAAAAAACAAACTTATTACAGTTAATTTAATTGAAGGAATGTAAAAAAATGACGGTGGTATAACCACCGTCATTTTTATTTTGTTGTTATTGTTACTGTCTGGGTGTCATCAATCCAGCCAACTGTGCAGGAGAAAGCTTCTGCAACCGCTCGGACGGGCACAAGGGTTCTGCTGCTTATAAGCTGTGGCGGAACATCAAGTTCTTTTCTTACGCCGTTTATATAAATTTCGGGTTTGCCGATTGTAAGTGAAATTGTAGTTTTACCTTGAGTTGATGTAACTGTCTGTGTAGCATCGTCCCAGTCAACGGTTGCACCAAGTGATTCAAAAATTGCACGCAGGGGAACAAGAGTTCTGCTGTTTACAAGCTGAGGAGCAACATCAAAATTAACAGGTTTTCCGTCGATTAAAACATCAATATATGTTTCAAACAGTACTATTCCATATTTGCCGTCTTTGCAAATTGATGCTGAAGAATTTTTAAGAGGAGAGATTGACTCGTACTGGAGAGGAAGAACAACGTTGTTCTCTTTGTCAATTATACCCCAATTATAATCTTTTGAAACAACAACGCGACCCTTTTCAAACCAGCCGGCATAAGAATATTCGGCAGGGATGACAAGTTTTCCTTCGGTGTTTATAAAACCCCATTTTCCTCCCAAAGATACTGCTGCAAGTCCTTGCGAGAAAGTGCGGACATTGTCAAATTCAAAGTCGGTAATAAGTTTGCCGGTTTTGTCGATTGCGGCAAACAAAGTTTTGTTGCCGACTTTTTTACTTACGGCTGCAACACCTTCTGAAAAATCAGTTGCGCCGGAATATTCAAAATCAATTACGGTTTTACCTGTAGCATCAATGAACCCCCAGTTTCCATTTTTCATAACGCGGGCAAGACCATCGGAAAAACTTGTTGCCATATCAAAATCAAAGTTAATTATTTTTTCGCCTTTGTCGTTTAAATATCCCCATTTATCTCCAATGGCTACGGCAACAATGCCATCTGAAAAACCGGAACCGTTGTCGTATGCGGGCGGAACAATTTCCTGCCCCAGTGCATTGATATATCCGATTTTTAAGTCTTTTAAAACTGTTGCAACACCGCCTGAAAAGTCAGAAACATTGGAGTAGATAAGCGGAACCACGATTTCACCATAACAATTGATAAAACCAAATTTTCCGTTGCGACCAACTGCTGCAAGACCTTCGTGGAAATCACTTGCCGAATCGTATGTAGCCAGAATAACCTCGGTTCCGTAACCGTTTATATATCCGTATTTATTATTTCTTTTAAAAACTGCAAGTCCCTCTGAAAAATTACTGGTATAATCAAATGTTGGCAGAGTAAGAAACTTGCCGGAAGCATCAATAAACCCCCATTTTCCATCTTTTTCTACAGATGCAAAACCTTCGCTGAAAGGATTTGCAAAAGTATATTCGCAATTGATAATTGACATAGTCACTCCTGCACTTGCATTAAACAAAAAAGTTGACATAAAAAGTGCAGTAAGAACTAAAAGAGTAAGTATTTTTTTCATAAATAAAACCTCCTTGATTTTTATGGTTTAATTATACCATCTGTAATAAGAAAATGCAATACAGTATTTTTTTATTTTATGTGTAAATAATAACCTTTAAAGAAAGGTTGTGTTTTGCACGGTGAAAATACCAAAAAATATAAATGAGTCAACGAAACTATTTAAAAGTACCATAAACTTTGACAGAAATTTTGATGTCATCTTTCGTCAGTTTTATATGGGGTGCCAGAAATGTAGTATTTTTACATTAGACGGCGAGGTTAATGGTGAAGTTTTGACCCATATCCTGAAAAATCTTATGGACGTTAAATCAAAGGTGCCGCTGACCACAGACGAGATTGATAAAAAAATTATTACATTTATAGAAGTGAGCATCCAGACAGAGCTTAAAGAAGTTGTAAATTCAATGTATGTGGGATCTGCTGTTATGTTTGTAGACGGCATTGAAGAAGCGTTTGTCATTGACGCTAAAAGTTTTCCGCAGGATAAATCAATGGAACCTGAAAAAGACAAAACCATTAGGGGTTCAAGAGATGGGTTTGGTGCCATACCCATTTTTAATGCTGCACTTATCAGGCGAAGAATACATTCGACAGAACTTATGATGGAAAAATTTTCTGTGGGCAGAAAATCTTCTTCTGATGTTATTGTTTGTTATATGGAAGGGCTCAGCGACAAGAAATTTGTTGAAGAAGTTAAAAGGAAAATTTCCGGACTTGATATACAGGGGTTGACAATGAACCAGGAGACACTGTCCGAAAATATTTTTCCTACAAAATGGTATAATCCATTTCCAAAAGTTAGATACACTGAACGTCCGGACGAGACAAGTGCAGCTCTTTTGGAAGGGAAGGTTATAATAATTACCGACAACTCTCCGTCTGTAATGATTTTGCCGGCAAAAATGATAGATTTTGTTAAAGAAGCAAACGACTACTATTTTCCGCCAATAACCGGAACATACTACAGATTTATCAAATATGGGCTTATGCTGTTGTCCCTTCTTTTAACTCCGCTCTGGCTTGTTATTCTTGAAAATCTGGACCGACTACCCGAATGGTTTAGAATTTTTGAAATTGACGAGCCGGTGAAAATCCCCGTATTGCTTCAAATTCTGATAATGGAGTTTGTACTTGAAATCATAAGAATTTCAACAATGAACACGCCGAACGTTCTTGGCAGTTCAATCGGTATAGTGGGCGCTCTTCTGGTAGGCGAATTTGCCGTATCGTCAGGATGGCTTTCATCTGAAACGGTGTTCTATATGTCTTTCCTTGCAATTTCAATCTATGCAAGCCCCAACTTTGAATATGGTTATGCCACAAAATTCCTGCGGATTTTTCTTGTTTTACTGACAGGCATATTTGGCCTTATTGGTCTTGTTGCAGGACTTGCGCTAATCTTTGTAATGCTCATCACGACAAAAACTGTGGACGGAAAGAGCTACCTGCATCCTATTATACCTTTTGACTACAAAGAACTTAAAAAATATTCTTTCAGAAGCAAGCTGAAAAGATGATTGCAAGAGGCTTAAATATATGATATAATTAATGCATGCAGAGTATAATGCTTTGTATGCATTTTTGTTTTAACTAGTTATTAGGCTGCAACTGATAATTCTTGCTAAGGAGGAGTATTAGTGATAGTAAAAAAAATTTATCCTGGATATAATTTTGCTAATTGCTATCTTGCTTTTGATAAAAAAACGCGAGAAGGGATTATGATTGACCCGGGCGGCATGGCAGACAGGCTGATCGGGGAGATAAAAAAAGAGGGCGTTGATATTAAATATATTTTTATTACTCATGCTCATTTTGACCATATAGGTGCACTTGAAGAGGTTGCTGAATATACAAAAGCAAAAGTTGTTATTTATAAGGCGGAAGAAAATGCGCTGACTGACGAAAAACTGAATCTTGCATATCTTGCCGGAGCTGTTCCAAACAGACGGGGTGCGGACATAACTGTTGGCGAAAATGACGTGATAGAGGTGGGGGAAATGAAATTTTCTTTCATTCATACACCAGGGCATACTGCTGGAGGAATGTGCATTTTTGACGGCAAAGAGACTCTTTTTACAGGGGACACCCTTTTTTGTGGCAGCATTGGCAGAAGTGATTTCCCCGGAGGAAATTTCGGTGTACTCAAAAAGTCGCTTGAAAAGCTAATGAAACTTGATGACAAAGTGCGGATTTATCCGGGACATGAGGAGGAATCGACAATCGGGGCTGAAAGAAAAACAAACCCGTATATAGTATGATTAAGTTATATATCAGCGGACATGATGTTTTAACTCCGCTTTCGGAAATTATACACGCTTTTACAAATGAAAAAATATTGCCAGTGAACTCTGCTGATGAAGCAGATGTTATAAGCATAAAAGAAGATTCTACCATAAAGACGATAATAAAACACGACGGCAAAACATATTATAACCAGCAATGCATTATGCAAAGCGGTGCCCGTAACTTCACGCAAATTGTTGGCGATGCGGTGAAACTTTGCTATTACAAGCTTGCAGCGGAAATATATAACAGAAAACTTCCCTGGGGGATTATTACGGGTATCAGACCTGAAAAGCTTGTCTCTGAATTTGACAGCAAGGAGCTTGATCGTGAATTTGCCGAAAGGTTTTGTGTGTCGGACAAAAAGCTTGCACTTGCAAGATTGGTGAACGGAGTACAGTCGCCCATAAAAAAGACTGTGTCGGAAAAAGACATTTGTGTTTATATTGGAATTCCGTTTTGTCCTACAAGATGTCTTTACTGTTCTTTTGTGTCTCAACCTATGGGCAAGCAGAAAAAACTAGTGAACGGTTATGTTGAAAAGCTTATTGAAGAAATAAACTACACCGCTGAACTAATTGAAAAAAGCGACAGGAACATTCTTTCTGTTTATGTTGGTGGCGGAACGCCCAGCTCGCTTGATGAACCTTTGTTTGATCAGCTTCTTAAAACCATAAATAACAGATTTATAAAAAAGAGGATTTCCGAATTTACTGTTGAAGCGGGCAGAGCAGATACCATAACTGAGGGAAAGCTTGTTTCGATGAAAAATGCGGGTGTGACAAGAATAAGCATAAATCCGCAGTCTATGAACAATGAAACACTTAAAAAAGTAGGTCGTAACCACACCGAGGAAGATTTTGTTTCTGCCTTTTCCCTTGCGAGAAAAATGGGATTTGACAACATAAATACCGACCTTATTGCAGGTCTTCCCGGAGAAACAGAAGAGATGTTCAAAAGCTCTTTTGACAGACTATTAAATCTTTCGCCCGATGGGGTTACTGTTCATACTATGTGCATCAAAAGAGCAGCAGACCTTAAAACACAAACGGATAAAATTGTTACATACAATGCGGCAGAAATGGTGGACTATGCTTTTGCGCGGCTTTGCGAAACAGGTTTTGTTCCGTATTATATGTATAAACAAAAAGACACATTACTCAATCTTGAGAATGTGGGATATTCATTGCCGGGCAAGGAAAGCATATACAACATTTTTATGATGGAAGATATGGGAACGGTTTTAGGACTTGGAGCTGGCAGCGTTTCAAAAGTTTATTATCCGCAGGAAAACAGAATAGAAAGAATTTTCAATTTCAAAAATCCTGATATCTACATCTCAAGATTTGATGAAATTCTTAAGAGAAAAGAAGATTACGACCTGTAATCTACCAGAATAATATCGTCGCCGATTTTTGTTATATTATTCCACGGAATGACATAGTCGTTATTTCCGCCGGAAAAAATACTTAGCAGATTGGAAGGGCCGGGGATGACTATTGCTTCAACCGTGCCCTTCTCGTAATTTATATTAACGTCGCTTACATAACCAAGTCTTTTGCCGTCTAAAACATTTATAACCTCTTTGTTTTTAAACTCCGAGCTTCTGTTCATAATATCACATCCTTTTCTAAATAAATATGCCGAAAAAGTGCAGATATGAATGAAAAACGGAAAGTAGTCAGAATAGATTTTTACTATGCAACAGAAAACAAGAGCTTTTTAAAGAAAATGGAAGAATTTCAAGTATAATTTAAAAATTTAAACGTTTTTGATAGGTATAAAGGCTTGAATATTTTGGTAATTTTCTGTATATTATAAATATGGTTTAGCACTCGGCTCGTTTGAGTGCTAATAAAATTATCTTATCGGCCCACGGATAAGGAAATTATTTATTTTTGTGGGAGGAAAGGCAAGAGAAAAATGACATTAAAACCTTTAACAGACAGAGTTGTAGTTAAAATGACTGAAGCTGAAGAAACAACAAAGAGTGGTATTGTACTTGCTTCGGCAGCAAAAGAAAAACCGCAGATTGCTGAAATTGTTGCAGTTGGTCCCGGCGGAATGGTTGACGGTAATGAAGTTAAAATGGAAGTTACTGTTGGTCAGAAAGTTATTGTAAGCAAATACGCAGGCACAGAAGTTAAGCTTGATAAAGAAGAATATATAATTGTTAAGCAGAGCGATATACTTGCTGTAGTTGAGTAATAAGGAGGAAATTCAAAATGGCTAAACAGATTTTAAATGCAGAAGAAGCAAGACGTGCTCTCGAACGTGGAGTTAACACACTTGCTGATACAGTTAAAATTACACTTGGACCTAAAGGAAGAAATGTAGTTTTAGATAAAAAATTCGGTGCACCGCTTATAACAAATGACGGTGTTACAATTGCGAAAGAAATTGAACTTAAAGACCCGTTTGAAAATATGGGTGCACAGCTTGTTAAAGAAGTTGCTACAAAAACAAACGATGTTGCCGGCGACGGTACAACAACAGCTACTCTTCTTGCACAGGCATTTATCAGAGAAGGTCTTAAAAACCTCGCTGCAGGTGCTAACCCGATGATACTTAAAAAAGGTATTGCAAAAGCTGTTGATGCTGCTGTTAAAAACATTAAAGAAAACAGCGAAAAAGTTAAAGGCAAAGACGATATCACAAGAGTTGCTGCTATTTCCGCTGCAAACGACAGCATAGGACAGCTTATTGCAGATGCAATGGAAAAAGTTGGTAATGACGGCGTTATTACTATTGAAGAATCCAAAACTGCTGAAACATATTCAGAAGTTGTTGAAGGTATGCAGTTTGACAGAGGATATATTTCTCCGTACATGGTAACTGATACCGAAAAAATGGAAGCTGTTATTGATGATGCTTATATCCTCATTACAGACAAAAAAATTGCTAATATCCAGGATATTCTTCCTCTTCTTGAACAGATTGTTCAGATGGGTAAAAAGCTTGTTATTGTTGCTGAAGATATTGAAGGCGAAGCTCTTACAACACTTGTTCTTAACAAACTCCGTGGTACATTTGTTTGTGTAGGTGTTAAAGCTCCCGGATTTGGCGACAGAAGAAAAGCAATGCTTGAAGATATTGCTGTTTTAACAGGCGGTCAGGTTATCAGCGAAGAACTTGGTCTTGACCTTAAAGAAACCACAATTGAACAGCTCGGTAGAGCAAAACAGGTTAAAGTTCAGAAAGAAAACACAATCATTGTTGACGGTTTCGGTGATGCCGGTGCAATAAAAGACAGAGTTACTCAGATTAAAGTTCAGATTGAAGAAACAACATCTGAATTTGACAAAGAAAAACTCCAGGAAAGACTTGCTAAACTTTCCGGTGGTGTTGCAGTTATCAAAGTTGGTGCTGCTACAGAAACCGAAATGAAAGAAATGAAACTCAGAATTGAAGATGCTCTTGCAGCCACAAGAGCTGCAGTTGAAGAGGGTATTGTTGCAGGCGGCGGTACAGCATACATCAACGCTATTGCAGATGTTAAAGCTGTTATGGAGTCACTCAGCGGCGACGAAAAAACAGGTGCAGCAATTCTCGTTAAAGCTCTTGAAGAACCTGTTAGACAGATTGCAGCAAATGCCGGTATTGACGGTTCTGTAATCGTTGAAAAAATTAAAAATTCCAAACCGGGTATTGGTTATAATGCTCTCACAGAAGAATATGTTGAAATGATTAAATCGGGCATTGTTGACCCGGCAAAAGTTACAAGAAGTGCACTTCAGAATGCCGCTTCTGTTGCATCAATGCTTCTCACAACTGAAAGCCTTGTTGCAGACATTCCTGAAAAAGAAGACCCGGCAGCAGCTGCTGCAGCTATGGGCGGCGGAATGGGAATGTATTAATATCATTCATAAAAACAAAAAGCTCTTTGCAAATTTTTGCAAAGGGCTTTTTTTATTGCAAAAATATGTATATTTATGGGAGAATTTGACGACAATAAATAAAAGGGATTAAAAAAATTTTACAGAAATTCTATATATAAGAATAACAGAAAGGTGAAACACAATGAATTTTACAATTACTAAAAGAAAGGACAAGCTGACTGTCAAAATAAACGGCGAACTTGACCATCACAATTCCCGGATGCTGAGAGAAAATGTTGACCTTGAGATTAAAGGCGGTAATATAAAAACTTTGGTTTTTGATTTTTCCGAACTTTCCTTTATGGACAGTTCCGGAATAGGAATTATTATGGGACGTTTTCATATTATGAGCCTGTGTGGCGGGAAAGTTGTGGTTGAAAATCCTCCTGAATATGTTAAGAAAATTATATACATGTCCGGTCTTCGCGACATTGTTGATATTGCATGAAAGGAAAGAAGAAAATGAGAGACAAAATGAAACTTGAATTTCCCGCAAAAAGTTCCTGCGAATCTTTTGCCAGAGTGGCGGTTGCGGCTTTTGTATCAAGAATTGACCCAACGCTTGCACAAATAAACGAGATAAAAACTGCCGTTTCCGAAGGGGTTACAAACAGTATCATTCACGGATATGAAAACGGGGATGGAATAATATACATAGAATGTGAAATTAAAGACAAAGAGGTTAAAATAATTATTGCAGACAAGGGAAAGGGAATAGAGGACATAAAACAGGCTATGACCCCTCTTTTCACAACAAATCCCGACGGAGAGAGGTCAGGTATGGGATTTACCGTTATGGAAAGCTTTATGGATAAAATAGAAGTTAAATCTTTGCCGGGAATAGGAACACGAATTGTTATGACAAAAAATCTTGAATGCGTAGAGGAGGAGTGTAAATGTGGATAGAAACACTCTTCTTGTTAAAGCATTACAGGGTGGAGATGAAAATGCTTTGGAGAGTCTGCTCTCGCAAAATGATAGACTTGTGTGGAGTGTTGTTCAGCATATGACGCAGACCGGCTTTGAAAAAGAGGATCTGTTTCAGGTAGGGTGTATTGGTCTTATTAAAGCTGCAAAAAGATTTGATATTTCCAGAAATCTTGCTTTTTCAACCTATGCTGTGCATATGATTATCGGAGAAATTAAACGATATATGCGCGATGACGGAATTATAAAAGTAAGCAGAAGTTTAAAAGAACTGTCATACAAGATAAAAAAGGCAAGCAACGAATATATAAAAAATACGGGGAATGAACCTACAGTTACATATCTGGCAGAAATTCTTAATAAAAGTGAAGCAGAGATTATAGAAGGAATGGAGTCTTCAAGACTTCCTTTTTCAATAAACCAACCTGTTGGTAATGAATGTGGCGTTGCTTTAGCCGATAAAATCGCTGTGGAGGGCTCTTTTGACGAAAAAGTGTTAGATGCTGTTTCCCTTGAAGAAGCCGTAAAAACGCTTGAAAAACGAGAAAAATTTATTTTGTATATGAGATACTATAATAATAAAACGCAGGCTGAGGTTGCAGAAAAACTTGGTATTTCGCAAGTGCATGTATCAAGACTTGAAAAGAAAATTCTTGAAAAATTAAGAAAAGAAATAGCCGCATGTTAAAAAAACTTGCGGCTTTCTTTATCTTCATTTGAAGTGTACAACAAAAATATTGACCTGTCAAACAAAAAAGTATCAATCATTATTGATACAATGATATGATACTCTTTTTCTCAATCAAATATTCAATTACTGGGCTTTCACTTTTTGCCAGATTTCATCGTAAAAACTGTTAATCTCGTCGCTTGTGATAAACATTTCCATATTTTGTAAATCTTCATCAAGAGGAAATGCAGCACGATTTGAAGCAAAATCCGGATGAGAATTTTTTATTTCATCATAAACCTCTGTGTGAGGAGTAGAGTAGGTAATCTCAAGACAGTTGCGGGTAGCAATCTCTTTTTCACACATAAAGTTAATAAACTTCTGTGCCAGGTCTTTCTGCTGAGATTGTTCGGTTATGCACATAACATCAACAAACCAGTTTGAACCTTCTTTGGGAATAACATAATTAAGACTGCCTTCAGATTCAAGCATTGACTCGATGGCATTTCCTGACCAGGTTATTGCAATGTCTGCTTCCTCGCCAAGCATTTTGTCATTTACTTCGTCAACAACATACGCCAGAACATGAGGTTTCTGTTTTATGAGAAGTTCCATAGCTTCGTTAAGCTCTTTTTCATCTGTTGAGTTAAGAGAATAACCAAGATATTTAAGAGCAGCGCCGATTGTATCTCTGTGGCTGTCTACCATAAGAATTTTTTTGCTGTATTTGTCGCTGAAAATATCTTCCCAGCTTGTGGGTGCTTCTTTTATATTGTTTGTGTTGTATAAAATACCAAGAGTGCCCCACATATACGGAACAGTATATTCGTTTTGTGGGTCATAGTACAGACCTTTAAACTTTTCGTCTATTTTTTCAAAATTTGGAATGGCAGACATATCAATTTTGCTGACAAGCTTTTCGTCTATCATACGTTTTGCCATATATTCTGATGGGAAAAGAACATCGTAAGAAGATGGGTCGGTTTTTATTTTAGCATACATTTCTTCGTTGGTAGCAAATGTATCGTATACGACCTGAACTCCATACATTTCTTCGAATTCGTCCAGAACGGATTCGTCAATATATTCTCCCCAGTTAAATACTTTAAGTTTTGGTTTGCTGGAAGATGCACATCCCGGGAGAAGTGCAACAACCATTAAAACGGAAAGAATAACAGCTAAAAATTTTTTCAATATTACCACTCCTTTTGTTTAGGTTCTTTTTTATCTTTAAGTCTTGTGTTAACCACAATAAGCAAAAACAACACTGAAAAGAACATTATTGTTGAAAGTGCGTTTATAGACGGGTTTATACCTTTTCTTGTCATAGAATAAATCATGATGGAAAGGTTTGAAACACCCGGTCCGGTTGTGAAAAAGCTTATAACAAAATCGTCGATTGACAATGTAAAAGCAAGCAGCATTCCGGTTGCAATACCCGGCAGAAGCTCGGGCAGAATAACCTTGAAAAATGCTTTTGAGGGTGTTGCGCCCAAATCAAGTGCCGCCTCATAGGTGTTTTTGTTAAGCTGGTCAAACTTTGGTAAAAGCGACAGAATTATGTAAGGTACACTGAATGTTATGTGGGACAACAAAAGCGTCAAAAATCCGCGCGGAATTGTTAAAAACACAAAAAGTATCATCATGGAAACACCCGTAACAATATCAGGGTTAAGCATTGGAAGATATGTTGTGTTTAAAAGCAAGTTCTTGAATTTGCGGTTTTTCATTCTGTAGAGAAGCCATGCAGCAGCAAGACCGATAATAGTAGAAATTATGGAAGATATCGCTGCAATTAAAAGCGTGTTCCACAAAGCTTCCATTATAGCGCTGTTTTCAAACAGTTCTCTATACCATCTGAGAGAAAATCCACCCCATTTGTTTCTGAATTTTGAGCCGTTGAAAGAGTAGATTACCATTATAAGAATTGGTGCATAAAGAAAAAGATACACGAGGATGGAATAGGTGTTTTTAAGCAGTTTTTTTACCATAGTCCGCCACCTCCGGTCTCTTCAGCTTTTCCTTTAGGCACAACTGCCATGCTGACAAGGAGGATTATCATAACAACAACAGAAATTGCAGAAGCAAAATTCCAGTTGTTTGCATACAGGAATTGTTGTTCTATAATATCTCCTATAAGCGAAGTATGGCCTCCGCCCATAAGTCGTGAAATTACAAAAGTTGTAACAGCCGGCATAAACACCATCGAAATGCCCGAAGCAACACCGGACAAACTTAAGGGGAGAGTTACCGAAAAGAAAACTTTTACCTTGTTTGCACCAAGGTCTTGCGCCGCTTCAATAACTGAACGGTCGGTTTTGGTGAGTGAAGAATAGATTGGGAAAACCATAAAAGGTAAAAAGTTGTAAACCATACCAAGTACAACGGCGCCCTGGTTATATAAAAGTTCCAGCTTGTCAAAACCAAGTTTTACAAGAAGTGTGTTTATAAGCCCGTTATTTTCGAGTATTGTAAGCCAGGCGTATGTACGCATCAGAAAGTTCATCCACATGGGGAGAACAAAAAGCGTAACACAAAAACTCTGGATTTTAGGTTTAAGCGAAACAAGTATCATTGCCATCGGATAGCCTATCAAAAGGCATATAATGGTTGAAATAAATGCAAGGTAGAGTGACCTTCCGAGAGACTTTAAATAAACGTCTTCGGTAAAAAATTTTGAAAAATTGCTCCAGGTAAACCGAACCATATCGCCGTCGTTTACGGTAATAGAATAAAATACTATAAGTGCTATAGGCAGAACGATAAAAATGAACACCCACGCAGTAAAAGTAGCGGTTAGAAGTTTATTCTTCATGGCAAATCACCTCGGATTTGTGCATGATATGTATGTCAAATGGTGCAATTCTGAGATGAACATTAGCACCCTGTTCTTCGCTGATGGTAGACTGCATGGTGAATTCCATTCCCAGAGCTTCTATTACCATTTCATAGTGAATCCCTTTGAATATAACCGATTTAACAGTTCCGGTAAACATTGCTTTTTCGGGTTTGCAAATTTTAATGTCTTCCGGACGTATAACAACATCAACAATTTCTTTTTTTGCAAAGCCTGTGTCAACACATTCAAAATGCTTTCCGCCAAACTCAATATCACAGTCATCGTGCATAATGCCTTCGATGATATTACTGTCGCCAATGAAATCCGCGACAAAAGAGTTTGCGGGCTCGTTGTAAATATCAACCGGCGAACCATACTGCTGGATTATACCTTCGTTCATAACAACTATTGAATCGGACATTGTAAGAGCTTCTTCCTGATCGTGTGTTACATAAACAAAAGTAATACCAAGCTGCTGCTGAATGGATTTAAGCTCCAGCTGCATTTCTTTTCTGAGTTTTAAATCAAGCGCACCGAGAGGCTCGTCCAGGAGGAGAACTTCAGGGTGGTTAACAAGTGCACGGGCAATAGCAACACGTTGCTGCTGACCACCTGATAAAGAGGTAACAGAACGTTTTTCATAACCGGGAAGATTAACAAGGTCCAGCATATCGCTTGCTTTTTTCTGAATCTGGCGTTCGGGAACGTTTTTAATGCGCAGACCAAAAGCAATGTTTTCATACACGTTCATATGCGGAAAAAGAGCATATCGCTGAAAAACGGTGTTTACCGGACGTTTGTAGGGAGGGATATTTGTTGTGTCCACACCACCTAAAAAAACCTTGCCGCTTGTAGGCATTTCAAACCCGCCTATAATGCGCAAAGTTGTTGTTTTTCCGCACCCGCTCGGACCTAAAAGAGTTATGAACTGATGCTTTTCTATATCAAGATTTATATTATTAAGGACAGTTTCTCCGTCAAACTCCTTAGTTATGTTTTTAAGCTGAATAAATTTTTCTGCCAATTATCACACCTCTTACCCATAAAATATATACGATATAATATTACAATTTTTACAGCTCTATGTCAATAGATTTTGCAAAAAAAAATAACTTTTTTTATTACTGAGAAAAATTTAGCAAAACAACAGTATTTTTTTGAAGAATTTTTCTATACTATAGCATGAAAAACCTTTAAAACAAACGTTTTCAAAGAGGTTTTTAAAAGTTAACTATTTTAAACCAAAAGTTTAATATACTTTTATTTTTGCTTGGGAAATTGAAGTATATTAAATTTTTAATTTAAATAAAGACTATGTATGTAAAAAAACACTTGAAAAAAATTACAAAAAGTAGTATAATACTAATATTGACTGACAGTAGGAAAGGTTGCAAACAGTATGATTAGAACAGAAATTAAACAGATTTACAGAAACACCGCAGAGTTTGGCGGTAAAAATGTTACCGTAGCAGGTTGGATTAAGACAATTCGTGCGTCTAAAGCTTTTGGTTTTATAGAACTTAATGATGGAAGTTTTTTCAAAAATATTCAGGTTGTTTTTGAAGAAGATAAAATATCAAATTATAAGACGATAGAAAAATTAAATGTTGGTTCTGCGATTATTGTTGAGGGACTTCTTGAACTTACTCCCGAAGCAAAACAGCCATTTGAAATAAAGGCACAGTCCATTGTGGTTGAAGGGGAATCAACACCCGACTATCCTTTGCAGAAAAAACGTCATTCAGTTGAATTTTTACGAGAAATTGCCCACTTAAGACCGAGAACAAATTTGTTCTCTGCGGCACTTCGTGTACGTTCTGCAGCAGCTTTTGCAATTCATCAGTTTTTTAATGACAGAGGGTTCGTTTATGTTCATACACCTATTATAACATCCAGCGACTGCGAAGGCGCAGGCGAGATGTTCCAGGTAACAACAATGGACCTTAACAATATTCCGAAGACAGAAGATGGCAAAGTGGATTTTTCTCAGGACTTTTTCGGAAAACCTGTAAACCTCACTGTTAGCGGTCAGCTTAATGTTGAAACACACTGTATGGCTTTTGGCAAGGTTTATACTTTTGGGCCTACTTTCCGTGCAGAAAATTCCAACACTGCCCGCCACGCTGCAGAGTTCTGGATGATAGAACCTGAAATTGCTTTTGCAGACCTGAAGGACGATATGGTACTTGCTGAAGATTTATTGAAATATATCATAAACTACTGTCTTGAAAATGTTCGTGAAGAGCTTGAATTTTTCAATGCTTTTGTGGATAATGGTCTTATAGAAAGACTTGAAGGCATTGTTTCAAGTGAATTTGGCCATGTTACTTATACCGAAGCGATTGACCTTCTTGTTCCGCATGCTGATAAGTTTGACTACCCTGTTTCCTGGGGTATGGACCTGCAGACAGAACATGAGAGATTTTTAACAGAACAGATATTCAAAAAACCTGTTTTTGTTACCGACTATCCGAAAGAAATCAAAGCATTCTATATGCGCCAGAACGATGACGGAAAAACAGTTGCCGCAATGGATTGTCTTGTTCCCGGTGTTGGTGAAATTGTCGGCGGAAGCCAGAGGGAAGAGCGCATGGATGTTCTTCTTGCCAAGATGAAAGAAGCAGGACTTGATGAAAAAGATTACACATTCTATACCGACCTCAGAAAATACGGCGGTACAAAACATGCCGGTTTCGGTCTGGGATTTGAAAGAATGATTATGTATCTCACAGGTATTTCAAATATCCGTGATGTTCAGTCTTTTGCAAGAACTGTTGGAAAATGTGATTTCTAATAAAAAAAGAAAAACACTTTGCGATTGCAAAGTGTTTTTTGTTGTATATTGTTATTTTTTAACTGTTTTTGTACCTGCAAGCAGGTCGTGCAAAGTACGTTTGCCCGAGAAAATGGGGAAGAACCCTATAAACAGAATGAGCGTTGACAAAAACTTTGCAAAAAAACGTTTTGTTGCTTTTTGGTAGGATATCTGTTCCTGTGTCATGGAATCAACTACACAAAGACCAAACATCATTTTTCCCATAGTTGCCATGGTATTTCCTGACTCTGCCAGGGCATAATACATCCAGAAGATGAAAATCCAGGAAATGAGAGTCAGCACAATTATAAGTTTCAGCGGAACAAATCTGTTAAAAGCAACAAGAATGATTGCCGCTGCGCCGATGCACATGAACATTGCGATAACAAAATCTGCAAGTGCTGCAACAAGCCGTGGAAGAGCAGGAGCCGGAGAATAGGAACCGGGCACTTCGGGTTTGCTGCGAGGCAAGGGCTGACTTGCTTCTTTTTTCACCTTTTCGGGTTTATGTCTTTCGTCTTCACAGGTATATCTTAAGGTGATAACATTGCTGGATGTTCCAATTGTAACATTCATGCCCGAGGCAAGTCGTATACGGTTATAAGGAGTGCCGCTGACACGGATTTTGTTCAGACTGCCGGCGTCTATAATATCCACAGTATCGCCGGAAAACTGAAGTATCGCATGATGACGTGAAACAGACGGAAAAGGCAAAATAATGTCGTTGTCGTCTGCTCGGCCTATTTTAATTTCTCCGTCTTCAAAGGAAGAAAGCGAGTTTAAAAGAATGGTTTTTTGTTTTTCATTTCCCAAAAAGACTGTCAGATAATGTTTCATGATATGTTCCCCCGTATGTTATCTGGATAATTTCATTCTACACTAAATAGGAAATAAAGTCAATAATTTATTTTATTTGGTAAATTACTATTGTTTTTCAGTAAAAAATATAGTATAATAAATAAGATACGAATAGGAGTAACAGGTTTATGTCCGAAAAATATTTTCCCGTTCTTGTCGGCAGAGAGGATAAGAGAAAAATATTCATCGAATATGGTGAATATCTCAAAATTATTAAATTTGCAAAGGCGGGAGCGTCCGATGGCGCAAGAGGAGTTCTTCTGGGCAAGAAAACCTGTGACGGAATATACATTTTAAAAGCACTTGAAGCACTATATACCGGGGACGAAGGTTTAGAAGCGCCAAGTTTCACAATGGAGTCCTGGAGCAGAATTATGGCAGAAATCAAGGAAAATTACTGTGACCTTGAAGTTATAGGTCAGTATGCATCGCATTCGCCCCACGCTCCAAACAGAAGCGACTATATTATGCAGGAAAAATTTTTTTCTTCCGAGCAGGATATGTTGTTCCTTTTTGACCCGGTGAAAAATGTGGACAGATTTTACTTTTACTCTGGCAGAGAATATGTCTTTGTTGATGGGTTTTATCTTTTTGACAAATATGAAAATCCGATAGATTTAAAACTCAGAGAAGCGGTCACACGTCCTCTTGAGAGAGAATATGAAATCCGGATGAAAATGTTTGAAAAGATGAAACAACGTATAAAAAAACAAAACAATTTTTATGCGGTAATTGCAATAATTTTATTGGTATTTCTTATATACAACTTAATCCATCTGTTCGAGCTTGAACAAAGAATTGATGGGTTTTATGGGGAGAATACAGAATGGAACAGAGAATTTATGAACTCAGAAAACTAATTGAATATCATAACGAAAAGTATTATAATCAGGATTCTCCCGAAATATCTGATTTTGAATATGACATAATGCTTCGCGAACTTGAAGAACTGGAACAAAAGTTCCCCCAGTTTGCTGACGAAAATTCTCCAACCAAACATGTCGGAGGAAATAAATCCTCTTTGTTTTCACCTGTCAGACACACGGTTAAAATGCAGAGTTTGTCGGACGTTTTTTCAAAAGAAGAGCTTGCGTCTTTTATAGAAAAAACCGAACAACAGGCGGGAGAAAAAATTTATTTTTCGGTAGAACCGAAAATAGACGGGCTTTCCGTGTCACTTGAATACCGTGACGGACTTTTTGTCCGTGGTTCAACAAGGGGAGACGGCGATGTCGGAGAAGATGTTACCGAAAATCTTAAAACTGTTGCGGGAATTCCGCGAAAGATAGAGGACGCGCCTGAGTTTTTGGAGGTCAGAGGAGAAGTTTTTATGCCCACCAAAAGCTTTGAAAGGTTAAATGCTTTTCAGGAGGCGGAGGGCAAACCCCTTTTTGCAAACCCCAGAAATGCAGCGGCAGGCTCTCTTCGTCAGTTGGATAGCAGTGTAACTGCAGAGAGAGGTCTTGAAATTTTTGTATTTAATATACAACAGGTTATAGGAAAAGAATTTTTAAGTCACAGCCAGTCGCTTGACTATCTGGAGGAAAAAGGATTTAAAGTTGTTCCGGACAGGAAAGTGCTCTGTGGTATAGAAGACATTTTCAGTCATATTTCCTATATAGGCGAAAAACGTGGAGAAAATCCGTTTGATATTGACGGCAGCGTTGTTAAAGCTGATAGTCTTGAAATGAGAGAACGGCTTGGGACAACAACCAAATGTCCCAAATGGGCAGCTGCTTATAAGTTCCCGGCAGAAGAAAAAGAAACAACAGTTGAAGATATTTATGTTCAGGTTGGTCGCACGGGCGTTCTGACTCCAAATGCAAAGCTTACTCCTGTAAGAATTGCCGGCAGCACAGTTTCCCGTTCAGTACTTCACAACATTGATAATATCAGAGAAAAAGATATAAGAATTGGTGACCGTGTTATTATTCGTAAAGCAGGGGACATCATTCCGGAGGTTGTTTGTTCTCTTCCTGAAAAAAGAACCGGCAACGAAAAAATATTTGAAATGCCCGAAGTTTGCCCGGAATGCGGCAGTAAAACTGAGAGAATAAGCGGTCAGGCTGCCCAAAGATGCACAGGAGCAAACTGCCCTGCAAAAATGCTTAGAAATATTATCCATTTTGCATCGCGTGATGCTATGGATATTGAGGGGCTGGGGCCCGGCATAGTAAGACAGTTTACAGAAAACGGAAAAATTTCTGATGTTGCCGATTTATATACCATTACAGCTGATGATATTTCCAATCTTGAACGGCAGGGTGACAAGTCTGCCGACAACCTGATAAAAGCAATCGGGGCGTCAAAAAGTCGTGGGCTTGCAAGACTTTTGTTTGGGCTTGGCATTCCGCTGATAGGAAGCAGAGCATCTCTTCTTATTGCTCAGACAATGGGCGATATTGACAGCATTATTTCTGCAAAAGAAGAAGATTTTCTTGCAATAGACGATATCGGCGAAAAAATGGCACAGAGTTTAAGAGAATATTTTGATAACAAAAGAAACTTGTTGCTTGTACAAAAGCTTAAAGATGCCGGTGTTGATATGACACAGGAAAAGAAAAAAGAGGGAGCCTTTTCCGGAAAAACATTTGTTCTGACGGGGACTCTTCAAAACTATTCAAGAACAGATGCAAAAAACAAAATTATGCAGCTTGGTGGCAAGGTCAGCGGAAGCGTTTCCAAAAAAACTGATTTTGTTGTTGCAGGCGAGGAAGCGGGAAGCAAACTTACAAAAGCCAGAGAACTTGGTGTTGCTGTCCTGAACGAACAAGAATTTGAAGAAATGCTTGGAGGTAGCAATATATGAAAATAACTAGAAAAGAAATTGAGCATGTAGCTGCTCTTGCGAAACTTTACCTTTCTGAAGAAGAAATTTTAAGCTACGAAAAAGAGATGTCTGCTATTATAGAGTTTGCGGACAAACTTTCCGAGGCGGATACTGAGGGTATAGAGCCGGCTGCACATTCGATTGATGTTCATAACGTTTTCAGAAAAGATGAAATAGTTGACTCATATAAACGAGAAGAGCTTATTGCAAATGCACCCGACAAACAGGCAGGTTGTTTTGCAGTTCCGAGAATTGTTGAATAGGAGGAAAATCAGATGGATTATTTGTCACTTACTGCAGCAGAGATTGCAGAAAAAATAAAAAATAAAGAAGTTTCCTCCGTTGAGGTAACAAAAGGTGTTATTGACCATTCAAAAGAGTTGAACAAAGAAATAAACGGTTATATCACAATATGCGAAGAAGAGGCGCTTGAAAAGGCAGCAAAGGTTGACGAAAAAATTGCAAAAGGCGAAAAACTTTCACCTCTTGCAGGCGTACCTTATGCCGCAAAAGACAATATTTGCACAAAAGGGATTTTAACCAGCTGTGCATCAAAAATACTTTATAATTTTAAACCACCATATAGTGCCCATGTTATAAACAAGCTTGATGAAGCAGACTGCGTCCTTGTTGGCAAAGCAAATATGGACGAGTTTGCGATGGGTTCTTCCAATGAAACATCATATTACGGCGCGGTTAAAAATCCGCACAACACAGACTGTGTTCCGGGTGGGTCTAGTGGCGGCAGCGGTGCTGTTGTTGCAGCAGATATGGCATATTTTTCACTTGGCAGTGACACAGGAGGAAGTATACGTCTTCCTGCATCTTTCTGCGGAGTTACCGGCCTTAAACCTACATATGGTATGGTTAGTCGTTTTGGTCTTGTTGCATTTGCATCTTCACTTGACCAAATTGGACCGATAACAAAAGATGCACAGGATGCGGCAATGGTTATGAACATCATTTCCTCGCACGATAAAATGGATTCCACTTCTCTTAGTGTTGAAAGACCCGATTATACAAAAGTTCTTGGTGAAGATATAAAAGGCATGAGAATTGCACTGCCAAAAGAATATTTTTCAGGTGCAGACAAAGATGTTGCGGGGAAAATAATGGAAGCCGTTAAAATTCTTGAGGGAATGGGTGCTACCGTTAAAGAAATTTCACTTCCTGCTACAGACTATTCGCTTGCAGCATATTATATCATTTCGTCTGCCGAAGCAAGTTCAAACCTTGCAAGATTTGACGGCGTGAAATATGGGTACAGAGCAGAAAACTTTACAGATTTTACAGATATGTATTCAAAAACCCGTGGAGAAGGGTTTGGTAGTGAGGTTAAACGCCGTATTATGCTTGGAACATACGCTCTCTCGTCCGGCTATTATGACGCATATTATAAAAAAGCTCAGCAGGTGAGAGGTATAATCAAGAAAGGCTTTGACGACATTTTTGCTGAATTTGATTTAATTGCAGGTCCGGTATATTCCACAACAGCATTTAGAATTGGCGAGAATTTAAGCGATCCTGTTAAATTATATACAAACGACCTTTGCACGGTTTCTGCTAACATAGCAGGTATTCCCGGAATTTCAATTCCTTGCGGAACCGACAGCAAAAACTTGCCGATAGGATTGCAGCTTATGTCAAAAGCTTTTGGAGAAACAACTCTTTTAAAAACAGCTTTTGCTTTCCAGAGCCAAACAGATTTTCATAAGGCAGGAGGTAAGAAGATATGAAATATCAGTCGGTTATAGGTATAGAAGTTCATGCGGAGCTTTCCACAGAAACAAAAATATATTGCAGTTGTAAAAATAAATTCGGCGGAGAAATAAATTCTCATTGTTGCCCTGTGTGCACAGGAATGCCGGGAAGTTTGCCTGTGCTTAACGAAAAGGTTGTTGATTATGCGATAAAAGCAGGTCTTGCAATGAACTGCGAAATTACAAGAAACAGCAAACAGGATAGAAAAAACTATTTTTATCCCGACCTTCCCAAAGCTTATCAGATCTCTCAGTTCGACCTTCCGCTTTGTGTTAACGGCAAAATTGATATAACAGTTGACGGGGAAAACAAAACTATTGGCGTAACAAGAATTCATATCGAAGAAGATGCCGGAAAATCAATCCACGATGCAGTTGAGGGCAAAACTCTTCTCGATTATAACAGATGCGGTGTTCCGCTTATAGAAATCGTTTCAGAACCCGATATGAGATCAAGTGCAGATGCAAAAGAATATCTTGACACATTAAAGTCAATACTTCAGTATATAGGTGTTTCCGACTGTAAAATGCAGGAGGGTTCGCTCCGTTGTGACGTTAACGTTTCACTTCGTCCTGAAGGGCAGAAAGAGTTTGGCGTCAGAACAGAAATGAAAAATGTTAATACTTTCAGCGGTGCCATAAAAGGCATAGAATACGAAATTAAAAGACAGACGGAAATTCTCGAAAATGGTGGAGAGGTTGTTCAGGAAACAAGAAGATGGGACGATGCAAGCGGGCAGAGTTTGCCGCTCAGAAGCAAGGAAGAGGCACATGACTACAGATATTTTCCGGAACCGGACCTTATGCCTATTGTTATAGAAGATGAACGGATAGAAAAAATTGCAAAAACTATTCCTGAACTTCCGCACGTTAAAAAACAAAGATATATTAAAGAACTCGGACTTCCTGAATATGACAGCGGTCAGCTTACTCAGACCAAGGTTATAGCTGATTTCTTTGAAGAAGTGCTTGCTGAAGGTGTGGAACCAAAACCGGCATCCAACTGGATTATGGGCGATGTATGGGGTATGATGAACGAAAGATATCTTACAATGGAAACATTGCCTTTCTCTGCAAAAGCACTTGCTAAAATGATTAAAAGAATAACCGAAGGGGTTATCAGCAATACTGCGGCAAAACAGGTGCTTGAAACAATGTTTGAAAGCGGCGAAGACCCTGATGAAATCATTGAAAAAGCAGGGCTCAAACAAGTTAATGACGAGGGAGCACTGCTTGAAATTATAAGTGAAGTAATAAAAAATAATCCGTCCTCGGTTGAAGACTTTAAAAACGGCAAAGAAAGAGTTGTTGGTTTCTTGGTTGGACAGGTTATGAGAGCATCTAAAGGAAAAGCAAATCCGCAGACAGTTAATGAGCTTGTAAAGGATTCGCTTTCAAAACTTTGATATGAGGTGTATTTATTGACTCGAAAAGAAAAAATTGTGGCATATATCGGTAGTAGAAACTATATTCCGCTTAAAAGAGAGGAACTTGCAACAGTGCTTGATGTTCCGTCTTCGGATATGCCTGAATTTTTAATGATTATTGATGAAATGATTGACGATGGGCTTGCCTTTGAAAGTAAAAAAGGCAGGCTCATGCCTTCTAATGAAAATGGTGTTTTAAAAGGCGTATTTCTCAGCAATGAAAAAGGGTTTGGCTTTGTCAGTGTCAAAAACAGAGAAAAAGACATTTTTATCCCTGCCGATTATTCGGGCGGTGCGATGAATGATGATGTTGTTTTTGTTAAGATAATGTCAACAGAGACCGACCAGAAACGTGCCGAGGGTAAAGTTGTCAAAGTTGTGGAAAGAAACACAAAAACGCTTGTGTGCTCGCTGAAAAAAAGGTTCAAAGGCTATGAAGCGTTTCCCGACAACAAACGTTATTCCAAAAGCATAAGAATTGCCTTGGCCGACCTTATGGGAGCACGCAGAGGGCAGAAAGTTGTTGTGGAAATTATAAAATATCCGACTGCCGACAGACATGCTGAGGGAAGAGTTGTTGAAATTTTAGGATATGAGTCTGCTCCCGGAACAATTCTTAAAAGCGTTATCAGAACTTTTGATATAAAAGACGAGTTTCCTGCTGATGTTATTAAAGAAACAAAGCTCATTCCCGAACAGATTGCAGAATCTGACCTGGCAGGGAGAAGAGACCTGCGGGATAAAATAATTTTCACTATTGACGGAGAAGATGCCAAGGATTTGGACGATGCCGTTTCGCTTGAGAAAAAAGATGATGGAAACTACCTGTTAGGAGTTCATATTGCAGATGTTTCACATTATGTTAAAAAAGGGTCGGCAATTGAACGGGAAGCAATTGAAAGAGGAACAAGCATTTATCTTGCGGGCGGGGTTATACCAATGTTGCCGCCCAGACTGTCAAACGGTATTTGCAGTTTAAATCATGGTATGGACAGGTTGACACTTTCGATTGAAATGACTATTACGCCTGATGGTGAAATTGTTGACCATGAAATCTTTGAAGCGGTTATTAAAACCACAGAAAGAACTTCGTATGAAGAAATAACAAAAGTTCTTGGTAGAGACGCAAAACTTTTGGGAAAATATGAAAAAATTCTTCCAATGATAAAGGAAATGGAAAAGCTTGCTCGCGTTTTACGAAACAAAAGAATTGCAGAGGGCAGCATAGATTTTAATTTTCCCGAAACGAAACTCATTTTTGACGATGACGGGAAAGTTATTGATATTAAAAAGTACGAATATACCATCGCAAATTCAATAATAGAAGAGTTTATGCTTGCAGCGAACAGAACTGTTGCAGAACATTTTTTCTGGCTTGGAATTCCTTTTGTTTTTCGCAACCACGAAAAACCGTCCAAAGAAAAAATGGAGGTTTTCTTTAATCTTGCTTCAGTGTTTGGTATTGTATTAAAAGATAAACCGGACAATGTTCATTCGCTTACCCTGCAAAAAGTTCTGGAACAGGTTAAAGGAGAAGCTATCCAGGATGTTATTTCACATACGATGCTCAAAAGTATGATGAAAGCACAGTATTCCACCGAAAATATTGGACATTTCGGGCTTGGCGCAAATTACTACTGTCACTTCACATCACCAATCAGGCGGCTTGCAGACCTTGCTATTCACAGAATAATCAAAAGTGTGATTAAAGGCGAAAGAACAGATTTTTCTGCCTTTGCTGAAATAGCTGCACAAAATGCAACTGCCAGAGAAGTTGTTGCAGAAGAAGCAGAAAACCAAAGCAAAAAAATTAAGATTGCAGATTTTATGCATCAGTATGTGGGATATGAATTTGATGCAAAAATTGTTTCAATTCTCCCTAACGCTTTTTTTGTTGAACTTGAAAACAGTGTTCAGGGAAGAGTCGCTCTTTCAGACCTTGAAGATTACTATGAGTATAACGAAAGGTCAATGAGCCTTGTTTCGCCGGGAAAAGAATATAAAATAGGCGATAATATTCAGGTTGTTTTAGTGAGGGCAGATGTTACATCGGGCGAACTTGATTTCCTCCCGGAAGATGAACTTTAAAAATTAAAAGAAGTAGCTGAAAAGCTACTTCTTTTTTAGTTGTTTATTAAATCTTTTATAACTTCAGACGCTATGAGAAGTCCGGCGGATGAGGGAACAAAAGATATGCTTGGAATAATATCTTCTGTTTTAACGGATTGTTCGGTTGAGAAAACCACTTTTAAAGAGGTTATTCCTCGCGATTTAAGTTCTCTTCTCATAACCCGTGCAAGCGGACATACACTTGTCTTCTTTATATCTGCTACTTGAAACAGTGCAGGGTTAAGTTTTCCGCCTGTTCCCATACAGCTTATAATGGGGATATTTTTTTCTTTTGCTTTTTCAATAAGAACAAGTTTTGAAGTGACCGTATCTATTGCATCAACGATATAGTCGTAGTCATCAAACGAAAAATTTTCAGCCGCTTCGGCGTCAAAAAACAGATTAAATTTTTTTACCTCGGTAGAGGGGTTTATATCCATTATACGAGCTTCTGCAACATCGGTTTTATTCATGCCGACAGTGGAGTTAAGCGCAATTATCTGTCTGTTTATATTGGTTATATCCACAACATCTTTGTCAACCACAGAAATTTTGTTTATGCCGCATCTGGCAAGTGCTTCCACCACATACGAGCCTACACCGCCTATGCCAAAAACGGCAACATTTTTAGCCTGCAGTTTATTAAATTTTTCTTCACCTATCAAAAGTTTTGTTCTGGAAAAGATTTTATTCATACTATCTACCT
>JAZNIU010000028.1:0-6083 GCA_045577655.1 Clostridia bacterium
AATGAAGGTTAAACCATCAGTAAAGCCTATTTGTGAAAAATGCAAGATAATTAAAAGAAAAGGCAGAGTAATGGTTATCTGCGAAAACCCCAAACACAAACAGAAACAGGGTTAATAAATTGATTGTATAGGTAATTTAAAGGGAGCGGCTGGCAAACCTGAAAAGGATTTGTACCCTAAATTAAATACAACTAAAGAAATGTAAAAACAGGAGGTGCAAAATCAAATGGCGAGAATAGCAGGCGTGGATTTACCAAGAGAAAAACGCGTTGAAGTAGGACTTACTTATGTTTTTGGCATAGGCGAGCCCTCAGCTAAAAAAATTCTTGAAAAAACAGGAATCAATCCCGACACAAGAGTTAAAGACTTAACAGATGATGAAGTAGCAAAACTCAGAGAGGTAATTGACGGTGAATATAAGGTAGAAGGTGACCTTCGCCGTGAAGTAGCTCTTAACATTAAAAGACTTATGGAAATCGGTTCATACCGTGGCGTTAGACATAGAAAGAGTCTCCCGGTAAGAGGACAGAAGACCAAGACAAACGCAAGAACATGTAAAGGTCCCAGAAAGACCATTGCAAACAAAAAGAAATAAAGGAGGGAACGGATTAATATGGCTAAAACAGTAACAAAAAAGACGACCAGAAAGCGTCGTGAGAAAAAGCATGTTGATAAAGGTGCGGCTCACATCCGTTCAACCTTTAACAATACTATTGTAACAATAACAGACACTGCCGGCAACGCACTTTCATGGGCATCCTCCGGTGGACTCGGCTTCAGAGGCTCCAGAAAGAGCACCCCTTACGCAGCTCAGATGGCGGCAGAAACTGCTGCTAAAGCTGCAATGGAATACGGACTTAAAACTGTTGAAGTTTATGTAAAAGGTCCCGGTTCCGGCAGAGAGGCTGCTATCAGAGCGCTGCAGACCGCAGGTCTGGAAGTTAGTATGATTAAAGATACTACTCCCATTCCTCACAACGGTTGCAGACCGCCGAAAAGAAGAAGAGTCTAATTTAGAAGGAGGCGAAAGTGCAACATGGCTAGATATACAGGAGCAGTGTGCAGACTGTGCCGTAGAGAGGGTCAGAAATTATACCTCAAGGGCGAAAGATGCTATACCGGCAAATGTGGTTTCGAAAGAAGAGCGTTTGCTCCAGGTCAGCATGGTATGAGCCGTAAAAAACTGTCCGGTTACGGTGTGCAGCTGAGAGAAAAACAGAAAGTCAGAAGATATTACGGAGTACTTGAAAAACAGTTCAGAAAATATTTTGACATGGCTGAAAAGAAACAGGGTATTACGGGTGAAAACATGCTCGCAATCCTTGAAAGCAGATTTGACAATGTTGTTTACAGACTTGGTCTTGCAATGTCCCGTGCAGAAGCTCGTCAGCTTATAAGACACGGTCACTTCTCCATCAACGGTAAAAAGGCAGATGTTTGTTCTATCCTTTTAAAACCCGGTGATGTAGTAGCAGCAATTGATCAGGCAGAAGAAAAAATCAAGAATAACCTTGAAGCAAATGCATCAAGAGTTATCCCTAAATGGCTTGATTTTGATGCTAACACAGCTACAGGCAAAATGCTTGCGTTTGCAGCGCGTGAAGACATTGATTTACCCATCGAAGAACACCACATTGTCGAGCTGTACTCCAAATAAGATTTTTAGCAACCCTTGCCCGATGCTTTTTTGGGTAAGGCTACCCTCGACAGTAAAATAAAATGAATAAAAATAAACAGTGAGGAGGGTTTGTGCAGCATGATAGAATTGGCAAAACCAAGTATAGAATGTGTAGAGATTAAACCGGACAAAAGATACGGTAAGTTTGTTGTTGAACCACTTGATCGTGGTTATGGTATAACACTTGGCAACTCGCTGAGAAGAATACTTTTATCTTCGCTTGAAGGTTGCGCAGTAACATCCATTAAAATTGACGGCGTTCAGCACGAGATTTCCAAAATGGATGGTGTAACCGAAGATGTAACAGAAATCGTTCTTAACCTTAAAAAGCTTATTATTAAGCTTCATTCTGACGGTCCTAAAACCTTAAGAATTGATGCAGCAGGCGAATGTGAGGTTAAAGCCGGTGATATCAAAATAGACAGTGATGTTGAAATTCTTAACCCCGACCTTCATATCGCAACACTTAATTCAGATGGAAGACTCTATATGGATATAGTTGTTGACAGAGGCAGAGGTTATGTAACAAACGACCAGAACAAAAAGCTTAACAAGCAGACAGCGGCAATCGGAACAATCTTTATGGATTCCAGCTATACTCCGGTAAATAAAGTTAACTACTTTGTAGGCACAACTCTTGATAATAAGGATAAGCTTACTATTGAAGTGTGGACTAACGGAGTTATCGGACCCGATGAAGCTATTTCGACAAGCGCGCAGCTTATGATTGAATATCTCAACTTCTTTGTTGAATTGTCTGATAACGCTAAAACTACTGAAATAGTTATAGAAAAAGACAATGACAAGAAAGAAAAAGTTCTTGAGATGACAATTGAAGAGCTTGATCTGTCAGTAAGAGCATATAACTGCTTAAAGCGTGCCGGCATCAATACGGTTGAAGACCTTATCAGCAGAACCGAAGGCGATATGATTAAGGTAAGAAACCTCGGCCGCAAATCGCTTGACGAGGTAATTGGTAAGCTTCACGCACTGAAATTATCTTTACACAAAGAAGAAGATATATAAAATAACGGGGTTTTTGCCCCTTTACCAACAAATTGTTCAGAAAGGGAGGTTGGATATTATGCCCGGAACAAGAAAATTAGGTCGCCAGACAGCACATAGAAAAATGTTGCTCCGCAACATGGTGACATCACTTTTCGAACATGGTAGAATATCTACTACTGAAGCAAAAGCTAAAGAAATTCGCTGCATGGCGGATAAAATGATAACCCTGGGTAAAGATAACACCCTCCACACAAAGCGCCATGCAATTGCATATCTTACTGATAAAGATGTAGCTTTCAAACTTTTCAATGAAATAGCACCTAAATATGCTGACAGAGAAGGCGGCTACACAAGAGTAATTAAAGCAGCTCCCAGACGCGGCGATGCAGCTCCAATGGCTATCATTGAGCTTGTGTAATTAAAAAAGGAAATCCGTTGGAATTTTTCCAACGGATTTTTTGTTATTTGTTTAAAAGATTAAATTAAGCCTTTGTCCAGCTTTTCAACTATATCAACCAGAACATGCTCGTGCAAGGAAACAGTAAGATTTTTGCAATGTTCAAGCAGCAATGGAGATCCGTCTGCAACGGCTAAACCTATGTCGGCAGCTTCAACAAACTCAATATCGTTTTCATTATCTCCAACGGCAATAACACGATGATTTTCTCCGATAAGCTCTTTAAATCTGCGAAGAGCAGTACCCTTATTTACACCAAAAGGCAAAACTTCGTACAACCATGAAGCACTTTGAGAAAACTGAAAATCTTTAAAAAAGGGCTGAGATTCAAAGTATCCGCGGACAACAGGCATATACTCATCAGCCATGGCACAAACTATTTTAAGCCAAGGCTGTGGGACATCGGCAACAGAATCAATTTTTTTAAAAAGTCCGGACAATTGCTTGTAGCGTTTCATATTTCCCGGAATATCAGTTACTAGATACAATCCGTCAGGCGTATTAATCTCAATGTTTGCTTTAGGACACTTTTCTATAATGTCCGGAATTATGTGGGAAATAGTTGTGTCAAGAGGGGATAACCACAGATATTTATTTTCAGAATAGTCGTAAATTGCTGCACCATTATAGCAAATTACCGGTGCATTAGGCATTAGCTGGTCAATTATTGATTGGGCAACGGGCATCTGTCTTCCGGTTGCATATGTAAAAGTTCCGCCGTTATCCATAAAATATTTTGCAGCTGCCTTGTTTTCCTCGCTTATTATAAAAGAATAATCAACAAGGGTGCCGTCAACATCGGTAATTAAAAGAATGTTTTGAAATTTTTTCATGATAAAGTCCCCCTGGCAATAAGAACCCGACCCGCTAACGCAATCAAAAATTACATGCATAAGCCGCGAAATATTGATTGGTAACAATTAAAAAAACTTTCTGCAAATTTTGTGGCAGAAAGTTTTTGTAATTAAGCGTTTTTGTTAAGAGCTTTTGTAAGACTGGATTTTTTTCTTGCAGCAGTGTTTTTGTGAAGAACACCTTTGCTTGCAGCCTGGTCAATTTTCTTAACTGCAGCTGTGTAGTTTTCCACCGTCTTATCAGCATCAAACTTCTTAATGCTTGTTTTAAGTGCGGATTTAACCATCTGATTCTGAAGAGTCTTAGCTTCAGCAACTTTTACTCTTTTTTTAGCAGATTTAATGTTTGGCATGTTTCTCACCTCACAAATGTAGTCTCAATATGTACTAGTATTATATCACAAACTTTTGGTAAATGCAAGCTTTTTTTAAAAAAAATAAAAAACTATTTACAATAATATGAAAATATGATAAAATAACATGGTAGGTCTCGTTGGTCTAATGGATAAGATAGCAGATTCCGGTTCTGCTGATGTGGGTTCGATTCCTACACGGGACGCCAAGAAATCCGCACACTTTGGTGTGCGGATTTTCTTTAACTAATTATTCCCGATTTGCTAATGGTGATATCGCCTCTGCTTTTAGTTTATTTACTTTTTCTTTTTTCCAAACGCCCGAGTAATAGAGAATGGTCACAAATAAAGCTTCGGCAATCCAGGAAACCACCCAGCCTACGAACACTCCGTAATAGCCGAAATGTTGAGTAAGCAGTAGTGTTGCGACATATCTTGAAACTGCGCCGGACAGTGTGCATAGTACAAGCAGTTTCATTGCTGCAACTCCGCGGAAAAATGCGTGGAACAGGTTGTTAACCACATTAAAAAGAATAAATGGCTGGAAATACCGAATAAAAATTGTAGCATAATTAAATGCCTGACCTGACGGAGAGTCGAAATACATTCCGCAAAGTCTGTCTGCAAATATTGAACACAGAACAATTATGGGAAGAACAAACACCATCCCCTGCAGAAATCCGACGGAAACTCCTTTTTTAAATTTGTAAAACTCTCTTGTGCCAAGACATTGAGCACTGTAACTGCTCACGGTTTTGGCAGAATTCTGATATACGGTTGTGCACATTCCCTGTATGCTTATGATAATGCTGTAGGAAGCGGTTGATGAACTTCCGAATCCATTTACAAGCGGTGAAATGAAGAAAGAAGCGAAATACATACAAAGTTGCTGAAACACAACGGGAAAAGAGTAGCTGACGGTTTCTTTTAAAATTTCCATATCATAGGACACTTTTTCTTCCGAAATTCCCATTTCACGGAAACACTGCTGGAACTTGATTCCGTACAGAATGTTGCGGACAAGTGCGGCAAGAAGAGTTAAAACAGCCAGCGAAGCAAGTCCGCCGTTAAAATATTTCAGCACAATAAATTTGAGCAGGGTTGTGCCTATGGTTGTAACCAGAGAAACGACAAACGGATAACCGGTTATGCCAAGGGAGCTTAATATTGAAATTGCCCACGAATTGACAGAAACAAGAAAATAGCCGGCAAGGAGTATTACATAATATGCCGAAGCAATTCCGTATATTTTGGAAACCACATTCAAAAGGGAGAAAATTGGTTTTCGCAGGATAATCATTAAAACTGACGAGAAGAATGACAGCACCAAAAGTGCAGCAACGGAAACATAAATGCCGTTTCGGAGTTTTGAATAGTTTTTCTCACCGAAAAGCTTGGCAACATAAATGGAAAACCCCATGCCCCAACCCCAGAAAAATGAGCCAAAAAGGCTAAAAAAGGATGAGGTTGAACCGGTTGCTGCGAGACCCGTTTCTCCGAGAAAACTCCCTGACAGCATACCATTTATCACATTGAAAGCCTGAGTTAAAAGGCCACTTAATACAAGCGGAATGGCAAAAACAATAAAATTTTTGTAAATATTACCTTTGGTTAAATCTTTCATGGCAAATTCTCCTTGACAGCTTTTTACAATAAAAGTATAATAAAATTATCAACATTTTTCAATAAGGTTTAAAATTTAAAGAAATTCTCAACATTTATCAGATGGAGGT
>JAZNIU010000029.1:0-36510 GCA_045577655.1 Clostridia bacterium
TTAAAGAAGATGGGCAGATAAAGTGCATAAACAGTTACTATCGGAATTTCTGAAGAGTCAAATCCGAACCAGTTAACTGCAATTTTTCCTGTTTCTGCATTGAGTGAACCTATTGTTTTTATAAAAGCATTCGCTGTTGCAGCATCATATTCTGCAATAAATGTTCCGCCGAGGTTTGCACAGAAGAAATAGAAGAGCCAGAGCGCAGCCATTAAAAGTCCGAAAACTGCCGCATTTGTGGGCATATTTGTTGTCGGGTCAACTACAGAGAACATTGCCGGTTTGGGGCCTTCTTTTCTTGCGGAAAGAGCATAGAGTCCTCTTGTGCTTGCTACCATAAGCCCGTTTAATGTTCCAAGACAGGAAACGGCAATAAACACATTCAGTATTGTTCCAAAAACATTGCCAAAAATGTTATAGAACGCAACTGTAGCACCATCTGACTGGAGAGAAGCAACGTTTGCACCACCTGCAACACCAATATAGTAAGCAATATATACTGCCATTACAATGATTGTTCCAAGAGTAAGCGCTATCGGAAGATTTTTCTTGGCGTCCTTTATTTCAGCATTGATTGCTGTAGCTATTATCCAGCCTTCATAAGCAAAAACGGTTGCAACGCAGGCAGCAAAAAGTGCGCCAATAGAAGTGTTACCCTCCACTCCGAAGTTTGTTATAAGAAGCGGAGCTGCACTGCCTTCCGGTGTAACCACAAGACCGCATATTGTTCCGACAACTGCCATAAGCAAAAGCGGAATAAGTTTGATTACTGTGGTTGATACCTGGAATTTACCCGCCAGAACCGGTGAAAGAGCATTAAGCCCGTAGCTCAGGCAGAGATAAAGACCGGCAAGGGCAAGACATGTACCTGTTGTTGGGTCCATCTGACCAAAGATAACAAGAGTATATCTTGCAGATACCCAAGCAAGAACAGATGTCATTGCAGGATAGTAGATGGTTGTTATAAACCACCCTATGTAATAAGCATATTTTTTACCGCAGGTTGCTTCAGCATAGTCAACAAGCCCGTTTACTTTTTCATACTTTGTAGCAAGTGTTGCAAAACAAAAAGCACAAACAACCATTACGATACCGCCGATAATCCATGCAATTGTTCCGAGAAGCATGTTTCCTTCGGTTAAGTTTAAAATGTTTTGTGCTTTAAAAAACACGCCACTACCGATTACTATGCCGACTACCATAGCAATCGCCGTGAGCAACCCATATTTTTTCGTGAGTTCATTTCCCATATAAATCAACTCTCTTTCTATAAAGATATAAATATTTTACCACATTTATCATATATTGTCAAATAAAAAACGAGGGACGATGCCCTCGCTTTTAAACTCTTTATTATACGCCTTTTTTAGCTCTTCTGAGTTTTTCAGCGTCTGTGAAGTTTCTTCTTGCAGTATAGCCCGGGATAGGAGCAATTCTTTCGTGAATAGCATCAATAATCCAGTCAGCCTGCGGGAAGAAGTGTTCTTCAAGCTCGTAAGCCGGTGTAATCCAGTTTCTTGAACCAACAACAACCGGAGGTGCATCCAGGTAATCGAATGCAAGTTCAGAAATGTTAGCTGCAAATTCTTTAAGGATGGAACCTCTGTCACAAGCGTCACTTGCAAGAACAATTTTACCTGTTTTCTTAACAGATTCAATAACCTTTTCGTAGTTGAAAGGTACGATGGATCTTGCGTCGATAACTTCTGCAGACATACCATATTTTTCTTTAAGTTCATCAGCAGCTTTAAGAGCTGTGTAAAGTGTTGAACCAACAGTGAGGATAGTAATATCGCTACCTTCACGTTTAACGTCAGGTTCGCCCAGAGGAATTTCATAGTAGCCTTCCGGTACGCCACCTTCGTGGAACTGTTCACCAACATCGTAAATTCTCTGAGATTCGAAGCAGATAACAGGGTCTGTGCCGTTAAGAGCTGCGTTCATGAGACCTTTAGCATCGTATGGTGTAGCCGGGAATATAGCTTTAAGACCGGGAATATGTCCAACGAGAGCTGTCCAGTCCTGAGAGTGCTGAGCACCATATTTTGAACCAACAGATACACGAAGAACGATAGGCATTTTAAGAAGACCTGCGCTCATTGACTGCCATTTAGCGAGCTGGTTGAATACTTCGTCACCTGCACAGCCGAGGAAGTCACAGTACATAAGTTCAACGATTGCACGGCCACCTGCCATTGCATAACCTACAGCGCTGCCTACGATAGCAGATTCAGCGATAGGTGAGTTGAAGAGTCTGTGGTAAGGAATAGCTTCTGTAAGACCACGGTAAACAGCGTAAGCACCGCCCCAGTCTCTAACGTCTTCACCATAGCTGATGAGAGTTGGGTCTTTGTAGTATCTGTCAATAATAGCTTCAAAGAGACCGTCTCTGAGCTGGTAAGCTTTGTTTTTGGAAACAAGTTTGCCGTTTTTGTCAATACCAAAACGTTCTTTTTTAGCGATAGCTTTTACTCTTTCATTTTCTTCCATAGGCATGAGAACGTCAGGTTTTCTGTCTTCCATTTTTTCTACGCTGCCATTGGAGTACATAATTTTTTCAATTTCATCGGGAACTTTGTAAAGGTCCATTCTCGGAGAAATTTCATCGTCGGAAGCCATTTTGCAGCTCTTTGTGATGAGACCGATTGTGTATTCATCAATTTCTGCAAATGTTTCTTCTTTAGCAATACCTGCATCGATGAGTTTAGCTTTGTAAGCCTGGATTGAATCCTGAGCTTCCCAAGCTTCCACCTCTTCTTTTGTTCTGTAGGTCATAGCGTCTGAAGGTGAGTGGCCTGTATATCTGTATGTAAGAGTATCCATAAGAACAGGACCTTTTTTCTCTTCAAGAATTTTTCTCTTTCTTCTGATAGCATCAATAACTGCAAGCGGATCATAACCGTCAACACGTTCAGCGTGGAGCTGATCGGGGTTAACGCCTGCGCCAACTCTTGCAAGCACGTTGTAAGCCATTGTTTCACCAACAGTCTGGCCACCCATGCCGTAGAGGTTGTTGAAGAAGTTGAATATAATCGGGAGACCGCCTCTGTGAGCTTCATCCCAGAGCTGTTTGAACTGATCCATGCTGCCGAAGTTAAGAGCTTCCCAAACAGGACCACGAGCCATGGAACCGTCACCGATGTTGGAAATTACGATACCTTTCTTTTCGTTAACTTTCTTAAAGAGAGCTGCACCCATAGCAATTGTTGCACTACCACCAACGATAGCATTGTTGGGGTAAATACCGAAAGGAAGGAAGAAAGCGTGCATTGAACCGCCGAGACCTTTGTGGAAGCCGGTTTCTCTTGCAAATATTTCAGCAAGTGCACCATATACCAGGAAGTCGATAGCAAGTTCTTTAACAGATTTCTGACCTTTTTCAACAACTTTAAGAGTACGTCCGTCAAGGAAGTTTTCCATGATGCTGTAGAGCTCTTTGTCGTCTAATTTTTCAATTGCAGAAAGACCTTTTGCGAGAATTTCGCCGTGGCTTCTGTGTGAACCGAAGATATAGTCGTCTGTGTCAAGCAGATATGCCTGTCCGACACTGGAAGCTTCCTGACCCATTGAAAGGTGGGCAGGGCCCGGATTGTTGTAAGCAACGCCGTTGTACTCACCCTGTGTTTTGATGAGGTAAAGCATTGTTTCGAACTCACGAATGATTCTCATATCACGATAGATACGAACAAAATCTTCGTTTTTAAAGTTTTTCTTTTCCTGAGCTATTGTTTTTTTGTACTGGTTTACCGGAATGTTGGAAAGTTCCACAAACCCTGGTTTTCTAAGCTCATTAGGATCCATAAATTGACATTTTGGCATGATCTTTATCTCCTTTTTTATTATTCTTTAAAGTTGAAATATAGCCTCACGAAGTATTTCACATACTGTCGGATGAGGGAATATAATTTCTTTAATGTCATCAACTCTCATTTCGGTTTCAATCATAATACCTGCGCCGAAGATAATTTCGGAAGCATAGTTACCAATCATATGTGCACCAATGAGGCGTTTATGTTTTTTGTCAACTATAACCTTGCAGATGCCTTTGCCGCCTTCGTTTTCTGCAACATATCTGCCCGAATAGTTCATTGTGATGTTAGCAACTTCAACATCAATGCCTTTTGCTTTTGCACTTTCTTCAGTTTCACCAACACATCCTACTTCAGGGTTTGTGTAGATAACAGAAGGAACTGCATCATATCTCATAATATCTTTTTTGCCGAGAATGTTGTTGATTGCAACTTCAGCTTCACGGTAAGCAACGTGTGCAAGCATCATTCTGCCGTTAACGTCGCCTGCTGCGTAAACGCCTGCAACATTTGTTTTGCTGTATCTGTCAGTAACAATTGCGCCTCTTTCGGTTGCAACGCCGATATTTTCAAGGCCTATACCCTGAGTTACCGGACGTCTGCCGATGGAAAGAAGAACTTTGTCTGCTTTTACGCTAACAGTTTTGCCGTCCTGTTCATATTTAACACTGTCTTTTGTTACTTCAACAACTTTGCAGCCAAGTTTGAATTCAACACCTTTTTCCTGGTAGCTCTTAAGCAGGATATTTGAGATTTCAGCATCTGTTGCACCCGCAATTTTGGGAAGCATTTCGATAACTGTTACCTTGCTGCCAACTGAATTGAAATAGGAAGCCATCTCAAGTCCGATAACACCGCCGCCTACGATAACGAGGTTTTCGGGAATTGCAGGAATTGAAAGGATTTCACGGTTGGTCATAACCATTCCGCTTTCAATACCTTCTTTAACGCCCGGAATCGGGGGTACAACAGGCATTGAACCAGTTGCTATAAGAAGTTTTGCACCTTTATATTCCTCATTGTCAACTTTGAGGATGAAGCCTTCGGCATCTCTGCCCATAATCATACCTTCGCCCTCTACGAGTGTTACTTTGTTTGCTTTAAGACCCATTTTGATTCCGCCAACAAGCGTGGAAACAACTTTGTCTTTTCTCTTCATGGCAAATGCATGGTCAAATTTAACATTTTCAGCTGTTACGCCATAATGTTCGCCGTGTTTTGCATAGTCATAAACCTTTGCGCTGTACAAAAGTGCTTTTGAAGGCACACAACCTTCGTTAAGGCAAACACCACCAACAGCTCTTTTTTCTATAAGAAGAGTTTTCAGACCTGCATGGCCGGCTCTTTCTGCGGCAAGATATCCACCCGGGCCGCCGCCGAGTACTATTAAATCATATAACATCTGTTTTTCCTCCTATTACTTCGCGAGAAGAACTGAGAAGTTTTCCAGGTTGTTGCAAAGTTCTTTTAAGAATCTTGCTGCCGGAGAACCGTCAAGTGCTCTGTGGTCAAATGTAAGTGAAAGTCCCATTGCAGGATAATATTTATATTCGCCACCAACATTTTTAACCTTTGTTTCAATTGCGCAAACACCTAAAATACATGTCTGTGGAGGATTGATAACCGGTGTGAAACTTTCTATGCCCATGCTTCCGAGGTTTGTAACTGTGAAGCTGCCGCCTGTAAGCTGGTCGGGAGAAACTGTTCCTTCTTTGCATTTGCCAGCAAGGTCTTTAGCTTCTGCAGCAATCTCGTTGAGAGATTTGTTGTTTGCATTAAATATTGTGGGAACAAGAAGTCCTCTTGGCGTATCAACAGCCATACCGAGATGTACGTTGTTGAAGAATTTAATTGTGTCGCCAAGGTAGTGTGCGTTACAATCTTTATGATTAGGAAGAGTTTTTGCAACAGCAAACATAACGAGGTCGTTAAGTGTGATGTTTGCAAGACCCATTTTTCCCATGCTTGCTTTAACTTTGCTTCTGTATGCCATAATTTCTGTAGCATCAAATGAAGCATTGAGTGTGAGCTGAGCCATTTCGGAAAGAGATGCATGCATTGTTTTTGCAATAACCTTACGGATGTTAGGTGTTTTAACCTCTTCAAAGTCAGCGACCGGAGCTGCACCTAACGCTGCTGCCACAGGAGCTGCACCAAGGTCGTTAACGGAAATTCTTCCGCCGATGCCTGTACCCTGAATGTCTGCGCTGAATGCACCGCTTGCTGCAGGTGTTGTCATAAGACCTGCATCTATCATAGCCTGAACGTCTCTTTCGATTACTCTGCCATTAGGGCCTGTTGCTGTTGCATAGTGGAAATCAACATTGTGTTTTTCAGCAAGAGCTTTTGCTCTGGGAGAAATGAACACATTATCGGAAGCTTCTTTTTTCACAGGTGCGGGAGCTGCTGCCACTATGGGAGCTTCTTCTTTCACCGGTGCTGCTTCTTCAGCAGGAGCTTCTTCTTCAGCAGCGGGTTTAAGCGCTGAAATATCTTCGCCTGCGTTTCCTATTGCACAAACAGGCGTGAGACAAGGAATGTCGTCACCTTCTTCGAAAAAGATGCCAAGCATAACGCCTGCTTCTTTTGCTTCTTCGTCAAATGTAGCTTTGTCTGTTTCATATGTAAATAAAACATCGCCTACTGCTACACTGTCTCCTTCTTTTTTGTGCCATTTTGCAATGATACAGCTTTCAACTGACTGTCCTTGCTTTGGCATAAGAATTGCTGTTGCCATGAATATATCCTCCTTAATGTTATTTAAGCATTATTTGTCCGCCGGTAACAGGTATTGCCTGGCCGGTTTCATATTTTTGTTCCATACAATATAAAATAGCTTTTGCAACGTCTTCCGGCCAGCATCCTCTGTTCATGGGAACCTTAGATTCATACGCCTTTTTAACGTCTGCAACTGTTTTTGCGCCCGGGATTTTGCCCGCATTAAGATACTGAACAAAAAGTCCTTTTTCAGGGTCTGACCATAACGGACCTTCAAAATAGTTTCCGGGACAAACTGAATTTACCTTTATATTATATTCAACAAGTTCAAGTGCAAAGCTCTGGGTGAGTCCTATGCTGCCGAATTTACTGCCGGCATAAGCAAAGTTTTTGTTGCTGCCTGCAAGACCCGACTTTGAGTTTACCTGAACAATGTCTGCATAGTAGTTTTTGTTAAATCTGTGCTGTATTTTCATTATACGGCTTGCATATTTTGAACCGAGGAAATATGCATTGTAGTTAACTTTGTTTGTAAATTCAAGAGTCTGAAGAGTCATTTCCTCAAGATTTCCTGCTTTTGCAATACCTGCATTGTTAACATATGTATCAAGTCCGCCAAATTCAAGAACAGTATCAATTACCATCTCTTTGGTGGATTCTTCGCTTGTAACATCAACCTTGCAGGGCATAATTCTTTCGCCGTAGGTTTTTGCAAGCTCTGCACAGTTTTTTTCCGCAAGTTCAAAGTTAAGGTCAGCTATTACAACACAACCGCCGGCTTTTAAAAGCTCTTCGGCAATCCCCTGACCGAACCCCTGTGCACTGCCTGTTACTATAATAATTTTGTCGGCAATTCTTTCATAGCAGGTTGCGGGAGCAAACTCGCCTTTGCCGCCAAGCAGTTTGTCAGCATTTGCGTTTGCCTCTTTTTTACTTGCACCCGCTGCAAAAGTTGCAAAATCTTCTATTGCCACATATACCGGCATTTCACCATTTTTATCATTATACTCATTTATGGCTTTTTGGAGTGCACCATACTGCTCTTCAATATCTTCATATTTTTTAACAGTCACCGCTTTTTTGCCGGTTAAATCATAATTTTTTTCTGCCGCAAGCGTTTTTATGCTATAACCGCTTTTGCCAAGCAACATTCTTATTGCCGGAGCAATATATGCCGCTCTTTCCTTGTCAAATCCTTCGTAAAAGCCCATTTTTACACCTCTTCTATATCTTTTGCATTTTTAAGCACATAATCTTCTGCTTCTTTACACCAGAGGCCGTTTGCTTTGGCAACAATTTCCGCAAGGTCTGCATAGAACTTGTCTGTTTTGCCAAGCTCTGCAAAATCAGCAATTGCAACCATCGGCATATCCTTGTGTGTATAAACAAGCTTTTTGCCTCCCGGTATATTGGGAAGGTTAAGTGTTGTTTCTATAGCACTTGTGATACCGCCCACGTGAGTAATCATAGCAGCCGGATTGATTCTGCCCTGTTCCATAAGAGCGATGGACTCTCTCATATCTGCTGTGTTACCTCCGCTTGTGCCAACGATATGAGTTGAAGCGTAGTGTACATTATAGAAATTAAATTCTGCTTTGAATTCAGGATTTGTGGGGCCTGCAAAGAAGTTAAGACAGCCGTCTTTTCCCAAGATTGCATCGCCCTGCTCAACAACAGGTTTTACGGGAGCAAAAACAAACACGTCATCATAACCTGTGCCGCCCGAAAGTTCTTTTAAATATTCAACAGGGTTTTCAACTTTTGCTGTATTTACATATTTAAGTTCAACACCGTTTTTCTTAGCTTCTTCAACAGAAAGAAGAGAAGCCGCTCTTTCAAGTCTTGCATCGTCAATATCTGTTACAACAAGAAGTGACGGTTTTCTGTCGGCATGAATTGCATAGTCAATCGCACCAAGCCCCATAGGACCAACTCCTGCAAGGATAGCACATTTTCCGCCTTCTACTATTTCCATTTCATGAACATAGCTTCCTGCTTTGGTGTGGTAGTTTGCATGGAAACCGCCAACTATACAGCTCATGGGTTCTGAAAGAGAACCGTAGAAGAAAGCATCGCCGTTATATCTTATAAGACAATCTTGTTCCATAACCATAAAAGGAACAACCGCGTATGTAGCATCTCCGCCAACATAATTAAAAGAATATCCCGGTGCATCAAGACTGCCTTTGTAATTCAGCGCTGTCTGCATAGTGAATTTATCGCCCGGTTTCCAGTCTTTCTGCCATTTTGAACCGACTTCAACAATTTCGCCGCAGAATTCGTGACCGATGATTACCGGGTTTTCTGCAACATTGTCGGGAACTCTTTTGTGTTTTCCGCCCTGTATAGCCGCTTTGTATGAAGACATGCAAATACTGTCGGAAACAATTTTAACAAGTATTTCGTCCTCTTTAATCTGCGGAAGCTCAAATGTTTCAAGTCTTAAATCTTTTTCTCCGTAAATTCTTACTGCTGTAGTTTTCATATTTTTCGCCTTTCTACTAAATTATTTTTATACCTTTTTCTTTTGCCGCTTTGACAATGTGAATCGGAAGGGATGCATCCGACACAATAACATCAATGTCGTCAAGCCCTGCAAAAGTAAACATATGCGTTTTGTCAATCTTGGTATTGTCCATCATAAGAACAACCCTTTTCGCCTTGCTTATAACGGCTTTTTTCATCTCGCACTCATTAAGACTGCCGGAAGTAAACCCGCTGTCCTGAGCATATCCGCTGGTTGACATAAACGCCGTATGTATATTTGTGTTTTTCACAAACTCAACGCTGCGGATTCCGGACACCGAAAAGTTTTCTCTGGAAAGATTGCCGCCAATCATGGTAATTTCCATTTTCTTACGTCTTGTAAGCTCAATTGCAACATTCGGAGCTCCCGTAAGCACAGACAAAGAAATGTCCGGCATGCTTTCCGCCAGACACATAGCCGTCGTTCCGGAATCTATATAGATATTTTCATTTTCGGTCAGAAGCTTTGCAGCTTTCTTACCTATAAGAATTTTACCTTCAGGATTTTCCTGCATACGCCTTGTATAGTTTTCTTCTCTTATCATTCTTTTTGACAGAGATTTTATCGACCTTGCGCCGCCTCTTATGCGGATGATTTCGCCCGCCTGCTCAAGCTGTTCAAGGTCCCTTCTTAAGGTCATAGTGGAAACATCCGGCAAAAAAGCAGAAAGCTCGGCAAGGGTAACCTCGTCATTCTCCTGAATATAGGCATTAACCGCATCTATTCTTCTCTGCATATCCATTTCTCCCCTGCAATGTTATAATCCGGGTCTCCTTTGTTACAAATTAACAAAATAATGTTCATTTATATCATAAACCATCTTTTTCGTTTTGTCAATATTTATTTCATATTTTTTTTGACTTTTCGTACTATTTATGTTATAATATATAATATATTTTTATATTCTAGACGAGGGAGGGATATTTTTAATTGTTAAACAACATAAAAAAACTGTTGTCATCAACTGACAAATCGTTTATATTTCTCCCCGCAATTCTGGCAATTTTCGGAATTGTTATGATTTCAAGCGCAACAAAAGCAATGCCCTCTGGCTCACGTTTTGTTATCGTTCAATCAGCAGCTTTCATAATCGGCATCTGCTGTTTTGTTCTCATGCTTTCTCTGGACTACGAACGTTTCAAAGAGAAACCAGCCCTGTGGTACTTTTTCAACATAATGATGCTGGTGTTCGTTCTTGCTTTCGGGACAGAAAGTTCAGGCACAAAAGGTTGGATAAGATTTGGCGGCATCGGCGTACAGCCCTCAGAGTTTGTTAAAATAGGGTTTGCGATTACTTTTGCCCGTCACCTTGAATCTTCGGACAATTCCATCAATCGTCCCATGCCTTTTATCGGACTTTTGATTCACGCCAGCGTGCTTATAGGCCTCGTTCTTCTGCAGCCCGATTACGGCACAGCGATGGTTTATATTTTCATGTTTATCTGTATGATTTTTGCAGCAGGAATAAATTATAAGCTACTTCTTTCCTTTGCGGGTGCATTTGTAGCGTTTTTGCCGATTGCATGGTTCTTTGTGTTAAAACCTTTCCAGCAGGAACGAATTTTATCCTTTTTAAATCCCGGGCGTGACCCTGCCGGCGCAGGCTATCAGGTTATGCAATCCAAAATAGCGGTGGGTAGCGGAGAATTTTTAGGAAACGGCATCTACTCGGGCACCCAGACCCAGCTTGGTCTTCTTCCAGCAAAACATACCGACTTTATTTTTGGTGTAATAGGAGAAGAGGTTGGTTTTGTGGGCGCACTTTTAACAATAACTCTTCTTTTTGCATTGGTTGTGAAATGTTACTTAACTGCAAAAGATGCAAGAACAGATTATGGAAAATATCTGTGCATAGGTATAGGTTCAATGTTCCTTTTCCAGATATTTGAAAATATTGGTATGTGTATAGGCGTTATGCCGGTTACCGGCATTCCCCTTCCCTTCCTCAGCTATGGCGGTTCCTCTCTGGTCACCAATATGATAGCAATCGGGCTTGTTGCAAGCGTCAGCGCCAGAAGGAATATAGTAAATTTTTAAGAGGTGTTATATTTGGATAACAGACCAATCGGAATTTTTGATTCAGGCCTCGGCGGGCTCACCTGCGTTAAAGAGGTTATGAAAACTCTTCCAAACGAAAACGTTGTATATTTCGGAGACACCGGCAGAGTCCCCTACGGCACCCGTTCTCCCGAAACAATAATAAAATACTCTGTGGATGACGTAAACTTTCTCAAAAGCCTTGATATCAAAGCTGTCGTCATTGCCTGCGGAACCGTAAGTTCAATCGCAATCGATCATCTGAAAAACAGTTTTGACTTGCCAATCACAGGGGTTGTAAAACCTGCCTCTCTGGCCGCCGCAAAGGCAACCAAGTCAAATCGAATTGGCATAATAGGCACCAGCGGCACTGTTTTCTCCGGAAAATATGAACAGGAAATACGGCTTATAAAAGAGGATGTATTTGTTGTTTCAAAAGCCTGTCCGCTTTTTGTTCCGCTTGTCGAAAACGGATTTATAAACCACGAGGCAACAAGAATTATTGCCGAGGAATATCTTGAAGAGATAAAATCTCATAATGTGGACACTCTCATTATGGGATGTACACACTATCCTCTTATAAGAGAGCTTATTGCCGATATTATGGGCCCTGATGTTACTCTTATAGACCCGGGTCTTGAAACTGCCCTTTACCTCAAAGAGTTTTTAAAAGAAGAGAATCTCTGCGGCAACTCGGCCCAAGCAAACTATAGTTTTTATGTCAGCGATTCGCCCGAAACTTTTGAAAAGCTGGGCGGCATGTTCCTTTGCCGTGAAATTTGCGGAAAGGTTGCCAAAATCGATATTGAAAATTTCTGACTCTGCAGAGGGATTTTTCCATGAAAAAATTTGTAAATATTGAAATAAACTCGGAAAGACGATGCGCGGGAGACCCTATCGAAAAAATGTCCCAAAAATTTTCGGGAACCCTTTTTTCAAAAGACGGTCTTGTGTGTTTGTCCTACAAAGAAGACGACTCTTCGGGACTTTCCTGCACTCTTTCGGTCGTCAAAATAAAAGAGGACCGGGTTGAACTTTCCCGCAGTGGCGGAATAAATTCTCTGATGGTTTTCTCGTCCGGGAAAACTTTTTCGGGCAACTATTCCACCCCCTACGGCTCTTTCCCTTTAACCATAAACACCAAAAAAATCAACGCTTCGCTTCTCGCAGACAGCGGCGAAATTGTTATCAGCTACAGCCTTGATTTTGGCGGCGAATATTCTGAAAATGTTTTTACACTAAAATATACACCACGCGAAAGGATAAAATAAAAAATGGACAACGTAATCATTAAAGCGACATCTGAAATAAGACAGGTTACAGAAAAAGCAATAAACAGTTTTATTACCGACAAGGGTATTGAAACTACCTGTCCCGATTTTGTAATTGAAAAACCAAGAGAAAAGGCTCACGGTGATTTTGCGGTTAATGCCGCAATGCTTCTTGCAAGACCCGCAAAGCTTGCGCCGAGAGATATTGCCGCTGAAATAATAAACCGCATGGATTTTAGCGGAACATATATTGAAAAAGCAGAGCTTGCCGGCCCGGGATTTATCAATTTCACTCTTAAAAACGATTACCTCTATGACGCTGTTTGCCTTGCAGAAAAAATGGGCGACGCTTACGGCAAACAAAATGTGGGTGACGGCAAAAAAATTATGATAGAATTTGTCAGCGCAAACCCGACAGGTCCCATGCATATGGGAAATGCCCGCGGCGGTGCACTGGGTGACAGTCTTGCCGCAGTGCTTGATGTTTGCGGTTATGACGTTACAAGAGAATTTTATCTCAACGATGCCGGTGCACAGATTGAAAAGCTGGGCAAGTCCCTTGAAGCAAGATATCTGCAGCTTGTATTGGGTGAAGATGCCGTGGAATTCCCGGAAGACGGATATCACGGCATGGACATTATCACTCACATGAAAAACTTTATAGCTCAGCAGGACAAGTCTTATGTTGATGTTCCGTCAGAAGAACGCAAAAAGGTTTTCACTGCTTATGCTATGGAGAAAAACATCGCAGGCCTTGAAACCGGTCTTAAAAACTATGGCATAAACTATGATGTATGGTTCAGGGAAACCTCGCTTTATGAAAGCGGCGATGTTGAAAAAACCATTGAGCTTTTAAAAGAAAAGGGCCACACCTATGAAAAGGATGGCGCTCTGTGGCTTAAATCTACCGATTTTGGTCTTGACAAAGACGACGTTTTAATCCGCGAAAACGGATTTCCGACATATTTTGCAGTAGATATTGCATACCACCGCAACAAATTCCTGGTAAGAGGATTTGACAAGGTAATAAACATCTGGGGCGCAGACCATCACGGTCACGTTGCCCGTATGAAAGCGGCTATGGCGGCTATCGGGGTTTGTCCGGACAAGCTTGATGTAATTTTAATGCAGCTTGTACGCCTTGTAAAAGAAGGCAAACCTGTTAAAATGTCAAAACGTACCGGAGAAATGATAACACTGTCTGACCTTCTTGAGGATATCGGCGTGGATGCTACAAGATTTTTCTTCAACCTCCGTGCAGCAGACAGTCATTTTGACTTTGACCTTGACCTTGCAACAGAACAGTCAAGCGACAATCCTGTTTTCTATGTGCAGTATGCGCATGCAAGAATATGCAGTATCTTACGCAGATTACGGGATGACGGTGTTACTCCTGACTCCTGCGACAACATAGATTTTTCTCTGCTCAGCACTGGCGAGGAAATATCTCTCATGCAGACACTTGCTATGTATCCGGAAGAAATCCGTCTGGCAGCTGAAACTTTCGACCCGACAAGACTTACAAGATACACCTGCGAGCTTGCTTCGGCATTCCACACCTTCTATAATGCCTGTCACGTTATGATCGACGACAAAAAGCTTATGCAGGCAAGGCTGAAGCTCACACAGACAGTCAAACAGACACTGTCTCTTGCTCTTTCTCTCCTCGGAGTTTCTGCTCCTGAAAAAATGTAATTTCCCAAGTAGGTGAGTACCATTAAACGTTTTGTTTTATTTTTATTGTTTATAATGATTTTCGGATTTACCGCACAGGCTTCCGAAACAGTGCTTGTATCAAGCGGCAATTCCCAAAATCTTTTATCTGTCACATCTTTCGGCGATGTTCCGCCGGGAGAAAACCGAGTGACTGCTCAGCTTTTGGTTGCTCTTGGCATTATGTCTCCTCCCAGAGAGGGAATGTTCTTGCCCGAACAGCCTGTTTCCAACGCTATTGCTCTTAAAATAATTTTTGGCAGTTGCGGAAAAGAAGATCTTGCCACACGTTTGTCACATGACGTTGGCGCCCGAGCAAAAGCAGGACTTGGCGAATATGACAGTTTGTCCTGGGCGGACGGTTATTTCATCCTTGCTCTTGAAGAGGGGCTTATAAGCCGAAACGAATTTATACAGGCTTATTCCGTTTACCCTTCCGACATTCACCGTTCCGCTTCCGTTTCCGCACAGAATTTTGTGAAATGGATGGCTCTTGCCCACGGCATTGAACCGACGACAGAAAAACTGCCCGGCGACACATATATCGACCCGGAATACATATCTTTCTATTCAGCGCTCTACCATAAAAAGATTTTTTCCAGCGAGGATGTAGATTATTTTGCTCCGTGGCGGTTTATATCCAAAGAAGATATCTGCATTGTTCTTGAAAAATTTGAGTCTTTAATTCTGCCCCACTTTGAAATAACAACCGGGCAGGGCACCATAGACAGTATTTCAACAACCTATACGCAGGAAGATTATGAAAGAACAATTAAATATTCTTCCCCGTCAGCTTCCGGCACCCTTTTCGCTTTCGGCAAAAAAGGCGACCCCTTTGGCGATTTGTCAAACGAAATTGTGGTTTTTGGCAAAGGGCAGGCTGACATATCAGGTGTTTTGAGAACAGGCGACCAAATAAAAGTATATACCAGAAATGACAGGGTGTTGTTTATAAAAGTTTTATCGACCGACCTTGCCGAGGAATATATTCCCGCTCCCCTTTCCTATTCGGGAACACTATATCTGTACGATAACACAAATAACACCATTACTCTTGACAACCTTAAAACATTTGGCAAACAAAGCTTTTCTTTTGACAGTTATAAAACATTTTATCTGACCGACGATTTTAAAGCTTATCATAAGACAAAAAAGATTGACAAACAACAACTTAAATATAATTATTTTGATGCTCAATGTGTAGTTTATGCAAATTATGACCGCGAGGGCGGGCTCTACCGTGTTTTCTCGATAATAATTGAATAATGCTGCGCATTGCACAGAAAGGATTTCCAAGATGAAAAAAATAATTTCTATTTTGCTTATATGTGCTTTTATTGTTCTTCCCGTAGCGGCGGAAGGTGAGAAAACAGTAACCTCTGTTTCGGGAAATTTGTCTGCCCGCTATATCACAAGCGTGGAAGAGTTTATAGAACAGTATTATAAATTCGGTACTACAAGCGACGTGCTCTATAAAGCAGCGCTGGAAAAAGTTCTGAAAGAAAACCCCGACCTTCTTGCTTCCGCAATAGAAGGAATGACAGACCAGTTGGACCATTATTCCACATATTTCTCAAAAGATGAATATTCGGCATGGCAGGACAGTCTGTCCGGCACCTTTGCAGGCATTGGTGTTACAATTGAACAAAGAGGCGAATATATTGTCGTTGTTTCCCCAATAAGCGGTTCGGGTGCAGAAGCCGCCGGTGTTAAAGCCGGGGACAAAATCATCAGCGTCGGCGAAGAAATTGTCATCGGCAAATCAGTTGAATATATCCGCGCTCTTATTGTTGGCGACGTTGGAACAGAAGTTACAATAGGTGTTCTTCGCGGTGCAGATACCATTTCTTTCACAATCACACGTTCAATCGTTGAACAGCCAACCATATCCTATGGAATAACAGACGAAAATATCGGCTATATCAGAATAGCAAGCTTTGCAACCACCACACCGGGAGATGTTGCTGATGCATTAAAGGATTTTGACAAAAAGAAGATCGAAAACCTTATAATCGATGTCCGCGACAACCCGGGCGGCGAGCTTAACTCTCTTCTTGATACTTTGCGGCTTTTTATGCCTAAAGGGGATATTCTCCACATACATTATAAAAACGAAGCACAAAATGTTACTTACAAAAACAATAAAAACAGTGCCGGCAAATATAAGATTGTAATTCTTGCGAACGAAAACAGTGCAAGTGCCGCAGAAGCTTTTTCTGCTTCCATGCAAGATGCCAAAGTTGCTAAAATTGTTGGCAAAACCACTTTTGGAAAAGGCAGTATGCAGATTATTCAACGCGTAATAACCGGTGGTGCTATAAAGCTTACCGTTGCGCTCTATCATTCGGCAAAAGGCAACGTGGTTGACAAGGTGGGTGTTGTTCCCGACTATTATGTAACAAATTACAGTCAGCCCCTTTGCTACAACCCTTATATTCTTCCAATGCAGTTTTCGTCTCTAATAAACGAAAACTCATCTCCCGAAGAAATAGAAGCTGCAGAGCTTCGGCTTAAGCTTCTGTCCATCTACCCGGGCGATGTGGACGGCGTTTTTGATGAAGACACAAAAACGGCAGTCAAGCTTTTCCAGGAAAAGTTTGGCATTGCTCCTACCGGCAACCTTGATATTATGACTCAGGTTGAACTTGATAATAGGACCAAGGATATTGAGACGGAAGTTGACAAACAATACTATACGGCGGTTTCTCTGCTAAATAATTGACATTAGTTTGGAAATATGCTAAAATAATTATAGGTAATTTGATGAAAATAATGTGGAGGTAATACTATGAAATTAATAATGGCAATTGTAAGTTCTGACGATTCAGGTGAACTCATTTCTGTTCTTACCAAAAACAAATTCAGCGTTACACGTCTTGCAACAACCGGCGGTTTTCTCCGTGCAGGCAATACAACAGTTATTATCGGTGTTGAGGAAGACAAGGTTGAAGAGGTGTTTTCTATTATTAAATCCACTTGCAGCACCCGCAAACAGATAACAACAAACCAGGCTCCCTTTGGCGGTGTTACTCCCTATCCGATAGAAATTGAGGTAGGCGGAGCAACTGTATTTACCCTGGATGTTGACCAGTTTAAAAAGTTATAATAAATGACTTGCGGATTTGGCTCTGTTACAGGGCAAAAAAAAATTATCAGTCTTCTTTCAAATGCAATTGAGTCGGGGACTGTTTCCCACGCCTATATTTTCGAAGGAGAACCGGGCATGGGCAAAAAAACACTTGCCCGGGCATTTGCTCAGCAGCTTGTTTGCCGGGACAAAAACGGTTGCGGAAGCTGCGACGGTTGCCGTCTGGCTCTTTCGGGCAACCATCCGGATATTATAATGCTCGCTCCTTCTGAAGGAAAACAACAGATTTCTGTGGAAAATATAAGGGCGCTGTGTGATAACATTTCGTTGCGTCCTCATTCTGCTGACAAAAAGGTTATTATTATTCCCGATTGCGAAAAGCTGAATGTGTCTTCGCAGAACGCTCTACTCAAAATGCTTGAAGAGCCACCTGCGTATGTTGTTTTTGTTCTTATTACCACAAACAGCAATTTCTTTCTTGATACTGTTCTTTCAAGAAGTATGAAATTGACTTTTGAACCCTATTCTTACGATGAAATATATGGGTTTCTCCAGAAAAATGGTCTGTCCACGAATTGTTCCGCTGCCATAAGCTATGCAGGCGGCAACCTTGGAAAAGCATTTTTGTATGCTTCGGACAGCAGCTTTAATAATTTGAGAGAACTTGTTTTTTCTTCTTTCAAGCATCTTTTTGGCGATAAATCTATGATTTATGAACTGGTTAATATGCTGGAACAAAACAAAGATTACGCGGAAGAAATATTTGATATTATTGAAAGCATCGCCCGCGACCTTGTTATGCTTAACATCGGTGCAGAGCCGGTTATAAACAACAAAGATTTTTCCTCTTTGCTCGAAGAATATGTTTCAAAAACAACTGTTAAAGGCTGTATGTCTTTCTTGGAGAATGTTATAAATACGAAAAAAATGCTGCTTTCAAATGTGAATTATAATCTTCTTATAAACTCATTTGCAGTAAGCAGCAGGGAGGTACTAGGTTGGTAGAAATAGTTGGTGTCAGATTTAAAAAAGTATGTAAAATATATTATTTCTCTCCCGAAGGCGGCAAGTTTTCCTGCGGCGACCATGTAATTGTGGAAACTGCACGCGGTGTTGAATTCGGAACTGTTGCAATTGCAAACAAAAAGGTTCCGGAAGATTCCATTACATCCCCGCTTAAACCGGTTATCCGCCTTGCTACAAAGGATGACGAAATCACATACAAAAACAATGCAAAAAAATGCAAGGAAGCATTTGATATTGCTCTTGAAAAAATTGCAAAACACGGGCTTGACATGAAACTTGTCGATGTTGAATATACATTTGATTGCGGAAAAGCGCTTTTTTATTTTACCGCAGACGGCAGGGTTGATTTCCGCGAGCTTGTAAAAGACCTTGCGACTGTGTTCCACACAAGAATAGAACTCAGACAGATTGGCGTCCGTGATGAAGCGAAAATGCTTGGCGGGTTTGGCGTGTGCGGCAGAAACCTTTGCTGTCACAGCTTTTTGGACGAGTTTATTCCCGTTTCAATAAAAATGGCTAAAGAACAGAGTCTTTCTCTTAACCCCACAAAAATTTCCGGTTCCTGCGGTAGACTGATGTGTTGTCTCAAATACGAACAGGACACCTACGAAGAAATGAATGTCGGTATGCCCGGTCAGGGAGCAACTGTTAAAACCCCTGACGGAGAAGGCATAGTTATAAACTCTGAAACATTAAAAAGACGTGTAACTGTTAAATTTGCAGATTCTCCGGCACTGAAATCCTATCCGGTTGAGGAAGTCAAGATTTTACGGAATGTATCAAACAGACAGGACGATGCAGACCTTGAAGCCCTTAAACAACTGGAATCTGACTAAATTTGATAAAAAAGACTTGAAATTGTATTATCTTTTTGATATAATATCCTCAAGCATATAAGGAGGTGTATATAAAATGGCATACATCATTAACGACAGCTGCATCAGCTGCGGAGCATGTGAAGGCGAATGTCCTGTTTCCTGTATTTCTGCAGGTGATGACAAATATGTGATAAACGCTGACGAATGTATCGATTGCGGTTCTTGCGCAAGCGTTTGTCCTGTAGGAGCTCCCGAAGCTAACTAATTTAAGTTTAAAATAAAACGGTTCCGTTTGGAACCGTTTTATTTTTTTCATAATCTGCCTTTTTTCTCATATAAATTACTATATTTTATATTTGGAGGGCTTATGGAAATTCATGTTGTAAAATCGGGCGAAACACCTTCGTCAATTTCAGAAATATACGGTGTAAACCCTGCACGTATGATGCGGGATAACGGGTACAGCATTTCAACACCGCTGGTTGTCGGCCAGTCGCTTGTTATTTTGTTTCCAAATCAGATTCATACCGTTTCTTCAGGAGACTCTGTTTTTTCTGTTGCCGAGCAGTATGGCATAACAGTAAACCAACTCTACCGTAACAATTACGAGCTTTTAGGCAGACCGTCCATCTATCCCGGTCAAACGCTTGTGATAAGCTATGAGGGACAAAAACTTGGTCCTTTGTATGTAAATGCCTATGCCTACCCCTACATTTCCGATTCGCTGGTCCGGGCAGAACTTCCCTACCTTACCTATCTTACTCCTTTCACGTACGGTATAACACCGACAGGCGGACTTGTCAACCTTGATGACAGTCGTCTTATCGCCACTGCAAAAGAATATGACGTTTCTCCTCTTATGCACCTTTCTACCATAACGGAAACTGGAAATTTCAGCACAAAAAACGCAAGCGACCTTCTTTCCTCCGCTGAGTCGGAAGCCCTTATTTCAGAAGCTATTTTAAAAAACATCCAGACAAAAAGATATGAAGGTCTGGACATTGACTTTGAATATATCTCTGCTGAGGACGCAGCGCCTTATGCAGAGTTTGTATCTTCTTTAAAAACTCTGTTAAATGAAAACGGCTACCCTGTATGGGTAGCTCTTGCTCCAAAAGTATCAGATACTCAGCCCGGCACTTTGTATGAAGGGCATAACTATGCCCTTTTGTCGGAAGCTGCAAATTTCACTTTTCTTATGACTTATGAATGGGGTTATAAATACAGTTCTCCCCAGGCGGTGGCACCCATTCCGTCGGTTACCCGGGTTTTAGAATATGCTCTTACAAGAATTCCGCCCGAAAGAATTTTTTTAGGCATCCCCACCTATGGCTATGACTGGCCTCTTCCCTATGTTAAAGGCGTAACTGCCGCAACATCAATATCTAACGTAACTGCCATAAACCTTGCGCGCAATTTCGGTGCTGAAATAAACTACGACACCACCGCACAGTCTCCCTGGTTTACCTATGTTGCAGAGGACGGCAAAGCACACGAGGTGTGGTTTGAAGATGCCCGAAGCATTCAGGCAAAACTTAAGCTGGTGAATGATTACAGTTTGCAGGGAATCGGTTACTGGGATTTAATGCGCGATTTTCCGCAGAACTGGATAGTTTTAAATTCACTTTACGACATAATCTCACTGTAATCTGTGAGTGTACATTCTTTATAATAGTAGGTCAGTATATCTTCATAAGTAAGCCCCTGCTGGCTCATATGGTTTGCACCCCATTGGCTCATACCTACTCCGTGACCATACCCGCGACCGCTTATTATATATTTGTCGTTGCCCGAGCTGTTAGAAAACTCTTTAAGACCTTCTGCGGTAAGTGCATAATATTTCCCCGTTACTTTTTCCTTTCCGTTTTCACCCAGGACATACACGCTGCTGCCTGTAGGCTGAGTTATTGTGTAAAGCTGGCTTCTCAAACTAAGAAAAGTTCTTGCATAGCTCTTTTTATAGCTTTTTGTGCCCTTTGTGCCTGTTATTTTAACTTCCAGCACCCTGCCGGACGAAGATGTTTTAACAACTTCCATACCAACAATATCGCCTATATCTACCTGATTGAACAAAAGCTCCGATTTGATTTCTTCGGGAGTGAATTCCACTTCCCACACTCCCCCGGAGATTTCTTCGGTTTTTTCATATTCGTCTTTGAACGTCTTAAAATATGGATAGCTTCCGCCCCATACATTTTCAGAGGCCTCGACATATCCTCCGTTGGAAGAACTGAAGAGGGTGTTTATTATTTTACCGTTATATGTAACCACAACACCCGCTGTTTCCTCAACAGCACGATTGGTAGCTTCTGTTTCAGCTGCTACCCCGCCATACACCTGGCAGTTTGTATTGTCACACAAATCAAACCCCATATCACCGTGTTTACCCATAGCAGTAAATCCGAAACATCTTGCGGCAACTGCCTGTGCTTTAAGTGCTTCAATATGCCAGCTTGAAGGCATTTCGCGGGCTACAACACCTTTAACATAGTCGTCAACTCCCACCTCGTTTATAATGGTGAGCTTGTCTCCCTCGGGCTTTAAAATTACATTCCCGCGATATTTTTTGCCGCCAATATCAAGTATTTTATCGTCCGCAACAATTTTTATTTCATTTCCGTTTTCCCCCGAATATAACAGGGTGTCTCCTTCCGGGTTATGTAAAACAACATTGCCTTCAGACACAGAGGCAACAACCTTTTGTCCCAGGTCTTCGTCAAGCTCTGTGGCAATTCTCACCTCGGATGAAACTGCAATCTGCTCTTTTGCACTGCTACCGTAAAAAAGGCCTACTTTGAACATAAACTCCTCCTCTGCCATAGCCGTAAAAGACATAAGTATAGCGGCAAGCAGAAGAGCAAAAATATATTTAATTTTCATAACTTTTTCTCCTGTATAATAAAACTGCACATATAATATATTTTCGACAGCTTTTTTTAAAATCCTTGTTACAGTTATGTGACAATTATAGGTAATAATTATTTTTGACTTTTGTTTTTTTATGTGATATACTTGATATTGAAAGGAGATGTGTAAGTTTGAAAATGAAAGAATCGGCAGAAAACTATCTTGAAACCATTTTAATGCTTAAAAATAAAAACGGTTATGTCCGCAGTATTGATATTGCCCGCGAGCTTTCTTTTACAAAACCAAGCGTCTCGGTTGCTATGAAATCGTTGAGGGAAGCAGGATGCATCACAGTGGACGAAGGCGGCGGAATTTCTCTGACCGACAAAGGTTTTGAAATTGCCCGTCGTATGTACGACCGCCATCTTGTCATCGCCAAGGCGCTCATCCACTTGGGTGTTGACGAAGAAACTGCCTACAGTGACAGTTGTAAAATAGAACATGATATAAGCGCACAAAGCTTTGAAAAGCTTACCGAATATATGAAATCAAAAAAACTTCTTGACTGAAAAAACGGATGCATTTGCATCCGTTTTTTATTTTATCATTTCTTTGCCTGCTGTAAGATATTTTGCGTCAATTGTCTCATCTATCATTTCTTTTATGCCTTCGTAGGTAAAGCCCACGCTTCCATGACCGGCTGCAAGCTCGTGGGTATAGTCGTCGAACACATAAGTTTTTGTTGTTTTATAGCCGGGTGTGTAGTGAGTTACAAGCGGAACAAACCCCACTTTTTCAAGCTCCATAGCGCCGGGTTTTCCTTTGAATGTTGCTTTAATCATACCGCCAAGCATAGTTTTGGGCGGTTCCTGGGAGGAAATGAAATTACCAAGCGAATATGCCACCGGCATCATTTTGCCGTCTGCTCGGGCAATTTCCTTAACCGGCTGAATTACATGCGGGTGATGGCCTATAACAAGGTCGGCATTTGCCTCTGCAGCAATTTTTGCATATTGCTCCTGCTCAGCATTCTGGGTCATAATATATTCCTGACCCCAATGGAAACTCACTATAAGCAGGTCACACTTTTCTCTCGCCTCTGCAAGTTCCTGCCGGACAATGTCCTCTTTCATAAAAGACATTCTGTATGGACTTTGCTGCTGGAGTGCAAGGTTTGTTCCATAGCAATATGCAGCAAGCCCGACAGTTATTCCGTTTTTTTCGACATATTTTATGCTTTCATCATAGACGCCTATTACCGGGATGTTTTTCTCTTTCCAGAAATTCATTGTGTTTAGCACTGCCGGTGTGTCCGCGTCGTAAAAATGGTTATTGGAATGGTTTATAACATTAAACCCCATAGCAACAACACTTTCGCCAAGCTCATAGGGAGAATTGAATCTCGGATAGGAGCTGACACCAATATCGGCACCGCCTATAGGCGTCTCCTGGTTAATAATATTTATGTCCGAATTTATGTAGGGCGCAATATACTCATAAGAAGGCGAGAAATCATATCCGTCACCGCCTGTGTTGCGATTCGCCTCTCTGTAAATAGGTGCATGAATGAGGTTGTCCCCCACAGCTGTGACAGACAGAGTAATTTCCTCGTTTTTGGGTTGCGTCATAGCAGGCGCAGCCGGGTCGTTTGCCCCGCATCCGCACAACATAAGACAAAGTATAACGGCCAGTATTTTTTTCATAGATATCATCCCTTTCGGTAACTCTATCTACATCTTAACACATATTACAAATTTTTTAAAGTATTTTTTACAAAAAAATTCCGCACACCTCAGAAGAGATGTGCGGAAATAATTTTTATGTCTTATTTTACTTCACATTTTTTTGTAACAGCTTTGATAACAAAGAGTGTTGCAACGGTGAGAACTGCACCTACTGCAAGAAGAATGTAAGCATTTGTTACAAACGCTGCAATTACGTACATTACAAATGAAATTGCTGCAACTGTTATAGCATATGGAAGCTGTGTTGAAACGTGGTTGAGGTGGTTGGAGCAAGCACCTGCAGACGACATAATTGTTGTGTCGGAAATTGGTGAGCAGTGGTCGCCGCAAACCGCACCTGCAAGACAAGCTGACATACCGATTATCATAAACGGTGATGTTGGCTCAAAGATAGCCGCAACAATAGGAATGAGTATTCCGAATGTTCCCCATGAAGTACCTGTTGCAAAAGCAAGTACACAAGCAACAAGGAATATGATTGCCGGCAGGAAGTTTGCAAGACCTGCTGCAGCAGAGTCCATAAGACCGCCTACAAATATGTCTGCGCCCAAAAGACCTGTCATGTTCTTAAGTGCTGTAGCAAATGTAAGAATTAAAATTGCGGGAACCATTGCAATAAAGCCTTTCGGGATACATTCCATAGCTTCTTTGAATGTAACAATTCTTCTTGCCATGAGATAGATAATAGTGAAAACAAGAGCAACAAGTGCCCCCCAAGGCAAACCAACTGTTGCATCGGTGTCACCGAATGCTGTGATGAAATCTGCACCTGCAAAGTATCCGCCAACATAGAGAAGACCTATAACACATATTGCAACCAGTACAATAACAGGGAGAATAAGGTCGATAACTCTGCCTTTCTGGTTAGCTTCCGCTTCGTCCCCTTCAGCCACTCTGTCGCCTGTTGTGAACAGGTCGTCATTGTTAAGCGCATTATATTCATGCAGACGCATCGGACCGTAATCAAATTTCATAAGTGTTAAAGCGATTATAAACACAAATGTGAGAAGTGAATAGAAATTGTAGGGAATTGCTTTTATGAAAAGCTCGATACCGGAATATCCTGTGCCTTCAGCAAACTGGGAAACAGCCGCTGCCCAGGAAGAAACCGGAGCAATCATACAAATCGGTGCTGCAGTTGCATCTATAAGATATGCAAGTTTTGCGCGGGAAATTTTGTGGCTGTCTGTAACAGGTTTCATAACGCTGCCCACTGTGAGACAGTTGAAATAGTCGTCGATGAATATAAGCACACCGAGAACAAATGTTGCAAGCGCTGCACCAACTCTTGTTTTTATATGTACTTTTGCCCATCTGCCGAAAGCAGCGCTGCCGCCTGCTTTGTTAACAAGAGCAACTATAACACCAAGAATAACAAGGAACATAAATATGCCTGCTGTTCCGGAAATAGCCGAGATTATACCGTCGTTTAACAGAGCATCAAGTGCTCCTACCGGTTTAAAGTTTGAAACAAAGAGACCGCCAAGCAGAATTCCTACAAACAAAGAAGAATAAACTTCTTTTGTTATAAGAGCAAGAGCAATAGCTACAAGCGGAGGAAGAAGTGCAACAAATGTTGAATAGTAGTTGCTATCAGCAGGAACTGTTCCTTTGCCGCCGCAATCTGCACATTCTACAGGATCAAGCCCGCCTGCACCTTCGCATGCAGTGCATTCTGCATCGCCTTCACATGTACATACCAGAGTAAAGTTTTCGCCGCTGCCACCACAGGTAGCACAATCAATCTCTGCTGTTGTTTTAACCATAACCGAACAACAAACAACAACTGCAAGCAAAGCAAGCACAATGATTGATTTGAAAATTGTTTTTTTGTTCACAAAAAAACCTCCTTAGTATTTTTTTACCGTTTCATATAAACAAGTGCCAATGGCAACATGTTACATACAATCATAATAGCATAAAAAAACAAAAAAAGCAACACAAATTTGCATTTTTTTGCATAATTTGGCTGCTTTTATATGTTAAAACAAGGATTTTATAATGTCTGTAACCTTTTTCTGCTGTTCCGCCGTCATCTTTGTATCGCTCGGCAGACAAACGCCTCTGTCGAATATCTGTTCTGACACAGATTTTCCGACAACTGCCGAAACAAAATCACAGCTCTTAAACACCGGCTGCAGATGCATTGGCTTCCAGATTGGTCTGGATTCTATGTTCTGCTCTTCAAGGGCAAGTATTATATCCAGCGGTTTTACTTTGCTTCCCGGTTTTAAAAGTATTGTCGAAAGCCAGAAATTCGGCTTGCTTTCGGGAAGATAGGGCGTCATTTCAATATCCTCTATATCACCGAAAGCTTCTTTGTATGTATTATAAATTTCCGCTTTCTTTGAAATTCTTTCATCAAGCACAAAAAGCTGGCCTCTGCCTATCCCCGCAACAACATTGCTCATACGATAGTTATACCCTATTTCCTTGTGTTCATAATGTCTTGCCGGTTCTCTGGACTGTGTTGCCCAAAACCTTGCTTTTTTTATCTTTTCTTCATCGTTTGAAAGAAGCATTCCCCCGCCCGATGTTGTAATTATTTTGTTTCCGTTAAAGCTTATTACGCCAAGCTGACCGAAAGTGCCTGTCTGTTTTCCTTTATATGTAGCGCCCAGACTTTCTGCAGCATCTTCTATAAGCACTGCACCGTTTCTGTCGCAGATTTCCTTTATTTTATCAAGCTTTGCCGGGGTGCCATACAGGTTTGCCACCATAACAGCTTTTGCTTCCGGATATTTTTTAAACGCAATTTCAAGTGCTTCCGGGTCCATATTGTATGTTTCCCATTCACTGTCTATAAACACCGGAACTGCGCCCTCATAAGTTATGGGGTTTGCAGTAGCCGAGAAAGTGAGAGAAGAACAAAAAACGATATCTCCGCGACTAACGCCTGCAAGTTTTAAAGCAAGATGCAGTCCGCTTGTGCCGGAAGATAGTGCCGCCGCATGAGATATTCCAATATATGCCGCCATCTCTTTTTCAAATTCGTCAACATTTTTGCCCAGCGGAGCAATCCAGTTTGTGTCAAACGCTTCTTTGACAAAATCCATTTCTTTTCCGCCCATATGCGGGGATGACAGATAAATCCTCTCTTCCAATTCAAAGCACCATCCTTTATTTGTACTACAAATTAGATTATATATTATTTATAATTTTATGTCAACATTCTGTTAGGTGAAAATGCCGAAAAAAAGCCCGGTTTAAACTTTCTTAAAAGATATTTTCGTCATATTGTATAAAATTTTTCTTTTTTCTTGACTATTTTGACGAAAGATTTTATACTATTATTGTAGACAAAACTTTACTACAGAAAGGATGACCCATCGTGCTTACACTGATAGATACTGCCAATATTGACGGAATTAAAAAGATATATGACTTTTTACCTGTTGATGGCGTAACCACAAATCCTTCAATTCTCAAAAAAGAGGGAGCCAATCCTCTCGAACAGCTGAAAAAAATAAGAGCTCTTTTGCCTACCGGCGCACAGCTTCACGTTCAGACAATTTCCACCACTGCTGAAGATATCATAAACGAATCTTTGTTTATTCTTCGTCAGCTTGGTGACAGCACATATATTAAAATCCCTGTTTTTGCCGAAGGGCTAAAAGCTATGAAAAATCTTTCTGCAATGGGCATCAATACCACCGCAACAGCTATTTATACTCCGATGCAGGCGTTTATGGCTGCAAAAGCAGGTGCTAAATTTGTTGCACCGTATGTTAACAGGCTTGATAACATAGGTTTTGCAGGCGTTGAAGTAGCAAAAAACATCCACGATATACTCATTCGTCACAATCTGCCCACCAAAGTACTTGCGGCAAGTTTTAAAAACAGCCAGCAAATTCTTGACCTTTGCGAATATGGCATAGGTTCAATAACTGCTTCACCTGATGTTTTGGAGCAGCTTATAACTCATCAGATTACTTCTCTTGCCATCGAAGAATTTAACAACGATTTTGCAAAAGTAGCGGGCGAAGGGAAAACTATGATGGACCTTGAAGCATAAAAATTTTAACGGGACGGAAGAATTTTCCGTCCCGCTTTTTTATATAACCTTTGAAACAATTTTATAAACTGCAATCGCCACAAGAGAATTCACACCTGCTTTTATGCAGTTGAAAAGCAATATAAACGGCATAAGTCCTTTTACCGCATCAACCGGCACGCCCATAAAAACAGGAGTTATCAAAAGATTTGCCACCCACATCACTGCGGTCATAGCAAGTGTGCCGACAAGTGCACCAAGCAACATGCTTTTTGTTTTCTTTACTGTTATTCCCATTGAGGAGCAGAGCACGGAAGTTGAAATTATATGCATTATTATTCCGTATATCCCGCTGGCTGCAGAAACCGTAAACCCTTGAACAAGTGAAGCTATCACTGTCATTATTATTCCTGCAGGAACTCCCATGGCAAGCGTTCCTATCAGAAGCGGAATGTCTGCAGGGTCATATTCCAGAAATGCCACAGGCGGAAAAATCGGGAAATGCACCAGCATTACAAGTACCACCGCTATTGCTGCAAGAACTGCAATTGTAATCATTTTTTTTGTGTTCATTTTACTTTCCTCCAAATAAAAAACTCTGCATATCTTCAGATACACAGAGCAAAAAAAGGCAAAGCCATCGCTCCTCTTCTCCCATCCAGACTTTACTGTCGGTTTTGGAATTTCACCAAATCGGCTGCAAAAAGCAGTTCGCGGACTTTAACCGCCGGCAGGGAATTTCACCCCTCCCCGAAGATAGCAAATTATTAAGTTATTATCATTATACTCATTTTTACTTTTTTTGTCAATAAAAAACTTTTTTAAGGCACAAACCCTCCGGCGGCGCCGTTATACCGGCAAGTGTTCTGTCCCCGCTTTTTATTATATCTAAAACCCTATCACTTTCTATTTTGCCTGTTCCGACATATACAAGAGTCCCGGCAATAATTCTTACCATATTATACAAATAGCCGTCGGCGTTTATGCTTATTTCTATGAGGTCATCTTTTTCGGAAATATCAAGCGAGTAAACATTTTTCACTGTAGTTTTCTGCTGACCGCCGCTTGCCATGAAACACTTAAAATCGTGCGTGCCGACAATATCTTTTGCCGCCTGTTTCATTTTGCTGACATCCAGTTTCACCGGATAGTGCCAGGCATATCTGCAGACAAGCGCATTTTTATGAGGTGCATTATATATACGATAGATATATGTCTTGGATTTTGCCGAATATCTTGCGTGAAAGCTCTCCTCCACCTCTTTTGAGCCGGTGCAGGACACATCATCAGGCAAAAAGGCGTTCAGTGCAAAAGAAAACTTGTCGGCAGGAACGGTGCTTTCGGTGTGAAAATTGCAGACATATTCCGCTGCGTGAACACCTGCATCTGTTCTGCTGCAGCCGATAAGATTCACCTTTTCGCCGCAAACCTTTTCTATTGCAGCTGCCACAGTTTCCTGAATTGTAATTCCGTTTTTCTGGAATTGAAAGCCGTGATAATTGCTTCCGTCATAGCTTAAAGTGAGCATTATATTACGCATATACTACCTGCCAAATATTAAAGTTGCCGCAAAAAACGCGGTGCAAATGCAAAGAGCAACAATGTCTGTCCCTGTAATTTTCAGCGCCGTAAGCTTTGTTCTGCCGTTGCCGCCGCGGTAGCATCTTGATTCCATTGCGGTGGCAAGGTCGTCCGCCCGTCTGAAAGCGCTGACAAAAAGCGGAACAAGTATCGGAACAAGTGCTTTTGCCCGTCTTAAAAGATTGCCGCTTTCAAAGTCCGACCCTCTTGCAGACTGTGCTTTTATTATTTTATCTGTCTCATCTATAATTGTGGGTATAAACCTCAGTGCTATTGTCATCATCATTGCAATTTCATGTGCGGGAAATCCGATTTTTGAAAATGGCATAAGCAGACTTTCTATCCCGTCAGTAAGCACAATGGGCGACGTGGTATACGTGAGCAGCGAGGTCCCCGAAACAAGAAAAATAAGCCTCAGCGCCATAGCTGCCGCCATTTTTATTCCCTCTTTTGTAATCTTAAATATGTAAAAGGAAAAAACAACCTCTCCTTTTGTCATAAACAAATTTATAAGCGCAGTAAAAACAATGAAAAAGATAAGCGGTTTAAGGCTTTTCAGCATCATTTTCACAGGTATTTTTGCCACAATGCAAGCACCAATAACAAAAAGTGCAAAAGCAAGATACCCCATCGGATTTTTAACCATAAACAATATGATTACAAAGGCAATTACTATTAAAATTTTAACTCTCGGGTCCATTTTGTGCACGGGAGTTTCCCCGGGCAAATACTGACCTAATGTAATATCCTTTAACATTTTCTACCTCTATTTTTCGCTGTCAAACAGTTTAAGAATTTCCTCTTCGGCTTTTGAAACAGTATAAATATCTTCCGGCAGATTATATCCTGCCTCGTTTATCTTCTTTATAAGTCTTGTGATCTGCGGAACGTCAAGCCCGAAGCTCTTAAGCTTTTCTCCCATTCCAAAAATTTCGCTGACATTTCCCTCACGGACAATTTTACCTTTTTTTATAACCAAAACCCTGTCTGCCATCTGCGCAATGTCTTCCATACTGTGAGACACTAAAAGTATGCTCATTCCTTTTTCCCTGTGAAGAGCTTTTATCTTTGACAGAATTTCTTTTCTTCCTTTCGGGTCAAGTCCGGCTGCCGGCTCGTCAAGTATAAGCAGTTCCGGTTTCATTGCAAGAACGCCCGCAATGGCAACTCTTCTTTTCTGTCCACCGGATATGTCAAACGGCGATTTATTCTCCAAAGAAGCATCAAGCCCGACAAGCTCCATAGCCTCCCTTGCCATTTTTTTTGCTTCCTCTTCCGAATATCCCATATTTTTAGGGCCAAAAGCAATATCGTCTATAATGGTTTCATCAAACAACTGATATTCGGGATACTGAAAAACAAGACCTATTTTAAACCTCAGTTGTCTGAGACTGGTGTCTTTATCGTTTATATCTTTCCCGTCCACCAGCACTTTGCCGGAGGTTGGTTTTATCAGCCCGTTGAGATGCTGTATAAGAGTGGATTTTCCGCTTCCGGTATGACCGATAAGCCCAACAAATTCACCCTGGTTTATTTCTATATTTATGTCCTCAAGTGCCTTTTTCTCAAAAGGAGTACCGGGCATATACGTATATCCCAGATTTTCTGTTTTTATCTGCATATTACCCCCGCTCCCTCAGCTTGTTAACTATCTCCTCTGCACATCCGTCAATATCCAGAATGTCATACCGTACATGAACGCCATGCTGTCTCAGTCTGAACATAAGGTCTGTCACCTGCGGCACGTCAAGTCCCACACTTTTTAAAAGTGCAACATTTGCAAACGCCATGGAAGGAATATCATCAATTATAACCTTTCCCTCTTCCAGCACAACAACTCTGTCAGCCTCCGCAGCTTCTTCCATATAATGAGTTATGAGCACAATTGTTATACCATGCTCTTTGTTTAAATATTTAATGGTCTGCATAACCTCTGCTCTGCCTTTAGGGTCGAGCATCGCTGTCGGTTCGTCAAGCACAATATACCCAGGCATCATAGCGATAATCCCGGCAATGGAAATGCGCTGCTTCTGCCCACCTGACAAATGGTGAGGCTGCTCCTTTTTAAACTCTTCCATATCAACAGTTTTAAGAGCAAAATCAACCCTTTTTCTGATTTCTTCAGGAGCTATTCCTAAGTTTTCCGGTCCGAAAGCAACGTCTTCTTCCACAACGGTTGCGACAATCTGGTTGTCGGGATTCTGAAAAACCATACCAACCTTTTTTCTTATATCCCACAGATTTTTCTCGTCAGACGTGTCTGCTCCGTCCACAAAAACCTTCCCCTGCGAGGGATTTATGATGGCACTGAGTTGTTTGGCAAAGGTGGATTTACCGCTGCCGTTATGTCCCAGAACTGCAACAAACTGCCCTTTTGGTATATCAAGCGTCAGGTCATTTAAAACCATTTTTAAATTTTCGCCGTCATAGCTATAGCTTAAATTTTTTACTTCTATCACGCTAATGTCAAAACCTTTCCCGTGTCTGCTATTTTTCCCACCTGCCGGTAGACCCGCAGGGAAGCACAAGTCCGCTTGAGGTGATGGGGAGTCCAATCTCCTCTGCGGTTGTATGCCCGCCATAAATTTTTTTGATTGTGAGACTCATCATATTTGAAACAACTATCGGCGAAAGCCCTGTTGTGTAAGAATTCACAACAACAGCAAGCGAATTTTCATATAAAAGCTCGCTGCACTGTTCAAGCAGTCCGTAAAGCTCGTCCTCAAGTTTCCACACCTCGCCCATGGGGCCTCTTCCGTATGATGGCGGGTCCATAATGATTATATCATATTTTCTGCCGCGGCGTTTTTCTCTTGCCACAAATTTTAAAACGTCGTCCACAATAAAACGTATATATTTATCTTCAAGACCGGAAAGAACAACATTTTCTTTTGCCCAGGCAACCATTCCTTTTGAAGAATCCACGTGGACAACCTCGGCTGCTCCCGCTGCCGCTGCAGAAACGGTGGCGCCGCCTGTATATGCAAAAAGATTAAGAACTTTTATGTCATCTCTTTTGCTCTCTTTTATCTTGTTTGCAACAAAATCCCAGTTAACTGCCTGTTCAGGGAAAAGACCTGTGTGTTTGAATCCCATGGTCTTGATATTAAATTTAAGGTCCTTATATGAAACAGTCCACTTGTCGGGGATATTTTTGCTGACTTTCCACGCGCCGCCGCCCTGGCTGCTTCTGTGGTATTTTGCGTGAGCCTTTTCCCAGAGCCTGTCCTTTTCGGGATTATTCCAGATAACCTGCGGGTCTGGACGTGCGAGAATAACATCTCCCCACCGTTCCAGCTTTTCGCCGCCGCCTGTATCAATAACTTCAAAATCTTTCCAACCGTCTGCAATCCACATAAAAATACCTCTCAGATTATGTAAAAACCCGCAAGAGAAAACTTGCGGGCAATTTGTTATTTACTTTTTTTACACCTTTTTTCCGCTGTTATGCAATATACAATTCCCGCAATCACATATATAACAGAAAGAACCATTCCAATCTTCTGGCCTTTTAAATAGTTTGGAATATAACGTCCGAGCGACTCGGAAAACTCGTTTGGAATATATCTGATAACACACATCAGAAGCGTTATATATCCGCTGAACACCAGTGATATAATGGCACCCTTTTTCTTGGAAAAATACAAAGCTGCGGACGTTGCAAAAACAACTGCTGCCACTGCAAGAATTATCGGAACTATCAGATCCATTGTGGTACCGATAAACATTGCAACCTTAAAACCGTTGTATATAAGCATTTGAGTTATGAGCAATACCATAGCTTCGGCAACAACAATGAGCATAAGATTTGTGTAATGTTCTTCACCGGTTATTGCATTTTTATTTTTAATGTTTTTCACACAAACACTCCTCTCAAACTACCTTATAGTATTATACCCCAAATTGAGTAACAAGTCAACATTTTTATTTCATATATTTATTGATTGTGTCTTCCTTGCCCGGAATATATGCTACATCCATACCAATTTTTTTGTGTTTTTCTGTGTTTTTTCCGGCAAAAACAGTTTCTTTAAATGCATATTTTAATACCTCGTCCATATTTTCAACACAGATAAAACTTATGTTTTCTTTCACAGCATCGGGCAGTTCTTCAATATCTTTTTTGTTGTCCACGGGAATTATAACCATATCCATTCCGCAACGCAGGGCCGCAAGACTTTTTTCTTTAAGCCCGCCGATTGCAAGAACTCTGCCGCGAATTGTAACCTCGCCGGTCATTGCAAGCCGCGGCTGCAAAACTTTTCCCGTCAGCGCCGAGATAACCGCCGATGCAATTGTAATACCTGCCGAGGGGCCGTCTTTTGGAGTTGCTCCCTCAGGCACGTGGATATGAATATCCTTTGTTTTATGGAAGTTTTCATCAAGACCAAGTATTTTCGCTCTGCTTCTTATATAGCTTATTGCCGCCTGGGCAGACTCTTTCATTATATCGCCCAGATTGCCTGTCAGTTTAAGTTCGCCGCTGCCTTCAAGCACATTAACTTCTATGGTAAGCGTTTCTCCGCCCACTGCAGTCCAGGCAAGTCCTGTTGCAACGCCGGGCGTTCTTGCAGCTTTTTCCGACGGGTCGGAATATACTGCAGGCCCCAGAAATTCTTTGACATTTGCGGCATCCACTTTAACAGTTTTCTCAGGCGATTCCACAAGAGCTACTGCTGTTTTCCTGCATATTGTCGCAATTTTTCTCTCAAGAGTGCGGACACCCGCTTCTCTTGTGTATCTGTCGATTATTTCTTTTATTGCACCGTCTGTAATTTTTAGTTGTTTTTTTAAGATGCCGTGTTTTTCACACTGTTTTGCAACAAGATATTTTTTTGCAATATTAAGCTTTTCTTCATAATGATATCCCGAAAGATTTATTATGTCCATTCTGTCAAGAAGCGCCCTGTCAATTGTGTCAAGGCTGTTTGCAGTTGTAATAAACATAACTTTCGAAATATCAAAAGGAAGTTCTATATAATGGTCTCTGAAAGCGTGGTTTTGTTCACTGTCAAGAACTTCAAGAAGTGCAGCTGCAGGATTTCCTCTGCCGTCTGCGCCCATTTTGTCAATTTCATCCAAAAGTATCATCGGATTGTCGCAACCTGCTTTTTTAAGTGCTTCCACAATTCTTCCCGGCATTGAACCGATATATGTTTTTCTGTGACCTCTTATGTCTGCTTCGTCACGTACTCCGCCAAGAGATACTCTGACATATTCTCTGCCCATGCTTCTTGCTATTGACCGGGCAACCGAGGTTTTACCTGTTCCCGGCGGTCCGTACAGACAAAGTATCGACCCTTGCGGTTTCCCCGTGAGTTTCATAACAGACAAATGTTCAATAACGCGTTCTTTCACTTTTTCAAGACCATAATGGTCTGCTTCTAAAATTCTTTTGGCTTTTTTAACATCTGTTTTAACTTTTAACGATTTGTTCCAGGGAAGAGAAAGTACCGTTTCTATATAGGACTGGATAACTCCTGTTTCCCCTGTAGCCATGGGCAGTTTTTTCAGTCTATCCAGCTCGTGCCAAAGCTTTTCTCTGACCTCTTCGGGCAAATCCATACTGTCCATTTTGCTGACATATCTGCCAATTTCCTCGTCTTCACCGGTGAGCTTGGAAAGCTCTTCTTCCGCCACTTTTATTTTTTCGCGCAGATAATACTCCTGCTGATGCTGTTCCATAGCTTCCTTGACTTTGCCGTCAATTCTCTCGTCAATTTTTAAAACTTCTATTTCTTCTGTCAGAAGATAGATAACTTGAAGCAGTCTGTCACGAACATCAAGACATTCAAGAACCTTTTGCTTTGCCGCAACATTTGTTCCCGAATTAAACGCAATAACGTCCGCTCTCTGCCCCTCGTTGGAAATATTTACCATACCAAATATGGCTTCAGGGTTTATGTTGCCTGAAATTTTGGTATATTCAATGAAAAGGTCTTTGCACCTTGTTGCAAGAGCTCTTATTTCAATATCATTTCTGTTATAGTGAACTTCATGTTCAACCACTTCCGCCGTAAGATAGCCGTCTGTTTTGCCGACAGACATAATCTCTGCACGGCTTATCCCCTCAACAATAATACGTATGTTACCGTCAGGAAGAGTGTTTGACTGCCGGATTTTCGCTATTGTGCCGAAAAGATATAAATCTTCCTCGCCCACTTCCTCGCCTGCAAGCGTTTTCTGGGTTACAAGAAAAATCATATTATCCTTTTCCTGCGCGGTTTCAAGCGCTTTTTTGGATATTTCACGCCCAACATCAAGATGCATAACCATAAGCGGAAATACAACCATATCTCTGACCGCCATAAGCGGATATTTTTTCAAATTTTCTTTAATCATCAATGTGTTTCCATTCCTTTAATTTTAGTCCGATATAAAATATTATACACTAAACCTTTTCTCTTTGCAATACAATATTTTTACCTGTTTAAGAAAACTGTAATATAAAAGTAATTAAATGGTTACTTGTCTGTTACATAAATATTGTATAATACTTGTATAATTATAGATTGGTGGTTTTTATGAAACTTAAAAAATTTATTTACATATTGCTCATTCTTGCTTTGCTGCCTGTTTGCGCAAATGCTTACGAATATCATGAGCTTCCCGATGATCTACGCACAAGAGCAGTGTCTCTTCTTGATATTGATGAGATCGGTTCGACTCTTATGTATGAACGGATAAACATCTCTCAGGACCTTAACGTGTGGATGCTTGGCTGGTTCTGGGATGACATAAAAATTGTTACGGGTATAACCGACGGCGGCGATATTATCTATTACAACATTGCCCGTCTGGACGATGGTCCCATTTCTGCTGAAAATGTTAATATTTCAAAAAAAGACGCATATAACGTGGCAGAAAAGTTTTTAAAAAAGATTATGCCGGGCGTTAATCTTAAATTTGTTTCGTCTGCCGCCTCGGCGTATGAATATCATTTTTCCGAACACCATAACAGCATACGTCTTTTAGGCAGGGATGCCACTGTTGTTGTGGATAAGTACAGCGGCATTGTGTCCTATTATAAAGGATTTGGCAGAACAGGTTGCAACTATGATGTTCTGACCGGACTTGTTTCCAAAAATTCTGCTCTTGATATATACTGCGAAAAAATAGGGTTCGAGCTTGTCTACAACACTTCTTTTGACCATCAGTCGCGCATAAAGACAATTCGCCCGATGTATATAGCAAACAGAAAAAATCCCATGGCAATAAACGCCGCCACAGGAGAAGTCGAAAATATTGTAATGCATGATTACAACTATTACTATAATGATTTATATTATGATTCCCGCTACTATTTTGACAACAATATCAAACCGGAAGAGTTTTC
>JAZNIU010000030.1:0-2046 GCA_045577655.1 Clostridia bacterium
GTCATCTTTGGTTGCTTTTTTTGAAAATTCGTCTGCCCATCTCCCTCTGAAATATACAGCGTTTGCAAGCAGTGCCCAAAAATCTGTGTTATTTTCTTCTATAACAGACGGTATCTTCCCGTTTGTCTTGTCTTTTGCCCAACCATTTATTTTTTTTACTGCATTTTTGTTTGTGACTTTGTCCACTGTTGCATCAAAAACATCTTCAAGTTTGTTTTTGTATGCCGAAGAAAATCTCTGGTCTGTATTGTCTGTGTTTATCCACGCGGAATTTGATACGTCAAGTTTCAAAACTTCCGAATCGTTATATTGTGTCATCAGCCATTTTACTCTGTCATTATAAGCAACAAGGTCTTGTGTGCCAAGTGCCGCAAGAATTTCTTCTTTTGTTTCACCCTGTGCACCGTTTGCAGCCATTGCAAGCGCCATTTTTATGGAAACGGGCGAAAAGATATAGTTTTCATCTTTTGGCATTCGGGTGTATAAATCATCCGAAAAAGTGCTGTTTTCGTCAGTCTGCTCGGCATACGGAACACTCTCGACTTTTTGGAACATATCGCAGCCGCACAAACTTATAAGAACAAAAACTGTAATAAGTATAATGCTAATTGTTTTTTTCATATTCACCCCTCCTTAAGAAATTGCAAATCCGCCGATTTTATAATCCCAGCTTCCTGTCTGCGACCAAACTCCTTTGCAATCAACAAAGAAGTTTGCTCCAAGACCGCTGCGCCATTTTTGCGCATTAAACTCTATAACTCTAAGTCCGTGATAAACCCCTGTTTCCGGACTTTCAGTAATTGTAAAAAGGAGTCCGTCCTCCCAATATAATTCCCCTTCCCTGATATATCCTTCCTCTACAAGTTCGTTAAAAGAAAGGGCCATTCCCGTCTTACCCAGCGAATTTGAGAAAATCCACATAATTGCAGATTTTTCTCCGTCGGTGAGATCTCCCGGTGCCTCGTCAAGATAAACGCTGACAAATTTGGTTTCGCCGTTCAGTCCCGTATCTGTTTCCCATAAATCATTTAAAACCTTAAGATACATACCGCTAAGGTCGTACAGTGCGCCATACGGATTTTGTTTACTGCCACGACTGTATGCAGCTATCCCTGTAATGCCCCCAATCTGTGCCGGAAAAGTTTCCATAATCCCGCCATTATAATAGATATCTATGGGCATTCCGTCCTCTAAAACTGATTTGTCCGCTTTTTTCCCGTCCAGAAAAACAGGAATTTCTTCCACATGGACGCTGTATACGTCCCACTCTTTTTCTCCTGCCAGAATAAGATTTCCACTTTCTGCACCATCAACTATTGTAAGAGACAGTTTCGGCGCATTTTCTCCTAAAATGTCATGACTGTCGGTATTTGCACACCCTGACAGGAAAATGAACAAAACGAAAATTATGCAAAGAAATTTTCTCATTTATGTCACCGCCTTTTGTTATTGTAAAAATATTCCTCTGTATATAAAACTTTTTAAAAGACAAAAAGGTTGCAACATTTTAAAAAAACTAAAATTTCACTTGCTTTTTTAAATTTTTTGTGATATAATATGCCCTGTTGTATAAAGTGTATTGTATGCAGGTATGGCAGAATTGGCAGATTAGAGCCCGAGCGCTGCCGGTGGCAGATTAAGCGTGGGTGATAATGTGCAGCGGTCGAAACCTTTTGGTTTCGGGTGCCGCAAGCCGTATCGCGGGCGCGGCTGACTATGTAGCCACGGCTGAATTTACAACTTACAATTTAATATGCAGGTATGGCGGAATTGGCAGACGCGCATGGTTCAGGTCCATGTGAAAGCAATTTCATGCAGGTTCAACTCCTGTTACCTGCACCACGTCGGAACAAGTTTTGCTTGTTCCGATTTTTATTTGGATAAAAATCAGTCACTCGCTACACTGTTCCTCCTCTTTCACAAAAAGTCACGCTCGGTTCGTCTGTTCGGTTGCAAACGCCCTCACGGCGCCTCTCTGTCGCTACCAACTTTTTGTGAGTTTAATTTTGACACGTTATGAACACTCGTACCACGTCAGAGCAAAGC
>JAZNIU010000031.1:0-10067 GCA_045577655.1 Clostridia bacterium
ATCAGCGAGCCTGCGTTTGCCTGGCCGATAACCCCGCGGGCAAAAAGTCTGTCATAGTCTTCTTCGCCGACAATGTCTGTATACCTTTCCGGATGGGCTATTACAACATTGTATTTTTTTGAAAGAACATAGTCCAGCCGGCCAAAAATTTCGTCCGTCCACTTTTCAAAAGGCATTTCCACAAGAATTGTGTTTGTCCCTTCAATCAGCAAACAGCCCATATCTTCCATATCCAATATTTTTGGCGAAAGATACACTTCAAAGCCTTTGATAACCTTCGGCATTTTTGTTCCCTTTTTTGCAGCATATTCCATCATTTTATCATATGCCTTGTCACGTTTTAAAAGAGCTTTTGTTTCTGTCTCATTAAAATAAAAATGAGGAGTGGCAACCATGATTTCAACACCCTGACTTACGCTAAGTTTCATCATGGTCTCTGACATTTTTTTACTTGCAGAGCCATCGTCCACACCGGGCAGCAGATGTACATGAAAATCAACCATTGCCATTCCTCCCTAGTTATTATTTACCTGATTTTTCCTTTTTTTCTTTCTCAATATCCTTTTTTACTTCACCTTCAAAACCTTTAAGTTTCCGTTCGCGGTCACCATAGCCATATCCGTGATTGGTTCTGTAGCTGTCGGAAATTTTGTCGTAAACATCTGTTTTGTCATTTTTTTTCTTTTTATTACCATCATAATAATAGTAATAGCTATATTTATAGTCGAACGCATAGCCCGTTCCTATATTAAAAACACGAACATCATTGAGTACCGCCCCAATAATGTTTGCTCCCGCTTTTTTAAGCTTGGCTATTGTATCGTTTATAACCTTTACTCTTGCAAAATACTGTTTTACAACAAGCATAAGTCCGTCCGCATATTTTACTATAACCGAAGTGTCGGCAACTATGTTTGCAGGCGATGAGTCAAGTATAATATAATCATAGTCTGTTTCATCAAGTTTGGAGAAAAGAATTTCAACTCTTAAAGAGGTAAATATTTTTGATGTTGCAGCTATTGCCTTTGTACAGGGTACAAGGTCAAACCCAAATCTTTCGTCCTTTACAATTTCATCCTCAAGCGTTCCGCCCATAAGAACAGCTTCTATACCGCCTTTTTTCTCAAAGTCGAGACCAAGCTGTTTGGAAACGTTTGGCTTTTTCATATCAAGGTCTATTAAAAGAACTTTGTAACCCATATCGCTGAGCGCAGTAGCTGTATTGATTGAGTTGGTCGTTTTTCCCTCCGAAGCAATTGTACTTGTAACAATCAGCTTGTATGGTTTTTTGTTCTGCGCCTGGTTTTTGAGGACTGCTGCCATCATAAAGTTTGATTCGACAAATCCCTGGTTTGCTTTTCCGGTATGCAAATAGCTCTTTTCCCGTTCGTTTGTTGCTGTTGAATGGGGTATTTCTCCAAGCACCATCATATTAAGCTTGCGTTCTATATCATCTGCATTTTTAACCTTCATCATAAAGAAGTTCAAAAGAACTATAACTACTGATGTAAGAAGGAATCCGATAATTGCAAAAATGACAATATACTGAACGGTTTCAGGGGGAGTCGGTTCTGTAGGCAGAGAAGCATAATCCAAAACGTTAACGCTTCCCGCTTCAACAACCTCCATCATTACATCCGGAGCAACTTCAATTATTGCGTTTGCAATATTTTTCGCCATATATGGGTCAAGATGTTTTACATTCAGATAAACAACCTGGCTTTCCGGAGCTGTTGTAACTTCTATCATGTCTTTGATAGAGTTTGTTGTGAGGTTAATGTCAAACAGTTCCACAACATATTTAGCAATCTTTTCGCTTTTTAAAATTCTTGTATATGTCGGAATGAGACTTCTGGTGAGAGTTGCATCAGCAACGGTACCTGCCTGCTGAATTGTTGCACTCTTTGAGTTGATTACCATTGATGCTGTAGCTTCGCAGTTGGCAACATATGTAACGTTACTGAAAACATATCCGATAACAGCAAAAAATACAGTTATACCAATAACAACCCATTTCCATTTCATAAGCCAGAAGGTTACATCTGACATACTTACTGCATAAAATATATTATTTTTGTTTTCCATTTATCTCACCTCCTACTCCTGTTCCGGCTGCGTCGAAGTTTCCCTGCTGAATTCATATGATACACTGATATTTTGCGGCGAACTGCAGTTTACTATTATTTTATAGTCTTCCTGTATCCACTGACTGACAATTGTAAGTTGGTTCATCTGAAAACTGTTTTCATAAAACTCTATGATATTTTCCATTGTTTTGTAATCTTTTTTCACTTTGGAACTGTCAATAACATTTGTTCCGTTTTTATAAAGCTCCGTTGTGCATTCGCCATATTTAAGACTAAGTGCGCGCATTATATACAAATAGTCGGTGTAACTGTTGTTGCTCGTGTTTACAAGTTCATACCTTTCAACAATTTCGTCCTGGTCAAATTCATACTTTACCACCGCATTGTTTATCCATTTGGATAAAACTGTATTTGCAGTGGAGTTGGGTGCAAAGTAGACCTCATATGTATTACTTATATCCAAAAGCGCTTCTCTTGATTCCCCATATAAAACTTCTTCCAGATTCATTCCGGCAGATATTCCCTCCGCAAGAAAAAGATCCTTATAATAATCCGCCCTGTCAACATCGTCTCTTTTTATGGCAAGTCTTATTTCTTCGTTAGTGTTATAATAGAGTTCTGCCGTGTCTGCGCTCGGGAAAAATAATCCCCCCTGATTTGTCTCACACCCGGACAGCAATAGCGATAAAATCATTATTGCAGCAATCAAATATTTTTTCATGTCTAATTCTCCTTTTGTTTTGTATGTGAATATGTACCTGTAATATCTGCAACACACATTTTCACCTGTTCATCTGTGAGCGTGTCCACCTCATCTCTGAGTCGCAGGAGTTTGTCGTACATACCGGTTTTATCTATAGGCACCGGTTTTGCAATATGTATACGCTTGTGTCTTGTTGATTTCAAATTCTCCGAGCTCATATAAAGCTCTTCATACAGTTTTTCTCCCGGACGGAGTCCCATAATTTCAATATCAATGTCTTCCCCCGGAGTATACCCCATAATTTTAATCATCTTTTCCGCAAGCTCGTAAATTTTAACAGGGCTGCCCATATCAAGAACAAAAACTTCACCGCTGTGAGCAAATGCTCCCGCCTGCAAAACAAGGGAAGCCGCTTCCGGAATTGTCATAAAATATCTCGTAATATCTTTGTGTGTAACTTTAACCGGTCCACCGGCCTCAATCTGTTTTTTGAATATTGGAATTACTGATCCGTTACTTCCGAGTACATTTCCGAATCTTACCGCAACAAACTCTGTCCTGCTCTTATCGTTAAGTGTCTGGACAAGCATTTCGCACACTCGTTTTGTTGCTCCCATAATGTTGGTCGGGTTAACCGCTTTATCTGTAGATATAAGCACAAACTTCTTAATTCCATATTTAATAGACATCTGCGCAACATTATATGTGCCGAATATATTGGTTTTAACTGCTTCCTTAGGATAGTTTTCCATAAGAGGAACATGCTTTAATGCTGCCGCATGGAAAACAACCTCGGGGCGAACCTTTGAAAACACCTTTTCAAGTGCCTCTTTATCTCTGATTTCCACTATTGCAACGGAAATATTTGCATCCGGATATTTGTCCTTAATTTCAACAAGCAGCTCATAGGCACTGTTTTCATAATGATCAAGTATAACAACTTCTGCAGGTTCAAACTTAACAAGTTGTCTGCAGATTTCGCTTCCGATCGAACCGCCTCCGCCTGTTACAATGACCTTTCGTCCGCTTACATAATCTCCGATTTTGTTCGTGTCAAGTTCTACTTTTTCTCTGTATAGTAAATCATCAATTTTAATTTCTCTTGCTTCGTGTGTTATTCCCTTTGCCTTGTAAAATCCGTTAACTATCCCTTCGCTGGGAATAATTTTGGTTTTAGCATCTACATCCTTGCAGATTTCTGCGATGTCTGCAATGGCATCGTTCGGAGCAGATGGCATTGCAATAATAATCTCCTGTACATCAAGTTCCGCGCAAAACTGTTTTATGTCATTTCTTGTACCGATTACTTTAATGCCCTGGAGATAACATCCCAGCTTGCCCGGGTCATCATCAATAATACCTACAATGTCATAATTTGTTCTCTTATTTATATCCCGTATGCAGAATTCTGCTGCAGAGCCTGCACCTATAATAAGAATTTTTCTTCCGCTTCCGCTAATAACGTCCGGTCTTTTTCTCCGGTCATACATCATTTTGACAAAGATTCTGCTGTAGAGAATCAGGTTTGCAGCTATAATCAAAGCAACAATGTCCAGTTTAAACGAATGTCCTGTAGGAAGACTTAATGTTTCTTTAAACAGCAACCCAAAAGCAACCGCAAGCGCTGCGCCGACAACACAGGCAAATACTGTGAAAATATAGTTTCTTGTACTTGCATTGGTCCACAAAATCCTATGAACGCCAAGAAGTATAAAAGAAACAATATATGCCAGGATAAAAAACACCCCGTATACGGCAAGTTGCGTGTTCATTGGGGCTGAAAACATGGACATATCACACACCAGAAAAGACGCCAATAAATAACTTAAAATTACAAAAAGTATGTCGAAAAAAAAGATTTTGAGGCGAACGCCGCCATAGAGAAATTTCCGCAAGCTATACACCTTCTTTTAACATTATTTATGTGTCAGTCGTAAATTTAAACATCAATATAATAATTATATCATATATTATTACTTTTTTCAATGCCATTTTTATTATTTATGTAAACAATTTTTCCATCCGATATCTGAAACTGTTTATCGCAAAAATCAAGAGCTGCTTTTTTATGGGAAATCATTATGCAGGTTTTCCCAGGAAGGTTTCTTAAATTCTTCAGAACTGCAAGTTCCGTCGCCTCATCAAGTGCCGATGTAGCCTCATCAAGCAGAAGAACAGGGGTATCGTATATAAGAGCTCTTGCTATGGCAAGTCTTTGTATCTGTCCCTCTGAAAGCCCTGCTCCGCGTTCCCCTAAAACAGTGTCGAGTCCTGCTTCGGAAGCTTCTATAAAATCCCATATTTCCGCAAGTTTTGCTCCTTCTTTTATCTGTTCGTCCGTAGCACTTTCGTTAGAAAATTTAATATTTTCACGGATGGTGCCGGACAGTATCATGCTGCCTTGCGGAACATAGGCAAAAAGTTTTCTTGTCTGTTTGGAGGCAAAGTGTGTGGTTCCCCCAACATCAATGCAGATATCTCCGTTGTTTGGCGAAACGATTCCCAGAAGCAGTTTTATAAGCGTGCTTTTACCTGCTCCTGACTCTCCAAGAATGGTCACGAACTCGTTTTTTTCTATCTCAAAATGCGCATCTTTAATTACCGGTTTGTTGTCATACGCAAAGGAAACGCCATCAAAAGAAATTTTCTCGAATTCCCCGGATATCCCTTGGGCGCAAACAGTTTCTTCATCCGGAAGCTGCTCAATCTCTATAATTCTTTCAGCAGATGCAACCATGGCAAAAAACTGCGGGATAACAGAAGAAAGACCGACAAACGGAGTCTGCACCTGATTTATCAGTTGTAAAAACGCAGTTAAACTACCCACAGTTATAATTCCGTTTGCAAGGCGATATGCGCCCCACGCAAGAGCAACATAATATCCTGCCGAAAACGCCAGATAAAGTGCACTGTTTGCAAAAATGCTGATTGTATTTCTTTTAATTTTAAGTTTATATGCAATTTTCTGCAAAAAAGATGATTTCTCTGTTATAAAATCTTCACTGCTGAAAGATTTAATCATAAGAAGATTTTGCAGACTTTCCTGCATAAAAGCAGAAGCTTTGCCGTCTGCCTGCTGGACTTTTTTGTGGTAGGATTTCATTTTTTTGCCGTAAAAAAGTGCGGCAATTACAACAAGCGGCCCCACCAGTATGGCAATAAAAGCAAAGGTCTTGTCAAGAAGAAACATTGCCCAGAAAGCACTTAAAAACTTGGCTGCCATGGAGAAAAAGTTTGGCAGAACATTGGAAACCCCGGACACAACAACCTGAATGTCGCTGTTTATCCGGTTTAAAAGCTCTCCCGAATGATGCGCCGACACCTTCTGCCAGTCTTTCTTCATAAGTCCTTTGAAAATGCTTTGTTTAAGCGAAACAGTAAGTCCGCCCGATATTCTTATGTGAAGATTGCTGTTTATCACCGAGATGATAAGCTGCAGTGCTACAATTCCAAAAAGAATTGTGCTTTCGCCCAAAAAAGAACCTGTCTTTTGTCCCAGTGCAACGTCAATCACATTTCGGGATGCAAGCGCAAGCCTCACACCCAAAAGTGCAGACACCACTCCTAATGCAATGTTTAAAAACAGTTTTAAATATGTACTTTTCAGTTTTTCACTCAGCCATCTTAATGCATCGTTTTTTTTCATACAGCATTTCTCCAATTGTGAAGATTAAAATTCCTATACATACACCCAGTGTATCTATCATAACATCTCTAAGCTCTCCCGACCTGCCGGGAGTATAAAGCTGAATTGTTTCGTCAAAAAATGCAACCGCCATTCCGGCAAAAAGCACCGTAGTCTTTGCATAAATTTTTTTCAGCCCATAAACCTTAACAAGTATACATATTAAAATTCCAAGCACAAAAAACAAGAACATATGTGCACATTTCCTCAAAACTGATTCTAAAAGAGAAAACCTTTCTTCTGCTTTTAGCGAGGCGTTTTGCTTGGACTGCGCACCTTCTTCCGCAAGAATTTCCTCTTCTATAGTCTGCTCGCTTTTTATCTTTTCAGTCAGCCCTTCACTGAGTGCAGATGAAGATACTGCGTCCTGGCTTGAAAAAGAAAAAATGATTGAACTGTGCAGCAAAACATGCGCCCATACCACAAACTTTTTACAGCCTAACTTCATGGCCTCCATCTCCTATTTCGGTTATATAAAAGGTTGGTTCATATCCGATAATATCTGTATAGTTTCTGCCCACCTCGTGTATAAACTGGTCCACATTTTCTTCTTTTACAATGCTGACAGTGCAACCACCGAAACCTGCCCCTGTCATTCTGGACCCTAAGACTCCACCGATTTTTCTCGCCTCAGAAACCAGAGTGTCAAGCTCTTTCCCCGTAACATCATAAAGGTCGCGCAGAGAATCGTGAGACGCGTTCATCAGCTTGCCAAACATGGCAATATCGCCCTTTTCAAGCGCTTCTTTTGATTTTAAAACCCTGTCAATCTCATACACAACATGTTCTGCACGTTTTCTTACAACGGGGCTATCTATTTTTTCTTTATATTTTTCAAACTTCTCGGGCGAAACATCTGCAAGACAGGTGATTTCCGGAATATATTCTTTTAAGATTTCTACTGCCGCCTCGCACTCGCTCCGTCTTTCGTTGTATTTAGAGTCGGCAAGCGACCTTTTTTTGTTGGTATTGGCAATAACAAGCTTGTATCCTGTCATATTTACCGGCACAAGAGAATATTTTAGGCTTCTGCAGTCCAGCATTATAGCGTGATTTTTTCTGCCCATAGCAGATGCAAACTGGTCCATTATGCCGCACATAACACCAATATATTCATGTTCAGCCTGCTGGGAAATTTTTGCCATTTCCACCATATCAACAGGCTCGTTTTTCCCTTTTATTTCGTTTGAAACAGTTGCAAACAAAAGTGCAGTTGCCACCTCTATTGCTGCCGAAGAAGAAAGTCCTCCACCATGAGGAGTGGTATCGTCAAAAAGCATATCGCAACCGCAGATTTCATACCCTTTTTTCTGCATAACCCAGGCAATACCAATCTGGTAGTTGCCCCAGGGCAAATCCTTATAATTTTCAAGATTTGATATATCTGCTTCCACAACATCCGGCAAATCTGTCGCCATCATTTTTATGATATTATCTTCTCTTTTTCTGTAACAAATTGCGGTCCGCATGGTAAGTGCGGCAGGAAAAACATATCCGCCGTTATAATCGGTATGTTCGCCTATAAGATTTACTCTGCCCGGCGACATAAAAACACGGATGTCCCCGCCTTTGCCAAACTTTTCCTCAAACTGTTTTACAAGCTCTTTTATTTCCATTAAATTTTCTCCTTGAATCTTCTGTAAGCATTACGGAGTTCTTCCGCTTTTTCTTCCGGACATGTCGGGTTGCAATGCGCCCACGCACCTGTTTCGCTGGAAGCATTGTATTTAATTTGTTTTTCCGATCTCATAGGTGGGAAAAATTCTATATGGAAATGATAGCAAGATGTGTCTTCACCTGTGTTTACAGGATTCTGATGCATACACATCATATAAGGAAATTTCATATCAAACAAGCTGTCTAAAGTGCCTGCGGCTTCTTTAAGAGTCTGTGCAAGCAGATCCTTTTCTTCTTCTGTAAACTGTGCAAGATTTTGTTTGTGTTTTTTGGAAATTATATAAATCCCATAGGGATATTCACTGAAAAATGGCAGCACTACCGAAAATGCCTCGTTTTCGAAAATCACTCTTTTGCTAAATTCCTGCTCGGTTCTTAGCATTTCGCAAATAAGACATTTTCCTTTTTCCTCAAAATGTTTTTTTGAAGAATTCATTTCAAGCTGCAGCTTTTTGGGCACAAAAGAATAGCCGTATATCTGCCCGTGCGGATGAGGCATGGTAACGCCAACTGCCTCTCCTCTGTTTTCAAATATAAAAACATATTTAATTTTCTCGTCGGCGGAAAGCTCTTCAAATCTGTTTGTCCAAAGGTCAACAAGCTTTCTTATATGCTCCGCCGAAAGGTCGGGCAAAGTAGCCTCGTGGTCGGGCGAATAGAGAATGACCTCACATTTTCCATACGCCTCTTTTGTCTCATAAATCCCCATTCCCACATCATCCGGCATTGGCGGATTTTGTGAAAGTGCAGGGAAATCGTTATCATATTTATATACATCATAATTATCCGGCACCTTTTTCCCTTTTCCCGGGCAAAAAGGGCACCAGTCTTTTGGCATCTGGGGTCTGCTCTGTCTGTGCGATGCCACCATAACCCAATCTTCTGTCAGCGGATTAAATCTTAATTCTGCCATAAAAAGATTATTCTTCTCTCACTTTCCTGAACATTGAATATGCAGGTATCTTTCGTCCGGGCATAAGCCGAACCACCATTTCAGCATGGGGCGCGGCATTTATGTCATACCCTTTTTCATCCTGCATAAAGTTAACACTGAATTTATGAAATCCTTCAATAAGCGGAGATATTACCTCCAGCTCGTCACCGCGGAAAAAGCGGTTTTTCTGGATAACTTCTGCAATGCCCGTCTGTTCGTCATAGCTTTTTATAACGCCGACAATATCATATTCTCTGATATATGATGAGCTTGCATAATTCTGGCCGACTTCTTCCTCTTCAAAACAAAAACCTTCCCAGTATGGACGATGGCTCACTTTTTTAAGTTCCGCCATCCACTCAGGTTTAAACCGGTAATTTTCCGGATCTCGATAGTAGGCATCTATTGCCTCTCTGTATATTTTAACAACTGAAGCAACATAATATTCAGTTTTCACTCTTCCTTCAATTTTAAGGCTTGTAATTCCCGCACCTATAAGCTCAGGAAGTCTTTTTATGAGACACAAATCCTTGGAATTGAATATAAAGCTGCCCTCGTCTGTTTCCTCAATGGGCATATATTCTCCCGGGCGCTGCTCTTCAACAATGCTGTATTTCCAGCGGCAAGGTTGCGCACAGTCACCTTTGTTACTGTCACGGTTTGCCATATAATTGCTTAAAAGACATCTGCCAGAATAGGATACACACATTGCGCCGTGAACAAACATTTCAAGTTCAAGGCCAAGTGCAGTTTTGTTTCTCATTTCTTTTATTTCATCAAATGTAAGCTCTCTTGCAAGAACCACCCTTTTTGCGCCCATTTTATACCACGCGGCAGCAGATTTGTGGTTAACTGTGTTTGCCTGAGTGCTGACATGGATTTCAAGTCTCGGAGCAAGCTCAGACACCATCACAAAGGTTCCAAGGTCGGAAACAATGACAGCATCAATATCTGTTTTTGCAATTTCGCCGATATATTTTT
>JAZNIU010000032.1:0-6476 GCA_045577655.1 Clostridia bacterium
AATTGACGTTATAGTAATTGACTCGGTTGCAGCGCTTGTTCCCAAAACAGAAATTGAAGGTGAGATGGGTGATGCGGTAGTAGGTCTTCAGGCAAGACTTATGTCCCAGGCGCTCAGAAAGCTTACAGGTATTGTTAACAAATCCAATACAATAGTTATTTTTATAAATCAGCTGCGTGAAAAAATCGGCGTGATGTTCGGCAATCCTGAAACAACAACAGGCGGCAGAGCGCTTAAGTTCTATTCTTCTGTGAGAATGGAAATCCGTCGTGGCGAAGCAATTAAAAACGGAACAGAAATCATGGGCAACAGAACAAAAGCAAAAATTGTTAAAAACAAGCTTGCGCCTCCGTTCAAAGAAGCAGAATTTGATATTATGTACGGCGAAGGCATTTCAAAAGCGGGTGAAATTGTTGACCTGGGCGTGAAATTCGGTATTGTATCAAAAAGCGGTTCCTGGTTCTCCTACAAGAATGCAAGAATCGGTCAGGGCCGAGACAATACAAAACAGTTTATGCTGGACAACCCTGAGGTTATGGACGAAATTGAACTTCTCATCAGAGAAGAAATGGGGCTTGTCCCCGATTTCGGCGATGATGAAGAATGAAAATAACCGGGCTTAAATACAGGTCGGGAGGACTTTTTGCGGTTGTTATAGAGGAAAAAGAAACCTTTTTTCTTGAAGATATAACCGTTCACGGTCTGGGACTTAAAAAAGATATGGAGCTGGGAGAAGAGCTCTATGATGAAATAAAAGACATTTCCGGAAAAGAGGGAGCAAAACGCTCGGTTGCAAGAATTCTTGCTACCGGGCAGAAATCCTCATTCCAGATAAAACAAAAGCTTGCGTTAAAAGGCTTTTCAAAAGAGCATATTGACGAGGCGGTAGCCTTTTTTGAGGAAAAAGGGTTTATAGACGACGAAAAATATGCTGAAAGCTATGTTAAAGATGCGGTAACCCTCAAAAACCACGGAGCTGCGCAGATAAAACACGAGCTTGCAAAAAGGGGAATATCAGCAGATATTATCAGCAGGGCGACACAGGAGCTTGACGACGGCGACCAGCTGAAAAATCTGATAGAAAAGGAAATGAAGAAAAACCCTGACAAAAAGGGGATAGAAAAGCTTAAAAGAAGACTTTTTTCAAAAGGATTTGGTCTTTGGGATATAAACAGAGCGCTTGGAGAGTATGAAAATGAAACTTAAAATTGGGTTTGTGTCGCTTGGGTGTCCGAAAAACCTGACAGACACCGAAACAATGATAGGAATACTAAAACCGGAATGTGAAATTGTGTCGGCGCCCGAGGAGGCAGACATAATAATAGTGAACACCTGCGGGTTTATTGAAAGTGCAAAACAGGAGTCGATAGACACCATCATTGAAATGGGGAAATACAAGGAAACAGGCTGTCTTAAAAAGCTTGTTGTAACAGGCTGCCTGGCGCAGAGATATGCAGCAGAAATTTTGGAGCAGCTGCCCGAGGTTGATGCAGTTGTGGGCACAACCGGATATGTGGATATCAAACAGGTTATAAACGACACAATAGAAGACAAAAAAGTTTCCCACCTGCCTGACATTGACAGGGAAATTCCGGAAACGGAAGAAAGATTTTTGACCACACCGCCCCATTTTGCATATCTTAAAGTTGCAGATGGGTGCGACAATCATTGTACCTACTGCATAATTCCCAAGCTTCGCGGCAAATTTCGCAGCAGAAAAATGGAAGATGTTGTGGCCGAGGCGGTGCGTCTTGCAAAAAAAGGTGTTTCCGAGATTATTCTTATTGCCCAGGACACAACAAAATACGGTATGGATTTATATGGCAGCCAGAAGCTGCATACACTTATAGAAAAGATTTCCGAAATAGACGGGATAAAATGGATAAGACTGCACTATTGCTATCCCGAACTGATATACCCCGAGCTTATTTCTGTTATTGCAGAGAATGACAAGGTGTGCAAATATCTTGACATTCCCATTCAGCACGCATCTGACAGTGTGCTTAAAAAAATGGGCAGAAAAACCACAAAAAAAGAATGTGAAGCTCTTATTTTAGGTCTTCGCGAAAAAGTGCCGGGGATAACGCTTCGAAGCACATTTATAACAGGTTTCCCGGGCGAAACGGAAGAAGATTTTGAAACTTTGGAAAAGTTCATTTCAGAAATGAAATTTGACAGAGTGGGCGTTTTTGCCTATTCAGCAGAAGAGGGCACTTCGGCAGCAAATCTGCCGGACCAGGTTGATGAGGAGATAAAAGAGGCAAGAAGAAACAGACTTATGATGCTTCAGCAGAAAATTTCCTATCAGAACAACAAAGCCAAATGCGGCAAAATCCTTTCTGTTATCACAGAAGATTTTCTCGACGGGCTTTATGTTGGCAGAAGCCAGGGCGATTCGCCGGAAATTGACGGGGTTGTCCTTTTTGAAAGTGCAAAAGAACATAAAGCGGGCGATATTGTAACCGTTAAAATTACAGAAGCAGACCAATATGATTTAAGGGGAGAGGAAATATGAATTTGCCAAACAAACTGACAGTTCTCAGAGTAATTCTGATACCTGTGTTTATAGTGCTTGCTCTTATGAAAGGCTCTTCTTTTGAAATTGCAGCGCTTTTAGTATTCTGGATTGCATCATTTACCGATTTTCTTGACGGCAAAATTGCAAGAGACAGAGGACTTGTAACCAATTTCGGCAAGTTTATGGACCCGCTTGCTGACAAACTGCTTGTAACGGCGGCGCTTGTAGTGCTTGCTCTTGCAAAACCGGCATATATATGGGTGCTGTTTATAATAACAGTCAGAGAATATATTGTTCTTGGAGTAAGACTTGTGGCGGCAGATGGCGGAACGGTTATAGCTGCAAGCATGTGGGGAAAAGTTAAGACGGTGGTACAGATGGTGGTTATAAGCATAGGTCTTTTCCCGTTTGAAATAGGGCAGAACATAGTCCTTTGCGGAGGAACTACCATTTTGGATATTTTAATGTATTTTACAGCGGCACTCACAGTTGTGTCCGGCTGGGACTATCTTGGTAAAAATCTTAATATGTTTAAACAGCTGTAGGAGGATTTAACAGAGTGGAAAAGGAACGAAAAGCGGCGGGCTTTCTTGCGGCAAGACTTGAAAACATTCCTGAAATTGCTGTTGTTCTGGGTTCGGGACTGGGCGGTTTCGCAGAAGAAATAACAGAGAAAAAAGTTTTTGGATACAGTGAAATACCGGGCTTTTTAACTTCCACAGTTCCCGGCCATGCAGGAAAACTCATCTGCGGTAAAATGGTAGGGAAAGATGTTTGCTGTATGGCGGGCAGATTTCATTTTTATGAAGGCTACTCAATGCGGGATATAACTTTTTATATCCGTGTTTTAAAGCTGCTCGGCGTTAAACGGATTATACTGACAAATGCATCGGGCGGCATAAACAAAGATTTTGTTCCCGGCGACTTAATGGTTATCCGTGACCATATAAAGTTTTTTGACGATTCACCGCTTCGTGGGGAAAACTTTGAAGAACTTGGCCCAAGGTTTAACGATATGTCTGCGGCATATTCGCCTCTTTTAAGAGAAAAGGCGATGGAAGCGGCAAAAAAGGAAAACATCCGGCTTAAAGAAGGGGTATATGCATTTATGCCCGGTCCCAGCTATGAAACTCCGGCAGAAATAAAAATGCTTTCGATTGTGGGTGCGGACGCAGTTGGTATGTCCACCGTACCGGAGGTTATTTCAGCGGCGCATTGCGGTATGGAAGTGCTGGGAATCTCCTGCATAACCAATATGGCGGCAGGAATATCGGAAAGTGCCTTGTCCCACGAGGAAGTAAAAGTGGTTGCACAGGAAAATGCAGAAAAAATAAAAGGACTTCTAAAAAGCATTATAACTATAATATAACGAGGTATAAATATGGGGTTATTATATGACATCAAAGCAATAAAAGAACGTGACCCGGCGGCAAAAAGCGGAATCGAAGTTTTTTTTCTTTACCCCGGACTTCACGCTATTATGTGGCACAGACTGGCACACGGACTTTATAAAATAAAGTTTTTCTTTATGGCACGACTTGTGTCCCAGCTTGTCAAATTTTTTACGGGGATAGAAATTCATCCGGGCGCAAAAATCGGCAGAGGTGTGTTTATTGACCACGGAACAGGCGTGGTGATAGGCGAAACTGCTGAAATTGGCGACGGATGTACAATATACCAGAATTCCACAATGGGCGGAACAGGAAAAGAAACAGGCAAACGCCACCCCACTCTCGGAGCAAACGTTATGGTGGGCGCCGGCGCAAAGGTGCTTGGTCCGATAAATGTTGGCGAAGGGTCTAAAATTGCAGCGGGTGCGGTTGTTTTAAGCGATGTTCCGGCAGGGTCCACCTGTGTGGGTGTTCCTGCAAGAATTGTGCGGATAGACGGAATAAAAACAGCAGAGCTTGACCAGATTCATCTTCCTGACCCGGTTTCTATGGAACTTTGCAGGATGAACGTTGAGCTTGAAAGAATAAAAAAACAGTTGCAACAGAGCAACGGAGGGGAGGACAAATAATGAAACTGTATAACAGTATGACAAGAAAAAAGGAAGAATTTGTTCCTATAGAAGAGGGTAAGGTGAGCATGTATTCCTGCGGACCCACCGTGTATAACTATTTTCATATAGGAAACGCAAGACCGTTTATTATATTTGACACTCTTCGCAGATATTTTGAATATACCGGAATGAAAGTTAAATTCGTTCAGAATTTTACAGATATAGACGATAAAATGATTAACAAGGCAAACGAAATGGGCATAACAGTTAAAGAGCTTGCCCAGCAGTTTATCGGCGAATATTTCACAGACGCCGAGGGGCTTGGAATAAAAAAAGCAACAGTTCACCCTTGCGCAACCGACAATATTGACGCCATAATAAACATTGTTAAAAAGCTGGAAGACAAAGGTTTTGCCTATGAGGTTGACGGCGACGTTTATTTTTCCACAAAAAAATTTGCCGAATATGGCAAACTGTCCCACCAGCCGCTTGACGAGCTGGAGTCGGGCGCAAGAATAGGCGTTGACGAAAGAAAAAACGACCCGATGGATTTTGCTCTCTGGAAAAAACAGAAACCGGGCGAACCTGCATGGGAAAGTCCGTGGGGCATGGGCAGACCGGGCTGGCACATTGAATGTTCTGCAATGGCAAATAAGTTCCTGGGTGAAACCATAGACATTCACAGCGGTGGAAAAGACCTCATCTTCCCTCACCACGAGAATGAAATTGCACAGAGCGAATGTGCAAACGGCAAACCTTTTGCACGCTACTGGCTGCACAACGGCTATATAAACGTGGACAACCAGAAAATGTCCAAATCGCTCGGCAACTTTTTCACTGTCCGTGACGTTGCAAAAGAATATGATTATGAAGTTATAAGATTTTTTATGCTTTCAGCACACTACCGCAACCCGATAAACTTCTCAAAAGAGCTTATCGAACAGGCAAAAAGTGCACTTGGCAGAATATACACCTGTCTTGAAAATCTGCAGTTTATGGCTGACGGAGGTCTGGAAGGCGCACCGTCAGCTGCTGAAAATGAAGATTTTAACGAAATTGCAGCATTTAAACAGAACTTTAAAGATGCAATGGACGACGATCTTAACACAGCAGATGCAATCAGCGTAATTTTTGATATTGTTAAAACGGTGAACCTCAAAACCGCAGAGGGCAAATTCACAAAAGCGCACATAACCAGAATTATAGATTTAATAAAAGAGCTTGGCGGAGTTCTGGGTATTCTGGGAAAAGAAATCAAAAAACCCATCCCTGCAGACATTCAGGAGCTGATAGACAAGCGAACAGAAGCAAGAAAAAACAAGGATTTTGCCGAATCGGACAGAATCCGCGATTTGCTTCTTGAAAAGGGCGTAACCTTAAAAGACACACGCGAGGGTGTGCAGGTAATTTTTTCATAAGGGATGATTTTATGACAGACTTTTCGCAATATGGTGCGCTTGCGCTTGCATATATGGGCGACTGTGTTTATGAAATAAAAGTGCGAGAGTTTTTGATGAAACAGGCAAATATGCCGGTGAACACTCTTCACAAAATGGCAAAAAAATATGTTTCTGCAGCTTCGCAGAGCAAATATATGGACAAGCTTATGCCTCATCTGACAGAAGAGGAGGAAAGTGTGTATCACCGTGGCAGAAATGCAAAACCGCACACCACACCAAAAAATATGACCCTGGCAGATTATAAAAAAGCAACCGGACTTGAAGCGCTTATGGGCTATCTTCATCTCGCCGGGAAAGAGGACAGGGTTGACCAGCTTATGAAAATAATATTTGAAGAAAGCGACGGGTAAAACCGTAAAAAAGGTCGTAGCATTTTTGTGCTACGACCTTTAATCATTGTAAAAACAATCTAAATCCCATTTTAAAGGGTTGGTGTCTATATATTCCCATATTTTCTGATAATCTTTTTCATCACGTATAATATGGTCATGATATG
>JAZNIU010000033.1:0-6250 GCA_045577655.1 Clostridia bacterium
GTGCATACCCTAACAAAATATGTCCGGTGACAATGGCATGGAGGTCCCACCCGTTCCCATTCCGAACACGGAAGTTAAGCTCCATAGCGCCGACGATACTTGGCGGGCGACCGCCCGGGAAACTAGGTCGTCGCCGGACAAAACCAAAAAGGACAACTGAATTTTTATCAGTTGTTCTTTTTTTATGCAAAAAAAATATAGACAAACAGACAACAAAATGATATAATAATAATGAATATTTATATTTATCGGAAGGGATGAATAAAAATGAGAAAAATTTTAAATTCCACGAAAAAGATTACAGCTTTGATTTTAGCACTTTTAATAGTTTTGTCCTTTGGTGCAATTGCCCAGGAAAACGAAATTTTTGTTCTTGTTGACGGAGAAAAGGTTGAATTTGATGCAAAACCCATCATGAAAAATGACAGGGTTTTAGTCCCCATGAGAAAAATCTTTGAAAAGCTTGAAGCAGAAGTTTTGTGGGACCCGCTTTTTGAAAGAGTTATTGTTAATTACAACGAAAATGACCAGATTATTATGTACATAAACGAAGAGCTCATTTTCAAAAACGGTGTTCAGGTTAAAACAGATGTTGCACCTTTTATTCAGGATGACAGAACCTATGTTCCGCTGAGATTTGTTTCTGAAAGTCTTAACATGTCGGTTGAATGGAGCGACGTTTTGCAGACGGTGTTTATTGTTCCGATGGAAAAACAGATGCAGTATATTCCGTTCGGCGAATTTATGACCATTCCCTGTCCTTACAGTGTAAACAGAAACTATATCACACTTGAGTACACAAACGAAAATGGTGTTGCCACAGCAAAATATGATCTTGCGGGCGAAAAACTTTCCGACCTTGACAGATATGGTGCACTTCTTGAAGCAAACGGATATGAAAACATAAAAAAAGCTGATGAAAAAGACACGAATGTCATATACTATGGAAAAGGCATGGTAGTGAAATACCAGGTTACAGAAGAAGGCAAAATCCTCACTGTGACACTTTACAGAGATAACACAGGCGAAACTGTTAAAGACTTTTTGAAGGGAGAATAAAAAATGGCTGAAGAAAAAGTAATTATGCAGGAAGAAGGAAAAATTAAAATATCTGAAGAAGTTGTAGAACTTTTATCTGAAAAAGCAATAAAAGACCTTGAAGGTGTTTCAGGGCTTGCAGCAGGTTTCTTAAAAGGCGTTTTCGGCAAAAAAACCGGTGCAAACGGCGTTGACGTTGACATAAAAGACGGCAGCGCGGTTATAACAATGCATGTTGTTATAAAATACGGTTGCAGAATTCCTGAGGTTGCATGGAGAATTCAGGAAGCTGTTAAAAATACCGTTGAAAGTATGACAGGACTTAATATAGCTTGTGTGAACGTTAATGTTGACGGCGTGAAATTCCCTGAAGAAGAAGTGGCAGAGCCGGCTGATATAGCTGAGGAAGAATAGTCCTTTTTTGAACCTTGTAAATTTTATGAGCTTTTAAAACGGTGGCTTGTAAAATTTACAGGCCGCCATTTTTATTGTGAATATGAAAGGCAAAAATATGATACAGATAGACGAATATGGCAAAATACTTAAATTTAACAGAAGAACTGCCAGAGATACGGCGTTTAAAATTTTGTTTGTGAAAAACCTTGTGGACGGCGACATAGAAGAAATTATGCAGCCCCTTGAAACGCTTGATTTTAAAGAAGCCGATATGACCTACATAAAAACTGCGGTTGAAGGAACGCTCAAAAACCTTGAGGTTATTGACGACAAAATTTCAAACAACTCAAAAGGGTGGAAAACAAACCGAATTTCGGGAGTGTGTCTGTCGGCTATGAGACTGGCGGTGTACGAAATATTGTATATGGACGACATCCCGGCAAGCGTTTCAATAAACGAAGCGATAGAAATTATAAAAACCTATGACGACCCAAAAGCCGCTTCTTTTGCAAACGGAATTTTGGGAAATCTGGAGAAAACCAATGTTTCTGGGGATTGATACCAGCTGCTACACAACATCTGTTGCTGTGATAGATGAAAAAGGACAGGTTGTTGCGGACAGACGGAGAGTGCTGAGCGTTGCGCAAGGAGAAAGAGGGCTTCGGCAAAACGAAGGCGTTTTTCAGCACATAAAAAACCTGCCGGTGTTAATTGAAGAGATAAAAGAATTTTTACCAAAAGTTCGCGCAATTGGTGTTTCCTCTGCTCCGAGAAATGTTGAAAATTCTTATATGCCTGTTTTTACAGCGGGCGTTAGTTTTGCAAATGTTCTGGGCACGGCACTTTCTTTGCCGGTCATTTCAACCTCTCATCAGGAGGGGCACATTATGGCGGCAGCTACCGACTGCGGAATGGATAGGAAAATCCCCTTTTTGTCCCTGCACCTTTCGGGAGGGACAACAGAAATTCTGATGGTGTCAGGGGATGCCGTGGAGATTGTTGGCAAAACACTTGACATTCCTGCCGGCCAGCTTATAGACAGGACGGGAGTTCTTGCGGGCGAAAAGTTCCCTTGCGGCAAAGCAATGGACGAGGGGAAAGAAAAAGGGGAGATAAAACTTCCTGTCAGCGTAAAAGGCTGTGACATAAACTTTTCGGGAGCAGAAATTCAGGCGGAAAAACACATTAAATCGGGGGCAGCTCCCGGCGAAGTGTATTATGCGGTGTTTGAATGTATTGCAAAATCGCTTGAAAAAGCCATTAAAAATGCAGGCGAGTTCAACATTCTGCCAGTTGGTGGAGTGAGCTCAAACAGTGTTTTAAGAGAGATTTTAAAGAGCGCGTTTGGAAGCAGAATATATTTTGCAAACCCGAAATATATGACGGATAACGCCGTTGGTGTGGCGTATATTTGCAAGGAAGGCTATGAAAGCTGATATGAAAGAAACATATACAGTCAGTGAAATAAATGAATATTTAAAAAACCTGATAGAATCGGACGGGCTACTCAAAAGTGTGTGGATAAAAGGGGAAATTTCCAATTTTAAACCGCACAGTTCAGGACACCTTTATCTTACTTTAAAAGATGAAGGGTCTGTTATGAAAGCGGTTATGTTCCGCGGGGCAGCATCATCCCTCCTTTTCCGACCGGAAGATGGAATGAAGGTGCTTGCAAAATGTTCTGTCCGTGTGTATGAACCGTCGGGAAGCTACCAGGCGTATATAACAGAAATGAAAGTTGACGGACTTGGCGATTTGCATGTTGCATATGAGCAGCTCAAGCAGAAACTTGCGGCAGAAGGCCTTTTTGATGTTTCAAGAAAAAAACCTTTTCCAAGGTTTCCTGAAAAAATAGGAATTGTCACATCGCCGACAGGTGCAGCGATACGGGATATGCTGAACATTTTAAAAAGAAGAAGCAAATATCCGGAAATTTTTCTTTACCCGGTGCTTGTTCAGGGGCCGGATGCACCTGCACAGATAATAGAAGGTATAAACTATTTTAACAGAGAAAAAAATGTTGATCTTATAATAACAGGCCGTGGCGGCGGGTCTATTGAAGACCTCTGGGCGTTTAACGACGAGGGGGTTGCCAGAGCCATTGCTGAGTCGGCTTTGCCGGTTATTTCGGCGGTTGGTCACGAGGTTGACTTTACTATAGCAGATTTTGTTGCAGATCTTAGGGCAGCAACTCCGTCCGAGGCGGCAGAACGTGCTGTCCCCGATGATGAAGAAACAAAAACAAGACTTGATACTGCCAGAGACAAGTTGGTTGCAGGTCTTAAAAACAATGTAATCATAAAAAGAAACGAGATGGCAGCACTTGGACTTGAAAGGGTCTTCTCGGGAATGGAAAAAGGCATTGACGACAGAAAAATCAAGACGGACGAAATAACCGAAAATCTTATAAAAGCAGCAGAGCTTTTGCTTGAAAGAAAAGGGCAGCAAATGAAACTTGCAGCGTCAGGGCTTAATTCGCTCAGCCCGCTGGGTGTTTTGTCAAGAGGGTACAGCATCACATTTGGCAAAGAGGGAAAACCGGTTGTGTCATCGGGAGATGTCAAAGAGGGCGACAAGATAACGGTTAAATTGCACGACGGTGAAATTGGTGCAGTTGTTACCAATAAATAGGAGGCGGTCTTTATGGAAAAGAAGAAAACCTTTGAAGAAACCATTTTTGAACTTGGCGAAATTGTGAAAAAACTTGAAAATGGCGGAACCTCGCTTGATGAAGCGATGGAGCTTTTTGAAAAGGGAATTGAATATACAAAAGAATGTAACAAAATGCTGGACAGCGCAGAACAGAAAGTTAAAATTCTGCTGAAAAATGCCGGCGGAGAAATTTCTGCAGAGGATATGGAATAATGGATTTTAAAGAAAAACTTAAAAGCCTTGCAGCTGCGGTGGAAAGCGCGATTGACGGCTATATCCCCGCGAAAGACAACCCTCAGAAAGATATTTATGATGCTATGAGATACAGCGTCCTTGGCGGAGGAAAAAGGATACGTGGTGTGCTCACTCTGGTTTGCTGCTGCCTTGCAGGCGGCAACAAAGAAAAAGCGCTGCCCTTTGCGGCGGCGATAGAAATGGTGCACGCATATTCTCTTATACACGACGATTTGCCCGCTATGGACAATGACGATATGAGAAGAGGAAAACCCGCAAACCACATCGCATTCGGCGAAGCTATGGCAATACTTGCCGGTGACGGACTTCTCGGAGAATCGGTTAACATAATTTTGAAAAATGTATCTTCCGAGGATATGGAAAAAGCGTGGAAGGCAATGGCTGTTCTTGCAAATGCTTACGGACCGGAGGGAATGCTTGGCGGTCAGGTTGTGGACATGCAGTCGGAAAACAAAAAAATCGGCAAAGATATGCTGATATATTTGCAGCAGCACAAAACGGGTGCGCTTATTAAGGCGGCTTGTCTTATGGGCGGTATAATGGGCGGTGCCGATGATGACCTGCTTAAAAAATTTGAAGAATATGCCGAAAAAATAGGACTTGCTTTCCAGATAAAAGACGACATTTTGGATATTGAAAGCACAGACGAGGTGCTGGGCAAAAACACGGGAAGCGATGCAGAAAGCGGCAAATCCACTTTTGTGACAGAGTTTTCAATGGCGGAAGCGAAAAAAATGGTTGAAGAGCTGTCCAAAGATGCGGCAGAGCTTTTCCCGGGAGAAAACGAGTATGAAGTTTTTTTAAGAGAAACGGCATACTATCTTGGCAAACGAAACAATTAAACGGAGAAATGGTATGAAACTGGCGAAAAAAGTTGTTGAAATATTAAAAAGCAGGGGACTTAAAATGTCCTGTGCCGAATCTTGTACAGGCGGGCTTGTGGCAGCGGAAATTATAAGCGTGCCGGGAAGCTCAGAGGTTATAGATTGCGCTTTTGTGACATACAGTAACGAGTCCAAAACTAAGCTGATAGGTGTTCCCAAGGAGGATATAAAAGAGTTTGGTGCGGTTTCGGAAGTGGTGGCAAGGAAGATGGCTCTGGGCGCAAAAAAAGCAAGCGGAGCAGACATCGGAGTTTCTGCTACGGGAATTGCAGGTCCCGGTGGCGGTACAGAAGAAAAACCGGTGGGACTTGTGTATGTTGCAATTGCAGGTGATAACCGGGTTCTTTGCAAAAAACTGTATATTAAAGGCAGTCGCAGCAAAGTCAGAAAAAAGGCGACTGAAGAAATATTAAAACTGATACTTAAGGAGGCGCTGATATGAAAGACAAACAGGTAAAACAGCTTAACCAGATAAGAAACGATGCTGAAAAGCAGGAAGCTTTAAACGCCATGTTTCTGCAGATGGAGAAACAGTTTGGCAAAGGTGCGGTTATGCGCATGGGAGACAAAGAAACTCAGAACGTGGAATCTGTTTCAACCGGGTCAATAGGAATAGACGCAGCTCTTGGAATCGGTGGAATACCCAGAGGAAGAATCACCGAAATATACGGACCGGAATCATCGGGTAAAACAACAATAGCATTACATATAATTGCAGAAGTTCAGAAGCTTGGCGGCGAGGCAGCTTTTGTGGATGCCGAGCATGCACTTGACCCTGAATATGCGCACAAATTGGGCGTTGATGTTGACCGGCTTATACTTTCCCAGCCGGACAACGGAGAACAGGCACTTGAAATCACCGAAGTTCTGACAAGAAGCGGAGCAATTGACGTTATAGTAATTGACTCGGTTGCAGCGCTTGTTCCCAAAACAGAAATTGAAGGTGAGATGGGTGATGCGGTAGTAGGTCTTCAGGCAAGACTTATGTCCCAGGCGCTCAGAAAGCTTACAGGTATTGTTAACAA
>JAZNIU010000034.1:0-13246 GCA_045577655.1 Clostridia bacterium
GGCTGAAAAGCTACTTCTTTTTTAGTTGTTTATTAAATCTTTTACAACTTCCGACGCTATGAGAAGTCCGGCAGAGGAGGGAACAAAAGATATGCTTGGGATAATATCTTCTGATTTAATGGGTTGTTCGGTTGAGAAAACCACTTTTAAAGAGGTTATTCCTCTCGATTTAAGTTCTCTTCTCATAACCCGTGCAAGCGGACATACACTTGTCTTATTTATATCTGCTACTTGAAACAGTGCAGGATTAAGTTTTCCGCCTGTTCCCATACAGCTTATAATGGGGATATTTTTTTCTTTTGCTTTTTTAATAAGAACAAGTTTTGAAGTGACCGTATCTATTGCATCAACGATATAGTCATAGTCGTCAAACGGAAAAGTTTCAGCCACTTCAGCATCGAAAAACAGATTAAATTTTTTTACCTCGGCAGAGGGGTTTATATCCATTATACGAGCTTCTGCAACATCGGTTTTATTCATGCCGACGGTGGAGTTAAGCGCAATTATCTGTCTGTTTATATTGGTTATATCCACAACATCTTTGTCAACCACAGAAATTTTGTTTATGCCGCATCTTGCAAGGGCTTCCACCACATACGAGCCCACACCGCCTATGCCGAAAACGGCAACGTTTTTAGCCTGCAGTTTATTAAATTTTTCTTCACCCATAAGAAGTTTTGTTCTGGAAAAGATTTTATTCATACTATCTACCTCAAGAGGATTATATAACTTAAACATGGAAAAGTCAAGTTATTTGATTAAACTGCAAAAAAATGAGAATAATAAGACCGAGGTGAAAACATATGATAGGTGTAATTTTCAGTATAATAGCCGGAGCGGCGATGAGTTTTCAGGGGGTTATGAATACAAGGCTTGGAGAAAAAGCAGGCATTTACGAGGCAAATGCTTTTGTTCAGTTTATTGCATTTCTTTTGTCGGTTGTTTTGCTGCTTATAATGGGCAAAGGAGATTTAAAAGGGATTTTCCAGGCAGACAGGCTCTATCTTCTGGGGGGAGTGCTTGCAATTGTTATAACTGTTTCTGTTATGCTTGGAATAGGCAATTTGTCACCCACGATTGCAATTTCAATAATACTTATTTCACAGCTTACTGTTGCGGCGGTAATAGATGCTTTTGGAATACTCGGCAGCGAGAAGATAGTTTTTGGACTTAAAAAATTTATAGGACTTGGACTTATGATAGCCGGGGTAATAATGTTTAAAATAAAATAAGGGCAGCCAGTGGCTGCCCCTTTTACATAAGCTGTTTTTTTTATTTGTTAACAATTATAAGCGAAGCTTCAATTGCTGCAGAGGTGTTTGTACCAAATACTGTAACAGTGTCGCCGGCTTTAATGTTTTTAATTAAAAGTGTATGACCGGATTTGTCCTGAACTTTAGCACCTTTTGTAAAGATAAGTGCTTCACTTTCAGCAAGTTTAATGTATCCGTAAGATGTGTTGATATATTCAACTGTACCGGATATTGTAGAGTCGGTTGCTGCAACTTCTGTAACTTTAAGAGTTGTTATTGTTGAACCTTCAACTTTAGCTTCGACAGTATCACCAAGTCTTAAGTCGTAAATTGTTTTGCCGATGTCTGAAGTAATAGCGGCAGAACGGGAAACTGCATAAGAAATTTTTTCGCCATCAGCTGATAAAGTGATGGATGGTGTGTTTGAAATAACAATTTCAGAAATTACACCTGAAACATTTTTAACAGAGCTTGTTGCTGTTATTGAGGAAATGAGACCGTAGGTGAGAGTAACATTTACTTTGTCTCCTTCAGCAAGGTCGGAAAGCTCTACAAGTTTGGAGTTTCTTCTTACAACAACGTCGTCTGTGCAGTCATAAGAAAGAACTACATCCTTATTGTTGATATATATAGCAAATACCGGTTCAAATTCGATTGATTCGATTGTGCCCGAAACCGCTGATGTTTTGTTTTCTGCCTGAATGTGAATTACTTTTCCTGCTTTAATGCTGACAGAAACAAAATCTGATTTAACAAGGTCTGTAATAGAACTTTTCTTACCATTTTTTATAACAGTAACAGAAGAACTGATTGTATATTTTTTTGATTCATCTGTTTTTGCGTCTTTTACAATAATTGAAGTAGCATCTTCATAAGTTTCATAACCATTGAAAATACCTGTAACAGTATTTTCAAAAGTAGAAGTTACGCTGTCAACAAAAACAACTTTATTGCCGCTTAATGTGAGGCGAACCTTTGAACCGGCGGAAATATCAGAAGCTTTTGCGGCAAGACCGTCAACCATAATAACCGCAGAAGAAGGAATCTTGTAGGAAACAGTTTCCTCGCCGTCACCGCCAAGTCTTATTGTATCATCGTCTTCGTTGAATAAAAGCATATTTCCTTCAACATAGCTATAATCTATCATAGGAATAACTCTGTAAAGAAGAGTTGCAATCATTGCACGGGTAAGTTTTCCATTAGGAAGGAAGAGTCCATCTCCCATACCATTCATGAGACCCTTGTTGCAAACATAGTTTACAAAAGGTTTTGCTGCAACCGGAATATCAGCAATGTCACTGAACTCAATAGTAATTTCTTCTTTTTTAACAGAGTCTAAATCTGTTTCAAAAATCTTTGTTAAAAGAACAGCTGCCTCATATCTTTTAAGAGGCTGTGCAGCTTCAGAATCTGCTGCATAAACTACAAGGTCATCATAGGTGAGAACACCTTTGTATAATAAATAGCTGATTTCGTCTTTGTAGGGTGTAGAATAAGATGAAAGTGTATCCTGATAAATTTCTGATGCAATTTCAACATATTTATCGGAGGAAGCTTCGTTAAAACCTAAAATACGGGAAATAAGAACAAGGGTTTCCTGTTTTGTAACCGAATTATCCGGTCTGAAAGAACCATCCTCATAGCCTTTGATTATGCCTGACGCAGACATTTCATCAACGGCAGTTTTTGCCCAACTCAAGCGTTCTTCGTTCATGTCGCTGAAAGCAAAAACACTTATTTGCGAGAGCACAACTGCAAGAACGAGAACAATTGATAAAATTGACTTTTTCATATGAACCTCCATCTGCGCATTTTGCGCAAAAAATTTATCTATTTTCCTACATAAAATTTTAACATAAAAAAATTATCAATGCAAGATTATTTTACAATTTTCACAAAATGTAATGAAATTGTAAAATAAAAATATGTAATTTGTTGACAAAAAAAGGACCCTAACGGTCCTTTTTTAATAACTGCAAAAAAACTCTCCACTACTGTCAATTCCAACACACAGCGCACTATAAACGGTTTTATTGTCCATAATTTCATATGCATCTGCATCAATATCCTTAAAGGGATTGTCGGCGTTTGTTTTTTTCGGAATCATAATTGCAATGAAAAGTATGTCTTTCTCTTCCTTGACACCAACATAATAGTAGCCGACTTTGTTAATTGAATCATATACTGTATTGTTTCCTATTATGTGATGTATTATGGAATAATTCTGTGTAATAAAGTTCCCTCTTATACGAGTCCAGCTGAAACCACCACCAAAAAAACCGTCAGGTGTAAATGGATTTATTTCTTCTATTACAGTGGCTGTTTCAGTATTTAGCAATTGTGCAATTTCCGATTTTGTATTTTCGTTTCCGCTCCACGCAAAAATTTTTTTGTCATGTGATAATAGAGCAAAAGCAGAACAATCGATTAAATATTCTTTTTCATAAATTCCCTCTTTTTTTTGTATCAGTCCGACAGGGTAGAGCTTATCGTTTGAAAGATAATATAAAGACAAAGACCCATCGGTGATTACATTTTTAAAAGAATAATAAATTTTTGTTTTTTTATTTAAGTTAGTTACTTTTATTACGCCCGAAATGTCATTATCAGAATTTAATATATAAATTTGTCTTCCCATCATCTACCTCGTCAATTTTTTGAATAAAACCGGGTTATTCCGTTATATATGGCACCGGCAAGTTTGGTTCGGTATTCCGGAGTTTTCAGCCGCGCGAGGTCCATTTCGTTTGACAGAAAACCACATTCAACAACAACCGAAGGTACAGAAACATCGTTTAAAATAAAAATACTACCACTGCCATTTTTAGTTTCACGGGTATTTTGCGGGTCGATTATACGTATTTCTTCCTGAATTAAATCTGCCAGCTTTTTTGAATCTGCCGGTGAAGAAGAATAAAAGGTCTGTGTTCCGAAATATTGGCTGTCTTGAAAGGTGTTCATGTGAATGCTGATAAAAGCCTCAACTTTAAGCTCGTCAGTAATTTTTTTACGATTGCCTAAGTCGGCAATTTTTCTCATCTTGTTAATCTCATCCTCGACAGTGCTGAGAGAACGGTCGTCGCTTCTTGTCAAAAAGACGGTGCAGCCCGATTGTTGCAACATATTCTGAAGCTCAAGAGCAATTTCAAGATTAAGGTCTTTTTCAGTTGTTCCGTCCGGTCCGGAAGCGCCTCCGTCCGGTCCGCCGTGACCTGCATCAATAATAACAATGTGGTTTGAACTTGGAAGTGCAGAAACGGAAGTAGTAGTGTTCTGCGTAATTACCGTAGCTGACAAAGCAACCAACATAAAAGCAACTGCGTATGTAATAAGCTTCCTTTTTTTTAGTACAAAAATCATAAGACTCAACCTCTCTTAAACAGGGTTTTATATTATAATGTTTATTCCTGCACAAGAAAAGTTATAACCAAGAAATTTAACTAAAAAAGCGGTGCACGAAAATGTGCACCGCTTCGGCGGTTAGCCTTAGGTCATATATTTGCAAATTCAATAAGCTGAGATTTTGAAATGAGACCGGAAGACTTTTTAACAGGCTGTCCGTCTTTAAACAGAATGAGTGTCGGAATTGTTGCAATTCCGAATTCTGTTGCAAGAAGTTCTTGGTCGTCAACATTTATTTTACCAACTACAACATTTTCTGTTTCGTTGGAAAACTCGTCTATGATAGGGGAAAGCATTCTGCAGGGACCACACCAACTTGCCCAGAAATCAACCAGAACAGGTTTTTCATTTTTTAAAACAATCTCTTCAAAATTCTGAGACGTAATTTCAATTGCCATACAATATCACTGCCTTTCAAAAGTTATTATTTTCTGTTTAATGTCTGATTATCCTTTAATAATATAGATATTTCGTCAAGCGCACGCTCGGCAATTAAAAGATTTTTTTCTTGTTTTTTACGAACTTTTTTTCCCAGCGGTGCCATAATCCCAAAATTTACGTTCATTGGCTGGAAATTTGAAATATTTCCTCCCGAAACATATTTTGAAAGTGCACCTATCGCAGTTGTGTCGGGGAATTTAACAGGAGCTTCACCATTTAATTTTGCTGAAAGATTAACACCGGCAACAAACCCGGACGAAGCCGATTCAATGTATCCCTCAACGCCTGTGATTTGCCCTGCGAAAAATATTTTGGGGTTTTGTTTTAAGTTATATGTGTCATCAAGAAGTTTTGGTGAATTTATAAAGGTGTTTCTGTGCATAACGCCGTATCGTACAAACTCGGCATTTTTAAGAGCCGGAATAAGCCCGAAAACGCGTTTCTGCTCGCACCATTTAAGATGGGTCTGAAAACCTACCATATTAAACAAGGTGCCGTCTTTATTATCTTGTCTGAGCTGCACGACAGCATAGGGCTCTTTCCCTGTTTTTGGGTCGGGAAGACCGACCGGCTTTAATGGACCAAAGAGCAAAGTGTTTTCCCCACGGGACGCCATTGTTTCAACAGGCATACACCCTTCAAAAACCACTGTTTTGTCCATTTCTTTTATATCAGCACATTCAGCAGAAATAAGTGCCTGATAGAAAGCTTTATATTCTGCTTCGGTCATTGAACAGTTTATATAATCGTCGTCGCCTTTGCCATATCTTGATGCACGGTATGCGCTTGAAAAATCTATTGATTCCAGTGTAACAATAGGTGCTGCTGCATCATAAAAATATAAATTTTCTTCAGATGTCAGTTTCTTTATTTCTTTAAACAAAACATCGGTTGTAAGCGGACCTGTCGCAATGATAACATTTTCGTCGGGAATAGTTGTTATTTCCTCAGATACAACAGTTATATTTGGGTGGGACGTAATCTTTTCTGTTACAAGATTTGAAAAAAGAGTTCTGTCCACGGCAAGTGCACCACCTGCAGGCACACGGGTTTTGTCTGCACATTCCATAATAAGACTGCCCATACGGCGGAGTTCTTCTTTTATAAGACCAACAGCATTTTCAAGTCTGTCGGCCCGGAGTGAATTGCTGCAAACAAGCTCTGCAAAACCTTTATAATGATGAGCAGGGGAGTATTTTGCGGGTTTCATTTCATACAAAGTAACACAAATATCCCGCTCGGCAAGCTGCCAGGCTGCTTCACAACCGGCAAGACCGCCCCCAATCACTATAGCTTTATTTTTCATTTTTCTTAAATTCTTTCTTTTTCTCTTTTTTGTTATATTTGCATGTTTCGTCAATGCAAATCTTTGTTTTTGTGATATGTCTGTTAATACTCTTTAAAAGAAGCATTTTTCCACATTCAGGACAAACGTCGTTGGTGGGTTTATCCCATGAAATAAAGTCGCAGGAGGGATGGTTTTTGCAACCGAAATATTTTGCACCCTTCTGGGATTTCAGTTCAATTATTTCGCCGCCGCATTTCGGACACTTAACACCAATTTCAACAGTAATTGATTTTGTATTTTTGCATGCAGGATAGCCGGGACAAGCAAGAAATTTACCAAACTTGCTTTCGCGGATAACCATTTTTCTGCCGCACTTTTCACACAAAACATCTGTTTCTTCAGGCTGAATTTTTACATAATCCATTTCTTTTTCAGCTTTTTTAAGAGTTTTTTCAAAGTCAATGTAAAAATGTTTCACAATGTCTACCCAGTTGATTTCGCCTTCTTCTACCTGGTCAAGACGTTGTTCCATATCAGCGGTAAAATCAACGTCAACAATTTTTTCAAAATTCTCGGACATAAGTTTACTGATTACAACACCAAGCTCGGTTGGGATGAGAACTTTTTTGACACTTTCAACATATTTTCTGCCTAAAATTATTGCAATTGTAGGAGCGTATGTTGAAGGTCTGCCAATACCAAGCTCTTCTAAAGTCCTGATAAGTGTTGCTTCAGTGAAACGGGCGGGCGGACGCGTAAAATTCTGTTTCTCTGTCAAAGTCTGGTTTTTAAGAGAATCTTTTTCAGCCATAACAGGTAATGCCTGTTCGGTTAAATCGTCTTCATCTTTATGGTCAACTCCCTCAGAATAAAGAGCCGTGTAGCCGGGGAAGAGAGTAACCGTACCGAAAGCTTTAAACAGATATTTTCCGCCAATAATATCAACAGTTGTGTTTTCTGTTATTGCCGGAGCCATCTGGCTTGCTATAAACCTTTCCCAAATGAGCTTATAAAGTTTGAACTGGTCAGCTGTAAGAGAATCTTTTATACTTGCCGGCGAATAGCTTATAACAGTCGGACGGATTGCTTCATGAGCGTCCTGGGCGTTTTTCTTATTTTTGTATTCGGGCAGGTATTTGGGCAGATATTCTTTGCCCCAGCTTTTTTCGATATAGTCTCTTGCGGCAAACTGAGCTTCTTTTGCAATTCTTGTTGAGTCAGTACGCATATAGGTGATAAGACCTACCGAACCCGAACCTTTTATTTCAATACCTTCATAAAGCTGCTGAGCTATCATCATTGTTCTTGAAGATGTAAATCCAAGTTTTCTTGCTGCTTCCTGTTGCATTGTACTTGTAATAAACGGGAAGGCGGGAGAACGTTTTTTCTCAACAGTTTTAATATTTTTGATATAATAGTCAGCATTTTTAAGTTCTGCTAAAACGCTTTTTGTCTGGCTTTCATTTTTTAGCTCAAGTTTTGCTTTTTCTGTGCCGTAAAACTTTGCTTTGAAAGCTTTTTTAGAAGATGAATGTAAAAAGCTTGCAGAAATATCCCAATATTCTTCCGGGACAAACGCTTTTATTTCATTTTCACGGTCGCAGATAATTTTAAGGGCAACAGACTGCACGCGGCCTGCACTTAACCCTTTTTTAACCTTTTTCCAGAGAAGAGGGCTGATTGAATAGCCAACAATTCTGTCAAGAACACGGCGTGCCTGCTGCGCGTCTACAAGGTTATAATCCAGATCTCTGGGGTTTTTTATAGCTGTTTTAACGGCATCTTTTGTAATCTCGTTAAATACAACACGGGAAACTTTTTCTTTAGGAATGTTAAAGGCTTCCATCAAATGCCAGGAAATAGCTTCTCCTTCGCGGTCAGGGTCAGTAGCAAGAATTACTTTATCGCTTGCAACAACCTCTTTTTTAATTTTTTTAATGAGGTCGCCTTTACCGCGGATAACCATATATTGAGGTGTAAAATCATTTTCGATATCAATACCCATTTTGCTTTTGGGCAAATCTCTGATATGTCCCATAGATGCTTCTACACTATAATTTTTTCCAAGATATTTTTGTATTGTTTTTGCTTTTGCAGGTGATTCAACAATAACTAAATTTTTCGTCATTTATGTTTTCTCCATTCTGCTGCCGTGCAGCACAAATTAAAATGTACGTTGGCGGAAAGCTTCATATATAAAAACAGCACTTGCTGCTGCAACACCAAGAGATTCTGCGTTTCCTGCCATAGGAATTTTAACACAAGAGGTGCAGCATGTCAATACCTCATCGGAAATACCATTAGCTTCGTTGCCAACAACAAGCATAACAGAACTTTTATAATTTTCGTTATAAATCAGCTTGTCACAGTGGGGAGAACTACCAATTATATTAACTCCATTATTTTTGAAAAAATCTATTGTTTTTATACTGTCTCCGGAAATACATACAGGGACATTGAAAATTGACGACATTGTTGAGCGGACCGTTTTAGGATTAAAAAGGTCAACACAGGTGTTGCTTAAAATTATAGCATCAACGCCTGCGGCATCAGATGTGCGTATAATACTTCCAAGATTTCCCGGGTCGCGTACAGAGTCGCAAAAAACGTAGAATCCGTCTTTTTTTAATATGTCTTCTTCGCACGATAAGTTAATTTTTGCAGTTGCAAGAATTCCCTGAGGAGAATCTGTTTCGCTGAGCGATGAAAAAATCTTTGAAGATACAATTTCAACAGGACAGTTAAATTCTGAAGTGTCTACCTCGAAGTTTTCGTCAGCAACAACTTTTGTTATATATTTTTTTGCATCAAAAATCTGACGCACACCTTCTATAACAAATTCACCACATTCAAATCTGTATGCTTTTTTTGTCTGTAGTTTTTTAATATGCTTAACCAGCTGGTTTGATGCACTTGTTATCACAAAAATTCTCCTCCCAAAAAAATTAAAAGACCTGAAAAAATCAGGTCTATAGATTATTAAACTGCTGCTTTTGCCTGTTCAACAAGCATTGCAAATGCTGCTGCATCGTGTACTGCTATTTCAGCAAGCATTTTTCTGTTCATTGTAATACCGGCTTTTTTAAGTCCGTACATAAATGTTGAATAATTTGTGCCGTTCATTTTGCAAGCTGCACTGATACGAGTAATCCAAAGGCGTCTGAAATCTCTCTTTTTAAGTCTTCTGCTTTTGTATGCATAAACAAGGGATTTCATAACAGCTTCATTAGCAACTCTGAAAAGTTTGGATTTGCCGCCGCGGTAACCTTTGGCAAGCTTTAATATTTTTTTATGTCTTCTTCTGGTGGTCATACCACCTGTAACTCTAGCCATATCTGTGTCCTCCTAAGGTTATTATTATTTGTAGGGAATAAGCTTCTTGATTACCGGTGCGTTAGCGTCCGAAGCGTAAACGCCTTTTCTTAAGCCTCTTTTTCTCTTTGTTGTTTTCTTTGTTAAAATGTGGCTTCTGTTAGCATGTGCCATTTTAACTTTACCATTTTTTGTAACTTTAAATCTTTTAGCTGCGCCTCTGTGTGTCTTTATTTTAGGCATAACTATCTCTCCTCTCAAATGTTTTTTAAAGTTGCCTCGCACGCGAGGGAAAATGTTTTGTCAGTTTTTCGGAGCAAGAAACATAACCATGCTTCTTCCTTCTTTAAGCGGAGCTTTTTCAACAACCGAAACCTCTGTCAACTTGGAAGCAAACTCGTTTAAAAGAGTGATGCCGTTGTCCATATAGCTGAGCTCTCTGCCCCTGAATCTAACGGAAACTTTTACTTTGTCTCCCGATTTTAAGAACTTTGATGTCTGGTTGATTTTTGTGTTTAAATCGTTTGTGTCAATGCTTGGAGAAAAACGTATCTCTTTAACACTGATCACTTTCTGATTTTTTCGTGCTTCCTTTTCCTTTTTTGCAAGATTAAATTTGTACTTGCCATAATCCATAATCTTACAAACAGGGGGATTGGCGTTAGGTGAAATTTCCACCAGATCAAGATTTTCTGCTGCAGCTGCATTAAGCGCTTCTGAAAGACTCATAATTCCAAGCTGCTGACCTTCGCCGTTTATAACACGAAGCTCCTTGGCTTTGATTTCTTCGTTAATCATCAATTCCTTACTGATAACTAAGCACCTCCGAAAATAAAAATAAAAAAAGCCGATTCGCAAAAGAATCCGCCTCAACATAAACTACACACATAGACTTGCTATGCAATGTAATAAATATTTGCCCGATACGTCTGTGGTATGGGGCGAGAAGAATACTTCTGCTTGTTTTTACCCTGATAGTTTACCATAACAAAACCGTGTTGTCAAGTGTTTTTTGAAAAAACCCGAAATTCTTTTTTAAAAAGAACTCCGGGTTTCGACATTTAGTTTTAAGATTAGTTGTTTTTAAGTTTATTAAGAAGATCTATTGTTCCGTTAACAACAATGTCGTCTGCACCTTTTTTGAGGTAGCAGCTTCTTGCTTCGTAGCCGCCTTCGTCATAAGCGGAGCTTGTGGGGAAATATCCGCCCGCGCCGTTTGTCAGACAACAAAGAATTGTTGTTTCAAAAGGTGATCCGGCATAAATTCTGTTAGCTATTTCGCTGAACTGTTCTCCCGGAATACCAACAAAAGCCATATTTCCGATTTTTATTGCAGTTATGTTAAATGAATATGAATCGGGACCGTTTTCCAGTTTTACAATTCTTGTAGCTTCCGCAACAACAGTTGTAAGCTCCATTTCTTTATAGGGAAGCTCACAGTCTCTGCCTGTTGTGTGCAGTTCGTAAATTCTCTTTGCTTCTTCAAGTCTGTCGTTTTCCTGGTTGGAAGGACAAACAATTGTGCTTTCGGCACAAAGAAGTTCGCCAAGCTCGAGTTTTTTTGCTTTTCCGCAAATCTGAAGCACTGCACCTGCGATAGCTCGGCCCATATGTTTAGCATGTTCGTAACCACGGGGAACACCGTCGAAAGTAATTTCAAGGTCGTTGAGGTCTGCTTCTGTGGGGAAGGGGTTAACATGGTTAACATCGCCCTGAGGAGCAAGCAGGAACATACATTTTGTATCCGGAATTGCATCTTCTATTGTGGAGCAAACAAATCCCGGCCAGTCAGCGCTGATAAGCTCTCCGCCTATTGTATCGGGATGAGTGCCGAAATTAACAATGAATATATCCTCGTTGTCTTCACGGACAATTTTAAGAAGTTTAACTGTTTCGTTGGGTGTGCCGAGAGCATGGTCAACATCCGGATTGTTTATACCGGGGTTGGTTCTTACAGAACCGTCTTTCATTCTGAATCTGCGGATGAATGAAATGTTTTTAACCTGGGACTCAGCTGTATAGAAAACTGAAGAAGAAAGGTCTTCAAAAGCATAAACCGCAGCATCGTTTATCTGATGAGCCAGAAAATCTTTATATGCATTGAAAGCTGTTAAATCATAAGAATAATCTTCCTCTGTTAATGGGCCCGTGTGAGTGTGAGAACAGTTGATGAATACTGCTTCAAAAGGAATGTTGCAGCTTTCTGCAATCATTTTTCTGTAGATATCGCAAACTTCTGTTGAAATATGTATCAAATCTGCTGCAACAACAACACATTTGTTTTTTCCGTCATCAAAAGCAACAGCAGTAACATACAGATCGTCGAGAGTGCCTTTTGTAACTCGTTGTTCATAGTATCCGCAAACCGGAACTCCGAGCGGTGGTGTGATGCAAAGTCTAGCAAAACCTGTTTTTAAATTCTGCATGATTTTTCCTCCATTATGTATAAAAATTTATATATTTTACTTAAGAATAGCACTAAAAAAAAACAAAGTCAATAGTTTTAAAAAATAATTTTTACTTGATTATACTTTTAATTGATGATATACTGAAAAATGACGAAAAAATGTGTGGTGAAAGATAAAACTATGCTTAAAAAAAACGACGAATATATTTGCAGAATTGAATCAAACGGAGCCGGTGGTGAAGGCGTTTGCCATATTGACGGTTTTACTATTTTTGTTCCGGGGACGGTTGCAGGCGATGAAGTAAAAGTGAAAATACTGAAAGTGCTCAGCGGTTATGCGTTTGGCAAAACTGTGGAAATTGTTTCTCCGTCTGTTTACAGAACAGAGCCTAAATGCTCAAAAGCGAGCCGGTGCGGCGGTTGCGATATTGCACATATAGATTATAATTACCAGCTTAAAATCAAAAGAGATATTGTTGTTTCTGCACTTGAAAGAATAGGAAAAATAAAAGATGCCGAAGTTGGCGAAACGGTTGGAATGGACAATCCTTTCTTTTATAGAAATAAAATGCAGTTTCCTGTTGGATTGGACAAAGAGGGCAAAATAACATATGGTTTTTATGCAAAAAGAAGTCACAACATTGTTTCTGCTGAAGAATGTGTTACAGGCAAACAGTATTGCAAATCAATACTTGATGCCATAGTAAATTATATGGAAGAAACGGGAGTAAATCCTTATGATGAGGGTTTGCACAAGGGCGAGGTCAGACATGTTTTTATAAGAGATTCTGTATTGACGGGCGAAATTATGGTAGTATTGTGCGTCAATGCAGACAGTTTGCCATACACTGATGTCCTGGTCGAAAAATTGCTTGAAACAGATAAAAATATTTCCGGTATATTGCTGAACATTAATAAAAAGAAAACAAATCTTATTATGGGCGAAAAAAATGTCCTTCTTTTCGGGAAGGATTATATCACAGACAGTATAGGAAAATTTAAGTTTAAAATTTCACCCCACAGTTTTTATCAGATAAACCCTGTTCAGACAGAAAAATTATATCAGCTTGCTGCAGAATGTGCAGGAGATTTAAAAGACAAGGTTGTGTTTGATTTATATTGCGGCGCGGGAACAATTTCGCT
>JAZNIU010000035.1:0-14759 GCA_045577655.1 Clostridia bacterium
ATAAGTGCATCTTCTTTTATTTCTTTTGCTTTTTTTGCAATTTTTCTGATAAAATCGTCGGTAAGTTCATCTGCAACATCAAGTCTGATTCCGTCTGTACCAAGCCCAAACCAGAAAGGAATTACCTCCTGGGTTATAAAATTTATAAATCCAATATGCCCTTTTTTTATCTGCGGCAATGTTTTTATCCCCCACCACGACTTATAGTCATCAGGATAATTATAAAATTCATACCAGTCGGCATATATGGAATTTTTGTCATTTAACGCACTGTTAAAATACAAACTGTTTTTACCAGTATGAGAATATACACCGTCAATAATAATTTTTATATTTTTCTCATGAGCCTTTTCGCACAACCTTTTAAAATCGTTTGCAGTGCCAAGCATCGGGTCGGGAGTCAGATAATCATATGTGTCATATCTGTGGTTGGAAAATGCCTTTGAAACAGGATTTAGATATATAATATCAATACCAAGCTTTTCAAGATAATCAAGTTTTTCGCAAATTCCCAAAAAGTTTCCGCCGAAAAAATCAAAATTCCAGTTTCCAAAATCATCTGGCCCAGACATTGGCAATTGATTTACGTCCGGATGGACATAAAACGGCAAAAGTTTGTCGGCAAGTTCGGGATTTCCGCTTTTATTAAACCGGTCAGGAAAAATCTGATAAATAGTAGCACTTTTTGCCCACTTTGGAGCTGAATAGTTTTTACTGTAACAGGTTAGCTGCCATTTCTCTTTTTCGTTTGTTTTAAAAATTCTATGACACTCATCCTCAGTATCAATTATGAAATAATAAAAATACAGTCCCTTTTCCCGTATGGATATTTCAGATGTATGATATTCCTCATCATCACAAATCATATCATAGCTTTTAAAAAAGCCGTCTTCACGTTCTAAAATTATTCTTGCCCATTTTGCTCCGTATTCTTTGGGAATACAAATTCTAAATAAGCATTTTTCATCTTCTTTTAACGCACCGAATGGGTTTTTATATTTAATATCCTGACTGTTAAATTTTATATTCATAGTTTGATGTTCCAGATGTTTTGGGCATATTCTTTAATTGACCTGTCTGACGAAAAATGTCCGGCTTTTGCGATATTAACTATAGACATTCTTTCAAATTCATCCCTTGCTGCATAAACTTCTGCAGCTCTTCTTTGTGCTTTTGCGTATGAATTAAAGTCTGCAATTGTTAAATACTCATCTCCGCCGCCGTATCCGCCTCTTAAAAGAGAATTTGATATTTCATCAAACCTTGCACCAAGCTCACCTGAGGTAAGCATACCGATAACTTCTTTAAGTTCAGGGTTTTTATTTAAATAGTCTGCAGGGTTATACCCCTGTTTTTTAACGGTTTCCACCTCATGAGCTTTAAGCCCGAACAGAAAAATGTTTTCCTCACCAACATTTTCGAATATCTCAACATTGGCACCGTCAAGTGTTCCCAATGTAACCGCACCGTTTATCATAAGCTTCATATTACCCGTTCCGGATGCTTCTTTGCCGGCAACAGAAATTTGTTCTGAAATATTTGTAGCGGGAATTATAAGTTCTGCAAGCGAAACTTTATAGTCTTCAATAAAAACAACCTTAATTATATTTTTTGTCTGTGGGTCATTATTTACAAGCTGCGCCACAGTTACAATAAGTTTTATAATTTGCTTTGCCATATAATATCCGGGTGAGGCTTTTGCTGCAAAAATAAATGTTCGCGGATAAATGTCATTGCCTTTTCCGGCTTTTATTTGTTTATAAAGATAAAGGACATGCAATATATTTAAGAGTTGTCTTTTATACTCATGAAGTCGTTTAATCTGTACATCAAAAATCGAATTTTCATCAACATTTATTCCGTTTTTCTCTGCAATATATTCAGAAAGCCTGATTTTGTTTTTCTGTTTGATTTCATATAACCTATTTTGTACTTCCTTGTCATCCTTAAACTTTATAAGCTTTTCAAGTGCAGACGCGTCCTGTAAAAATTCATTTCCAATAAGCGACATAACATAATCAGAAAGAAGCGGATTTGCCTGACAAAGCCATCTTCTGTACGCAATACCATTCGTTACATTTACAAACCTTGAACTGTCAATACTGTAATAATCTTTAAATATACCGCTTGTCAGAATATCTGTGTGCAGTTTTGATACACCGTTTATTTTGTGACATGTAGCAAGACAAAGATTTGCCATTCTAATTTCTCCATTTGCAATAACAGCCATATACTCAATTTTTGCGTTATCTCCGGGAAATAAATTTGTAAGTTTCTGATATAGCCTCCTGTTTATTTCAACAATTATCTGGTGTACTCTGGGCAGTAGCTCTGCAAACATTTTTTCATTCCAGCGTTCGAGTGCTTCGCTCATTACCGTGTGGTTAGTATAAGACATAGTTTTTGAAACAATGTCCCATGCTTCATCCCATTCAAGCAAAAAATCGTCTAATAGAATTCTCATAAGTTCGGGAATACACATTGCAGGATGGGTATCATTTATATGAATTACAATTTTTTCATGCAAGTTTTTTACGGTCTTATATTCTTTAAAATGTTCGGAAACAATGCTTTGAAGTGAAGCCGAAACAAAGAAATACTGTTGCTTGATGCGGAGAATTTTTCCGCTCATATGGTCGTCTGCCGGATAAAGTACTTTTGAGATAACCTCTGCGTTTGTCTCCTCTTCAAGCGCTCGTACATATTCCCCACGGGAAAATAAATTCATATCTATTCCTTTTTCTGAAGATGCACTCCACAAAACAAGTTTGTTCACCGACTCAGTGTTATACCCTGAAACATATAAATCGTGAGGAACAGCTTTTACCGCAACATAATCTGTAAGCTCATATTTTAACCGTCCGTCTTCCCACCGTTCAACATTTTTCCCGCCTATTTTTACAGTGACGGCATTATTTTCTCGTGTTTTAAGCCAGACATCTCCACCCGAAAGCCAGTTGTCCGGAAACTCAACCTGCCAGGTATCTATTATTTTCTGTTTAAAAATTCCAAATTCATATCTGATAGAATACCCCGTTGCCGGTATGCCCAGTGTTGTCATTGAATCCATATAACAAGAAGCAAGTCGCCCAAGCCCACCGTTGCCAAGTCCTGCATCCGGTTCGAGCATAAACAGTTCATTTAAGTCCTTCCCAAAAGATGAAACAATCTCTTCTGCATCTTTCAAAATACCCAGGTTGAACAGATTGTTTTTAAGCGACCTGCCAACAAGAAATTCCATCGACATATAATATACCTTTTTCTTGTGAGATTTTTTTTCAAAATCACGGTTTTTTTCTTCCAAAATATTTTTTATAACCATACACAAGGTATTATAAAGTTCCCGTTTAGTCATTTCTGCAGGACTGCATCCATAAAGATTTTTTCCGACAGATTCAACCAAACTAAAAATTTCTTTTTTTGTTAATCTCATATTTTTCATTCCTTTATAATTTTTTATATAAATCAATATACTCTTTGGCTTTTTTATTCCAGCTTAAATCAAGTTGCATTATATTTTTTCTTACTATATTAAACCCTTCCTTGTTCCTGAAAAATCCGGCAGCCCTTTTAACTGCATCCAGCATATCGTGAGCATTATAGGTTTTAAAAGTAAACCCATTTCCGCTACAGTCTGTTTCATTAACAGGAGTTACAGTATCAAAAAGTCCGCCCGTTTCCCGTACAATCGGTATAGTACCATATCTCATCGCAATAAGCTGGGAAAGTCCGCAAGGCTCACTTTTTGATGGCATAAGAAGAAAATCTGCACCGGCATAAACCTGGCTTGCACGAACATTATCAAACATAATATTTGAAGAAACTTTGTTTTTATATTTATATTCCATATACTTAAACAAATCTTCAAACTGTTTATCTCCCGTACCCAATATAACAAGCTGAATATCCATTGATACAAGTTCTTCATAAACTGCAGCAACAAGTTCAATTCCTTTGTGGGATACAAGTCTTGAAATTATTGCAAAAACCGGAATTTCAGCATTTTCTTCAAGTCCAAGCATATTTTGTAAAAAAATCTTGTTTTCTTTTTTTCCGCTTAATCTTAAATGGCTGTAATTCTTTTTTATATTGACATCTGTCTCAGGATTAAAAGTTTTAACATCTATCCCGTTTAAAATTCCCGAAAGTTTGTGAGCATTTTCATTAAGAACTCTGCTTAACCCATAGGAAAAATATTCATGTTTTATTTCGTGCGCATAAGTTTCGGATACTGTAGACACTCTGTCTGATAGAACAATTGCCGCTTTTGCCGCATTTGCCATATTATCATGGAAAACCGATTGGTGCCAGAACTCATCAACCCCAAGAACATTGTCTGCAAAATCCATATTTGCCTTGCCCTGATATTCGATGTTGTGTATAGTATACAGCGTCTTTATATTTTTATATTTGTCAATGTGAGAATAGTGCGCTTTTAGAAAAAGAGGGATATACCCTGTCTGCCAATCATTACAATGCAAGATGTCAGGAGCAAAATCTATGTAAGAAATTGCTTCAAGAACCGCTTTATCAAAAAAGGCAAATCTCTCACCATCGTCGTCATAACCATAAGTGCTTCTGTCAAAGTAATAGTCGTTATCAATGAAATAATAAACAACTTCCGTTTTTTCTGCTTTTACAGTTTTTTTAAACAATCCCGCATATACCTGTCTCCAAGCAAGAGGAACACTGAAATTACACAGATATTCTATTCCAAAACTCTCATTGTTTTTGATAAACCCATAGAACGGCAGAAAAACACAAATATTTACCCCCTCTTCTGCAAGTGCAGCAGGAAGTGATCCCGCAACATCTCCAAGCCCCCCGGTTTTAACAAAGGGCAGCGCTTCGCTTGTGGCAAAAAGTACGTTCATTTTATTCTCCCTAACTTATTTAAGTAAAACAGGTGAATTTTCTGCACCTATTAAAACTTTGTTTTTTTCAATAACAGTATTTTTCTCAATAATTGCATTTTCAATTCTTGTGCCCTCGGAAATTGTTGCGCCCTGCATAACAATACAGTTTTTTATACTTGTATTCTCGCACAAAGTAACATTTCTGAACAAAATTGAATTTTCACATTTCCCGTCAATAATACAACCGTCAGCAATAAAACAGTTGTTAGCCTCGCAGTTTTCTCCATAAATACTGGGGATTTCATCTCTGACCTTTGTGTATACAGGCATATCAGGTCGTAATATTTTTTCAAAAACTTTGATGTTTATCAGTTTAAGATTGTTTTTAAAATAACTGAGCGTATCTGTGTTTCTTAAAAGTATGCCCGTATGCAAAAAAAGATTTACGTTTAAATTCCCGCTTACGAACTCTGCCTGCACAAAATCACGTTCAAGATTATAACGTCCTTTCGATACGTAATCTTCAACAATATCAATAAGTCTCTCACGTTTTAAAACATATATCCCCATTCCTACAAAGTTTTCTTTTCTACCCCTACATCCAATATAAATTTCAGTAACCTTTCCATTTTCCGTTTCATAGCATACATCTTTTTTGTTACAGGAATAATCTGAAGGTTCATAAGAAACAACAGCTGTAATATCTGCGCCCGATTCAATGTGAGCTTCAATAATTTCTTCAAAATCAATAATACCAACAACTGTTGCATCACATATAATTATATATTCAGACTTTGTTCTTTTTAAAAAAGGAAGTGCATTATACAATGTTTCAAGTTTTCCTCTGGGCTGGTCAGAGTCAGAAGAAATAAAAGGTGGCAGCATAATAAGCCCGCCGTTTTTTCTATTCAAATCCCATTCACTGCCATTTCCAAGATGATCAAGAAGAGACTGATAGTTATATCTTGTCAAAACGCCAACAAGGCCCACTCCTGAATTTACAAGATTTGAGAGCATAAAATCAACAAGTCTGTATCTGCCACCGAAAGGCAACGACGCTGTCGCTCTCTTTTTTGTCAGTTCTCCCATTTCACTGTCAAATGTATCTGTAAAAATTATACCTGTTGCTTTCATTGAAAATTCTCCTCCAAAACCTTGCGTGTTCCAACAACATATACGCCATTTTCCGACCCTATTTTAACATTTTCCTTTATATTGCTTTTTTCCCCTATTACAGCCCTTAAAACAAATGCATTTTTAGAGATTATAGCTCCGGGCATTATCACACTGTCCTTAACAACTGCACCTTCTTCCACCGTGCATCCTACTGAAAGTATAGAATTTTCTACTGTTCCGTCAACAATGCATCCTTCAGTAACAAGCGAGTTTATTGCTTTTCCTTTACTTGAAACAAACGCAGGCGGATGTGCATAATTTCTTGAATAAATCCTGAACTTTTCATCTTTAAGACCTACTCCGCCCGCTTTGGTAAGCAAATCCATATTTGCTTCCCAGAGGCTTTCTATTGTCCCAACATCTCTCCAATATCCGTTAAATTTATATGCATACAGCTTCCTGCCATCTTTTAAATAATTAGGAATTATATTTTTCCCGAAATCGTTTGCAGAGGAAAGGTCTTTCGAATCTTCTTTCAAATATTTTCTAAGTAGTTTCCAGTTAAAAATATATATCCCCATTGATGCAAGTGTACTTTTAGGTTTTTGAGGTTTTTCTTCAAATTGAAAAATCTTTCCGTTTTCATCACAACTCATTATTCCAAACCTTGATGCCTCGGAAATTGGAACATCAAAAACTGCAATCGTGCATTCTGCATCACTTTTTTTATGAAAATCAATCATTCCGGAAAAATTCATTTTATATATTTGATCTCCCGATAAAACCAGAACATAATCAGGGTTGTATCTGTCAATAAAATATCGGTTTTGATATACAGCATTTGCAGTACCTTTATACCACTCACTTTTTTTGCTGCGTGAATATGGCGGAAGTATATGAACTCCGCCAAAATTGCTGTTGAGTCCCCACGGCTTACCATTTCCGATATATTCATTGAGCTCAAGAGGCTGATATTGTGTCATTATTCCAACTGTATCAATTCCGGAATTTACGCAGTTTGACAACGGAAAATCAATTATTCTGTACTTACCCCCAAAAGGAACTGCGGGTTTTGCAGTTTTTTCTGTCAAAACAGTTAATCTGCTTCCCTGCCCTCCTGCGAGTAACATTGCAATGCATTTTTTCTTTAAATTTTGCATACTTTCCCCTTTCTGTTTGATAGAATATAACCTTATTTCATTATCTTTAAATAAACTGTTGACAACGGCTTTAAAGTTAGTGACAAACTGTGCTGCATCCCATGAGATGAAACTTTTTTGCTTTTATAACTTAAAAGTCTTGTGCTTTTTCCACCATATTTTATTTTATCGCTTGAAAAAACCTGTTTATAAGTCCCATTTTCCGGCACACCTATACGATAATTCTCCCGCTGTACCGGACAAAAATTGCTTACACAAATCAGTTTATTTCCTTTCTTGTCCATTCTCATAAATGCAATGACACTGTTTTCGTTGTCATCGCATATAATCCACCTAAATCCCTGCCAATCGAAATCAATTTCCCATAGTTCCGGATTTTTTAAATAAAAATCATTTAATTCTTTCATATATACATGCATCTTTTTATGTTTTTCATAGGAAAGCAAAAACCAGTCCAATTCTTTTGAAAAATCCCATTCGGAAAATTGCGCAAATTCGCAACCCATAAAATTCAGTTTTTTTCCGGGATGTGCAAACATATATGCATAAAATGCTCTAACAGTATCAAATTTTTCATCATAACTGCCTGGAATTTTGTCTATCAGGGATTTTTTGCCGTAAACAACTTCATCATGCGATAGTGGAAGTACAAAATTTTCTGAAAAAGCATAGAACATGGAAAAAGTAATTGCTCTGTGGTTTCCCTTTCGAAAAAGCGGGTCGGTAGAAAAATAATTTAAAATATCATTCATCCACCCCATATTCCATTTCAGATTAAATCCAAGACCGCCATGTTCGGGTGGCATAGTGACAAGGGGAAAAGCAGTTGACTCTTCTGCAATCATAAGAACATTTTTGTCTGCTATAAAGGCGTTTTTACATAAAATTTGTAAAAATTTAACTGCATCATTGTTTATGTTTCCACCGTCTTCATTAGCTCTCCATTCTCCTTGTTTTTTACCGTAATCAAGATATAGCATAGAAGCAACGGCATCCACCCTGAATCCGTCTATATGGTATATTTTTTGCCAGAAATTGATGTTTGAAACAAGGAATGATACAACTTCTTTTTTTCCAAAATCAAATATTCTTGTGTTCCATTCCGGGTGTTCCTGTTTCAGCGGGTCAGCATATTCATATAGGCAGCTTCCGTCGAACTCATAGAGTCCGTTTTCATCTTTAGGAAAATGTGCTCCAACCCAGTCAAGTATAACGCCTATCCCTTTTTTATGACAGCTGTCCACAAAAAAAGCAAAGTCCTCCGGTGTACCATATCTTGATGTAGGGGCGTAGTATCCTGTTACCTGATACCCCCACGACGGATCATACGGGTGCTCTGCAACCGGCAGGAGTTCTATGTGCGTGTATCCCATTTTCTTTACATAATCAACCAGATGTTTTGCCATATCACGATAGGACAGAAAATCTCCGTTTTGTTGTTTTTTCCAGGAACCTAAATGGACTTCATAAATGTTAATTGGTCCCTCCAACAGATTTTTTTTGTCAGTCATATATTTTTCGTCCGACCATTTTATACTTGACAAATCATAAACTTTTCCGTCATTTTCAGGTCTTGTGCCTGTATGAAATGCAAATGGGTCGGTTTTATATATTTTGTTTCCTTTTGATGTCTCAATATAATATTTATAATTATCAAAAACACTAGCATTTTCTATTTCAATTTCCCAAATACCTTTTTCGATTTTTGACATTGACTTACAATCAGTGTTCCAGCCGTTAAAATCTCCAACCAGTTTTACATCTTGTGCTTGTGGTGCATAAACTCTGAAAACAAATCCTTTTTTGGTTTTATGACACCCAAAATACTCATAACAGTTTGTCATAACTTTTTCATAAAAATTTACCATACTTATATATCCTCGTTTTTTGCAATAATTCAATATGTATATTATATTATTTTGTAAAAGAAAAAATGCATTTATATCTTTTAAATAAAAGCATAAAAAATTATAAAAACACTTGCCATTTATATCAATAATATGATATAATTATTTTATATTTATATTAGGCAGGTAAATTATATGGATTATAAAACGTTATTGTCCGACAAAATACAAATAGTAAAACCATCAGGAATTCGTAAATTTTTTGATATAGTTGCAGAAATGAAAGATGCAATTTCTCTTGGTGTAGGCGAACCGGATTTTGTTACTCCTCTTCACATAAGAGAAGCCGGCATTTCGTCTCTTAAAAAAGGAGAAACTCATTATACTTCCAACTGGGGACTTAAAGAACTCCGAAAAGCCATTTCAAAATATTTATCAAGAAAGTTTTATATTGACTATGACTATAATGACCAGATTCTTGTTACAGTTGGCGGAAGCGAAGCGATAGATCTTTGCATCCGAGCACTTATAAACCCGGGAGATGAGGTGCTTATTCCTGAACCCAGTTTTGTGTGCTACACTCCGCTGACAATCCTTGCAGGCGGAACTCCGGTTCATATAAAAACCTATGCAAAAGACAAATTCAAGCTTACTCCCGAGGCACTAAAAGCTGCTATTACTCCGAAAACAAAACTTCTCATTCTTCCCTATCCCTGCAATCCTACCGGCGGAATTATGACAAAAGAAGATTTGGAAAAAATTGCAGAAGTTCTCCGTGGAACAAATATTCTTGTTTTGTCTGACGAAATATACGGCGAGCTTACCTATTCGGGCAAACATGTTTCAATAGCTTCACTGCCCGGCATGTATGAAAGAACCATTGTTGCAAGCGGCTTTTCAAAAGCCTATGCAATGACCGGATGGCGACTTGGTTATCTTGCAGGTCCAAGCGAAATAATAAAAGCAACAACAAAGCTCCACCAATATGCTATTATGAGTTCTCCTACAACAAGCCAGTATGCCGCTATTGATGCACTTGAAAACGGCGATGATGATGTTGTCATGATGAGGAATGAATATGATAAAAGAAGACGTCTTATTGTAGATGGATTTAATGATATGGGTCTTTCCTGTTTTGAACCGGAAGGTGCTTTCTATGTTTTTCCGTCAATCGAAAAGACCGGTCTTAAAAGTGAAGAATTTTGTGAAAAGCTTCTGTGTGATAAAAAAGTTGCGGTTGTCCCGGGCAATGCTTTCGGCGATTGCGGCGAAGGCTTTATCCGTGCCTCCTATTGCTATTCAACAGAAAACTTGAAAAAAGCATTAGACCTTATAAATAACTTTGTAAATAAATAAACTCCGGATTCCGGAGTTTTTTTACTATAGGAGGTATTATGAAAAAACTGATTATTTTTTCAATGATTTTTACCACACTTATACTTTCTCCTTTTTGCATAGTACATGCCGAAACGTTGAATCTTGTTGTGGACACTGTACCCGTTGTCTATACTGATGCATTTCCTTTTATAGAAAATGGCAGAACTATGATTCCTCTTCGTATTCTCTCGGAAAGCATGCAGGCAAAAGTTGAATATAACGAAAAAACAAGCTCTGTCACAATTACCAGAGATGGCAACTGTACAACAAAAGCTACATATGGCCAAGACAACTGGACATATATTGAATACCTTGGTAAAAAATATGAAAATGCAACCGCCGTTGCTATTTTTACAGAAAACAGTCCTGAAGTAACTGTAAAGCTTTTGCAGGGCAAAAAGACTATTCATTCTACAAAAACAAAAATGGATGTTGCTGCAAAAATTATAAACGGCAGAACATACATCCCTGCAAGATATGTTGCCTATGCTCTCGGCTATGGAATATACTACGACCAGCCACGCAACCGTGTGCTCTATCAGTATAAAGCAAACCAGATAGCCGATTTTGAGTCAAAAGCAGTGTATAACAAAGAATATTATGATTATAACAGCATAACTATGGCAGGTCGCGAAGCAGTTACAAACTATCGTTCATGGTCCTACAGAGACGGTTTTGGCAATGTTAAGGTTGTGGATGGCGACAATGGTTGGGAACTCTACATGTCGGGCGGTAGTAATGAACGAAGCCACGAAATGGCTAACCTTACATATATGCCGGTAGGATATACCTTTGAAACTAAAGAATTTTTGCTTTTGCCCAAAAATTCTCCGAAGAAAAACATTGAAATTTTCACCAAAATGCTCGAAAGCAAAACAACCGGAACCGTAACCGAAAATAACGGCGTATATCATCTTAATATTTATACATACGACGAGCTTGTTGGTGTAAGATATAAAAACGGCAAATACACAATAGGTCCCCAGCAGGAATATGACATCAACAAGGCAGCTTCATCGGGCGGGTTTCTTGCAGGTGCATCCCGTTACGGAAGATATGACTACTCCATGTTCTACTACCTGGATAATGGAGAAAAAAACTTCTACGAAGGGTTTAGTGGCTCAACAGTAGATAATACATCTTCAAGATATAATCTCCTCTTTCTTGAAAGTTTTCTCGGTGAAATTGGTGAAAGAATCTGGTCAATGATGGATGATTATTATATGCATACCGGGGCATTTTACATAAAAGAAAAATGCATTGGCGACAATATGTATAATTTTATGTCATATAAGGATGTAGAAATCACGCAGGAGTATGCCCAGCAATATGGATTTGAATTTGTAAGCAGCATAAATTCTACGCCCGAATATGACTCTTATAAGATTCTCACTTTGAAGCGTGGCGATTTTGAGTTTGCTGTTAATTATAAACGAAATGGCATGGGACAACCGCAGGTTGGTTACCAGGTTTCATTTGAAAATTTACCTGAATAAATAAAAAGGACACCTTTGAAAACTCAAAGGTGTCTTTTTTTATTAGCATTCAATTTCAAAAAGTTCTCTCGGATAGTTTGTAAGGTTTTCTGCTTCACCGTTTTTAATACAAACAACATCTTCCATTCTGAGTCCTGTTTCTGTTTTTGCAGAACCAAGGAAAATATCAACACAGAATGTCATATTTTCTTCAAGAAGGAAATCTGCGGATGTTTCAATCCAGGGAGCTTCTCCTTCCATTGTACCATTACCATGACAGGGACCGTACAAAAGCCAGTCTCCATAACCCATTGCAGTTACATTGTCAATATGGTCCTGAGCAACCTTGCATGCAGGTGTTCCGACCTTCAGGTTTGCTATAACATCAGCCTGAGCTTTATAACCAACTTCTATAAGTTCTTTCTGCTCAGGAGTTGCTTTACCAAAAACAACCGGTCTGCCAATACTTGAAGCATAACCGTCAACACGTGCACCAATCTGGATAAATGTCATATCGCCTTTTTCAATCTGCTTGTTTCTCGGTCGGCTGATTGCCTGGTTAGAACCTTTTCCGGTAAGAACCCAAACAGGATAGGATTCTCTTTCTGCACCAAGTTCATGCATTTTGCCAAGAGCAAGTCCTGCTACCTGTTGTTCTGTCATACCAACCTTGATGTTGGCACGTACATAGTCAAAAGTTTCTCTTGTGATTTTAGCTGCTGCTCTCATACACTCGAGCTCATTTTCTGTTTTTATCATACGAATATTGTTTACAATATGGTCAGCTTTTTCAATTTTAACAGAAAGTGCTTCAGAAAGTGCTTCATGAACACCGATTGTCATAAGCGGAAGTCCTGCAACACCAAAACGTTTTATGGGTTTATCTCCCATAATTTCATTAAAAATGCCACTGAAGGTGTCAAGCTTTTTACCGGGATATTCCGGTTCGGAAGATTCTCTAAAAGCTTTTAAAAGACGAATATCGTCAATTTTTGAACGGTCTGAAGCGTATGTAAAACTTTCAGGTCCTATAAGAAGTTTGGGTTCGCCCTCCTGCGGTATAAGAACACCTGCTGTTTCAAAAGATGGCCAGTAGTTTGAAAAATAACGAACATACTGTGGTTCTGCTTCGTTACCATAGGATAACAAAAGGTCAAAACCCTCCTCTTTCATAGCTTTCTGAACTTTTACTACTCTTTCTTTAAATTCACTTAACGGGATAAATGGTAAATTCATATATTACTCCTTTCCACACAGCCACTGTGCCGGGTTTTTAATTAAAAGTGTATCGATTTGTTCTTTGGTTATTCCCTCGTCTTCCATCATTGGAACAATATTTGTGAGAACATGGTCATAACCCCATCCTCCATAGGTATGGAGCAGATTTTTAAGACAAACATCACAGGAAAGCAAAATCTGCGACAGATAGCCTCTGTCAATCATTTTCTTAAGCAGAGAAACTCTGTCAGTATCATGAACAAAAAGTCCATACCCGGAATTTCTTACTTCCCGTTTTATATAATATTCTTTGCCGAAATTGTCAAACTCAACATATACGCCTTTTTCAAGTAAAGCAAATATATATTCTTCGCGGTTTTCAACATCTATATGACTGATACAGATTTTGCTCGGGTCAACTCCCACGTTTAAAAGAATGTCTGCTGCTTCAAGTCCGTTTGTTGTCCATGGATTTATATGAACATTTATAGCCGCGCCCGTATCAAGACTTGCAATCGCTGCAGAACGGAGCACACGACGTTCTTTGTCATCAAAGATTTCACTGATGCCTATTTCACCGATATAACCTGCGCAAACGCCGTCAATACCCTCGGTAAGTTCTTTAACCATAAGATCGGCAATTTCGCGTTCAGTCATACTGCTTAACTCTTCCGGATGGGTTTCTCCAACATAAAAACCTGTACCCATTATAATGTTAAGTCCGGTTTTTTCGGCAATACGTTTTAGTGCTTTCGGATCTCTGCCTATTCCAGGAAGAGATGCGTCAACCACAGTGTTGCCGCCTGCTTTTTTAAAGAAATTCAGTTCTTTAACTGCAATATCTTCATTGTCTAAGAGAAGATTATCCTTCAGCGCATAACAGTCACGGCTTAAAATTCCAAGATTCCACATTTCAACTTTTTGAGTTGCAGGGTCGTCAATGCCACCTACCGGCAGCGCCTGGTAGAAAGCAGTCAAATCCAAAAGAACATGTTCGTGCGATGTAACAACGCCAAGGTCTTTTTTTTCCAATTTGCCGCATACGCTCATAACACCCATAATATTTCCTCCTTAAATTTCTTCATCCCCGTGAGCATCCATCCACTCGCAAGCTGCATCATAGGCTTCATAATCCAGGTCAGCCATGGTGTTTGTATGGAGAACAATGCCTTCAATTTCACCTGCTAAAAGCTTTTCTTTTGCCCAATCAAGCTGCCATTTCACTGCTTCGCCTGTTGCCTGCTTTTCTTCACCAAAATTATAAAGGTAGACACCAATCATACGGCGATTATTTTTTGTCATTTTCTTGAACAGTTCAAATTTTTCGGGAATAAGCGGAACGTCTTTTTCTTCCCACGTCCACATTATTACACCATCAAACTGATTAATAAACGGCAGGAAACCAGCATCAACTTTCGGATCAAGCCCAAATTCTTTAGTGTATAAAATCATCCAGCTGTCAAGTCTTCTAACATTGTTGTTATGTAAGCGTTCCTGTTCAGCTTTAAGTTCGTTCAACGCTTCTTCATCGCTTTTTTTGCCGTCTTTAAAATCATCAAAAGCAACACATGTAATGTTTGGGAAATCCTTAGCCTGTTCCAGTATTCTGTCAAAATGACAATGCTCTTTTTCGTGGAATTTATATCCCCAACCTACCTGGTCTAAAGTTTTAAAGGATTTATTATATTGTCTCTCGTTAACATCCCATGT
>JAZNIU010000036.1:0-22047 GCA_045577655.1 Clostridia bacterium
GGCAGTTTTTAAACCGAATATTTTTAGAATTATACAAAGAATAAAAACACCGGAATACTTTCGTATTTCGGTGTTTTTTGATGTAGTATAAACTAAAAATGTAGTTTAAAAACCGATTTATCCCTAAGACTAACCGCCGAATTGTGAAGTCTTTTCTTTTTATTTGCACTTGTTTATAAGCTCTTCAGCTTGCTTAAATCCAAAATCAAGTCCGCTTTTGTCATGGCAGTCGGAAGAAACTATCACCTTTCCCCCGTTTGACAAAATATAGTTTAATATCCATTCGGACGGGTAGGGTTTGCTTCTGTATCCCCTTTGCATTGCACCGGTGTTTATTTCAAACAAAGTGTTTTTTGAAAGAAGTTTGTCAGCCGCGTTTTTTGCAGCAGCAACATATCTTGGGTCATCCTCCGAGAAAAGAGCCTCATTTTCGTTGAATTTTGTTATGAGGTCAAAATGGCCGATAATATCAGCTTTTACCTTTTCAGCCAAGTTGCCGACAAGTTCAAAATAGTCCTCGGCAAAAGCACAATAGTCCCCGTCCCAGCCGGTATTTACAGCTTTTATAAATTCTTCTTTTGTAAAATCAACCGGGTAGTACACACCATTTTTTAATACATAATGGACGCTACCGATAACATAATCAAACGCTTTAGTATCTGTTTCTGAAAAGTAGTCCATTTCAATTCCGCATTTTATTATGATTTTACCGGCATAAACCTTCTTCAGTCTGTCAATTTCTTTTACATATTCCGCTATGCTATCGGGAGTCATGCAATAGCTTGTATCAAACGGAGTGTAGGAGTGCCCCGAAAAACCAAGTTCACTAAATCCTTTTTCTATCGCGGCAACCACCATTTCTTCAGGGCTGTTGTTTCCGTCACAGTAGGTTGTGTGGGTATGATAATTCACCTTGCGACTCATTTTGTCATTTTCTCCTGTTTAACCTTTTTGTCAATTACATGTCTGGATGCAAGTTCCGAAATGATATCTTCCAGGGAAATGCCCATTTCCACCATTAAAACCATTATGTGATATGCCAGGTCGGCAATTTCATACACCGTTTCTTTTTTGTCGTTTGCTTTACCGGCAATTATAACTTCTGAGGATTCTTCGCCAACTTTTTTAAGGATTTTGTCTATTCCCTTTTCGAAAAGATAGGTTGTGTAGGAACCCTCTTTTTTCTCGGTTTTTCTTCCCTTTAACATTTCCATAAGACCCTCGGCAGAAAAACCTTCAAGCTCTGCATTTTCATAAACCAGGCTCGTGAAACAACTGTCACTTCCCGTGTGGCAAGCCGGTCCGTCCTTTTTGACAACAACAGTAAGCGCATCTTTGTCGCAATCTGCAGTGATGCTTACAATATGCTGATAATTTCCAGAGGTTTCCCCTTTAAGCCAAAGCTTTTCTCTTGACCTGCTGTAGAAACATGTAAGCCCTTTTTTAATTGAAATTTCAAGACTTTCTCTGTTCATATAAGCAAGTGTCAAAATCTTCCCTGAGTCTGCATCAACAACTATTGCAGGAATAAGTCCTTTCTCATCAAATTTAAGTTCATTTAAATCAAACATTACTTTCTCTCCTATAATCTAACCCTAATATCATTTTCTCTGAGCAGCTTTTTAAGCTCCGGAATTTTAACCTCGCCATAATGGAACACTGAAGCGGCAAGCCCCGCGTCAATCTCTGGAAGCTCTTTAAAAAGATTAACGAAGTCATAAGCCGTGCCTGCTCCACCCGAGGCTATCACCGGAACATTTACGGCTTCCAAAACTTGCTTTAACATAGGAATGTCAAATCCGCCTTTTACGCCGTCGGTGTCTATGGAGTTTACCACAACCTCGCCCGCTCCCATATCAACACAGTGTTTAATCCAGGAAATAGCTTCCATTCCGGTGTTTTCACGGCCGCCTTTTGAGAAAACCCTGAACACACCGTCAACACGTTTTATATCAACGCTTATAACAACACACTGACTGCCATATTTTTTTGCCGCTTCCTCAATGATTGCAGGGTTCTTTATAGCCCCCGAATTAACGCTCACCTTGTCGGCACCGCATTTTAAAACCCGGTCAAAATCGGCAATCCCCGAAATGCCGCCACCTACCGTAAGAGGTATAAATATCTGGGAGGCAACTTCGTTTAAAATGTCTGTAAAAAGCTTTCTGCCTTCTGCAGAAGCGGTTATATCATAAAAAACCAGTTCGTCTGCTCCCGAGTCACTGTAAAACTTGCCAAGTGTTACGGGAGAAGAAACGTCTGAAAGAGAAGAAAAGTTAACTCCTTTAACCACCCGCCCGTCCCGTACATCAAGACAGGGTATAATTCTTTTTGTAATCAAAGTGTTTTCTCCTTCCCTATTTTTTCGCACAATTTAACTGCGTCAGCTATTGAAATTGCGCCTGTGTAGTAAGCTTTGCCGACAATAGCGCCGTATATGTCAAGCCGTGCAAGTTTTTCAACATCTTCAAGGCTGGACACTCCGCCCGATGCAACAATGTCCATACCAAAATTTTCGGACAAGCTCTTATAAAGCTCGTGGTTTGTGCCTTTCATGGCACCGTCCTTTGAAATATCAGTACAAATAAGTGTTTTTACACCCATTTTTTCCGCCATTTCACAGAAAGTTTCATATCTGTACTCGGACTTTTCGGTCCAACCTTTTACGGCAACATATCCGTCTTTGATATCAACGCCAAGGGCAATTTTGTCACCGAACAAACCAACTGCTTCACGCAGAAAATCTGTGTTTTCTGTCGCTGCAGTGCCAAGTATTACCCTGTCCACACCTGCAGCAATATATTTTTCTATAACAGAAAGGGAGCGTATCCCACCGCCAATTTCAGTTTTAATATTTGTGCTTGCCACGATTTTTTTGACTGTTTCAATGTTGGGAGTTTGTCCGTTTTTTGCTCCCTCCAAATCCACAATATGTATAAACTCTGCGCCCGATTTTTCAAAGTCTGCGGCAATTTCTTCCGGTCGTTCACTGTAAACGGTCATCTGGTTATAATCGCCTTTGAAAAGGCGCACACATTTCCCGTCAAACAAATCTATTGCAGGTAAAATAATCATATTTTTACCTCCTCTGCAAAAGCTTTTAAAATGGCAAGTCCCACATCGCCGCTTTTTTCCGGATGAAACTGGCAACCAAAAATATTGTCTTTCTGTACTGCAGCAGTAACATCAATTCCATATTCTGCAGTTGCAACAACATTTTCATCACATTCGTCCGCAAAGAAAGAATGAACAAAATATACAAAATCTTTTTCTTTTAAATATTTGAATATGGGGCAATTTTCTTTTGTGAAATGAAGACTGTTCCATCCGATATGCGGAATTTTGTATTTGCTTGGAATTCTCCCCTCCATTGCAACAACCTTGCCGGGAATAAGACCAAGCCCGTCATGCTCGCCATATTCAAAGCTTTTTTCAAAAAGCATCTGCATACCAAGGCAAATCCCAAGCAGCGGCTTACCGCTTTTTGCAAGTTCTGTAACCGTTATGTCAAGCCCTGTCTTTCTTAAGCTTTTTATAGCATCTTCAAATGCACCCACTCCGGGAAGTATAATCCCGTCGGCGCTTTTTATAACCTGTTCGTCTTTTGTAACACAGTTTTCAATACTTAGCGCATCAAGCGAACATTTGAGGGAATAAAGATTTCCCACTCCATAATCTATGATTGCAATCATAATTGTTATAATACCCCTTTAGTTGAGGGAATCTGGTCTTTTTTTGCAGCGTCAATTGCAGTTGCTTTTGCAAGTGCACGCGCCACCGCTTTAAAACTTCCCTCTATAATGTGATGAGAATTTTTGCCGCTCATTTGTTTTATATGCAGTGTTATTGCGGCTTTTCTCACAAAGCCAAGATAAAACTCTTCTGTGAGCTCGGTATCAAAAGTGCCAACCTTCTGGGATGGAATGTCAAGACCATATGAAAGGTGTGTTCTGCCTGAAATGTCCACAGCAGCCATAATAAGTGCTTCGTCCATAGGCAGTATAATGTCTCCGTAGCGGATAATCCCTTTCATATCTCCTATTGCTTCATTAAAAGCTTTGCCGAGACATATACCGATATCTTCGCAGGTGTGGTGATCGTCAATGTAGGTATCTCCCTCACATTTAACAACCAGATCATAGCCGCTGTGTTTTGCAAAAAGTGTGAGACAGTGGTCCAAAAACCCGCAACCTGTATTGATGTCGAAACTTCCCGTGCCGTCAAGATTTAACGAAAGAAAAATGTCTGTTTCTGATGTTGTACGTTTAATTTCCGCTTTTCTCATACTAAACTTCCTCCTAAGCAAATTTCTTCTGCTATTTCAAGAAATTTTTCCATTTCTTCTTTTGTGCCGATTGTAACCCTTACATAATCTTTAATTCGTTCCTTTTTAAAATGTCTTACTAAGACACCCTTTTCTCTGAGTTTTGAGTAAAAGGCTTCACCCGCAAGCCCCTCTTTTTTCACAAAAATAAAGTTGGCCACAGAAGGCGTCATGCTAAAGCCCATTTTTTTAAGCTCTTCCATAGTAAATTCTCTGGTTTTTGCAATCTCCTTGCAGTTTTCCATATAATATTCGTCAGACTCAATTGCCGCAATTCCTGCAAGCATTGTCAGTCTGTTTATGCTATATGGGTTTGTGGAATATTTTATTTTTTCAAGGTCTAAAATAAGCTCTTTGTCGCCTATTGCAAAACCAAGTCTGCCGCCTGCAAGGCTTCTGGATTTTGAATAGGTTTGAACAACAAGCAAATTGTCATATTTTTTCACAAGTGGAAGAGAGCTTTCGCCGCCAAAATCCACATATGCCTCGTCAATCACAACAACGCTGTCGCGGTTTTTTATGACAATATCTTCAATGTCCTTAACCGACAATGCCATACCGGTAGGCGCATTCGGGTTTGCAATAACTACAAGTTTTTTTGCACCGAAATAGTCTTTTTTGTCAATTGAAAAGTCTTCTTTAAGTGCTACCTTCTTGCATTTTATTCCGCCAAGCTGACCGAACACCTCATAAAACCCATAAGAAATATCAGGAAAAATTGCTCCCTTTTCTCCAAACGCCATAAAAGCGAAGTTTAATATATCGTCCGAGCCGTTGGATACAAAAATGTTTTCTTGTGAGAAACCGTATCTTTCAGCAAGTTTTTCTTTCAGTTTGCCGCACTTGGGGTCGGGATACAAATTAAGTTTTGCGACCTCTTCCTGCGAAATTGTTTTTATAACATGTGGCGAAGAGGGATAGGGTGATTCGTTAGTGTTAAGCTTTATATACTTTTTGTCAACAGGTTGCTCGCCAGGCACATACGCCTCCAGCTTCCTGTACTTTTTATTTAAAAATTTACTCAAAATATTCCCACCTTATTTTTCTTTTCTGATGCTGGCACTTCTCGCATGAGCAGAGAGTCCTTCTGTTTCTGCAAAATAGGAAACCTTGTCGGCAATTTCGAAAAATGCTTCCTTTGTAAAATATGTGAACTGCATTTTCTTAACAAAATCGTCCACCGAAAGAGGACTTGAAAAACGCGCTGTTCCGCTTGTCGGCAGTGTGTGGTTGGGCCCCGCCATATAGTCTCCCAATGCTTCCGGACAATAGTTTCCCAAAAATACCGAACCGGCATTTTTTATCTTATCAAGATAGTCAAAAGGATTTTTCACACAAATTTCAAGATGTTCGGGTGCAATTCTGTTGGAACAGTCTATCGCCTCGTCAAGCGACGGCGCAATTATAATTTTGCTGTTTTTGTCTATAGATTCTCTTGCTATTTCATAACGCGGCAACGTTTTAATCTGAACTTCAATTTCTGCCTGAACATTTTGGGCTATCGTGGCAGAATCTGTTATAAGCACCGCACTTGCATTTTTGTCGTGTTCCGCCTGAGACAAAAGGTCTGCAGCAACATATACGGGGTTTGCATTTTTATCTGCAATAACAAGAATTTCACTCGGTCCCGCTATCATGTCAATCGCAACCTGACCGAACACCTGTCTTTTTGCTTCTGCAACATAAGCATTTCCGGGTCCTACAATTTTGTCCACTCTCGGAACACTTTCCGTACCATAAGCAAGTGCTGCAACTGCCTGTGCGCCGCCAAGTTTAAACACCCTGTCAACACCGGCAATTTTTGCTGCCGCCAGAATGTTAGGGTTTATTTTTCCGCCGGTTGGAGGCGTTACCATAACAATCTCCGAAACGCCCGCAAGCTTTGCAGGAATGGCGTTCATAAGAACAGAAGAAGGATAGGCAGCTGTTCCTCCCGGAACATATATTCCCACTTTTTCAAGAGGAAGCACCTTCTGGCCTGCAGTTACCCCCTCTTTTTCATTCAAAACAAACCCGGTTCTTATCTGGTTTTTGTGATAGTTTTCAATATTTTCTTTTGCTTCTTTTAAGATGTCGAGCATTTTCCCCAGAACAGAGCTAAAAGCCTCCTCTGTTTCCTCTTCTGAAACCTCAAGACAGGAAAGCTCTGCACCATCAAACTTTTTACAATAATTAAAAAGTGCCGCATCGCCGTTTTTCCTGACATCAGAGATGATATTCGCCACAACATCCGAAACATTAACCGTGGCTTCCTCTCTTTTGAAAATTTCTTCTACCTCGTCCCAGTTAAATATTTTAATCATTTATTTTCACCTTCTGTGCACTGTTTTTCAAGTGCTAAATATACCTCTTGTATCTGCTCGTGGCAGAATTTGTAGCTTGCCTTGTTGGCTATCAGTCTTGCTGATATGGGAACCACCGTTTCGGTTGGTTCAAGGTTGTTCTCTTTAAGTGTTGTACCTGTTTCAACTATATCAACAATAACATCCGACAGGTCTAAAATTGGAGCAAGCTCAATTGACCCGTTAAGCTTTATGATGTCAATGTCTCTACCTTTTTTCTCATAATATCCGCTTGCAATGTTGGGAAATTTTGTTGCAACACGAAGGCTTCTGTCCGACGGGTCGCGAAACCCAACTGCCGCTGCAACTGCCATTCTGCATTTTCCTATTCCAAGATCTAACAGCTCATAAACATCAGGGCTGTATTCAAGCAGAATATCTTTGCCTGCAATACCAATATCAGCCGCACCACGTTCTACATAAATGGGAACGTCCGACGGTTTCACCCAGAAATATCTCAGTTTCCCGTCAGCAGATTCAAATATAAGTCTTCTGTCCCCTTTTTCTATATCAGGACAGGCAAATCCTGCTTTTTGCAGCATTGTATAAACTTTTTCACCAAGCCTGCCTTTCGGCAAAGCAATATTTATATGTTTCAACTTCTCTTTTCCTCCCCTGACAAGACAACTGTTTCGCGGCAGAAAACTTTTGCTGTTTTATCCCGCTGAACCAGAACCGATTTGCCCCCCGCGATTATTTCTTCAGCCTTATCAAACACCTTTTCAGGAAAAACATTTTCATCATAACAGAGCAAAACATCTGCATCATATTCTTTCCCAGAAACAAACAGCCGTTCCAGCAGATTGAGATATATTGCAAAACCTATTGCACCCGATTTTCTGCCCATTTTTGTCATAAGTCTGTCATACTGTCCGCCGCTTAATATACCTGCCGGCACCCCTTCAACATATCCGCGGAAAAGTATCCCGTTATAATATTTCATATCATTGACAACAGAAAAATCAAACTGAATGTTTTTAAGCCCTGCCTTTATAAGAACTCCGCAAATCTGCTCAACTTCTGTTATAGCTTTTTCTGTTTCTTTATTAACAGAAAGACTTTTTATTTCTTTTGATATTTTTTCAATCGGTCCGTAAAGAGAAACAAGCAGTTTGATTTTTTCTGTCCACTCATCTTCCAATCCCTGTTCTTTGCACGCCGCAGCAAGTTCAGGCAAATTCTTTTCGCTGATAGCCTTTAAAAACCGCGATGTGTCCTCAATGCCTGCTGCCGCAAGAAGCGATGCAACAAGGCCCATATGCGAAATGTCAAGAAAATATTTTTCACTTATGCATTCAAGACTTTTTGCAGCAAGCATAATAACCTCGCATATATTGTAGGTATCAACCTCTCCTATGCATTCAAGTCCTGCCTGCATAATCTCCTTAAACCCCTGAGACCCCTCGGACACTCTGTAAACATTTTCATTGTAATAAACTTTCTGAACATAGTTAGCCGTGTCCTCAGAATTTTTTATGATAGACAGCGTAACGTCCGGCTTCATAGCAAGAAGTTTGCCGTTTGTATCAGTAAAAGTTATAACTTTGTCGCTTATTAAAAAGTCTTTGTTTTTAACATACGTGTCATATTCTTCAAACTTGTTCATTCGAAACTGCGAATATCCGTATTTCTGATATATAACTCTTAATTTCTGTATGAGATTATCAATGTTTTGCTGCATAATTCTCTCCTTTTTTCTGCACCGCGCGCTCGCTTTATCACTTTAGCGCGCTAATATGCTATCATAATAACATAAGTTTAAGAAAAAGTCAATAGTTTTCGTAAAAAACATTCGGTGCAGCCGCTTTTTTCTGCACCGAATAATATTATTTTATAATAAATGTAAGTATACCAAACATAAGCGGTATGGTAATCAGACCCATCACGTGCGAAATAAGCGCAAGTTTTGCACCCGGACGGCCATCCCCACCATACGCTTCGGGGAAAACAACAGAATTAAGCCCAAGAGGCATAAGCAGAGTCACTCCGGTGACTATTATAATGGTTGAGTCCACTTTTAAAAGCGCAAGCAGAACAATAACCACAATGGGAATTACTACCAGCCTTAATATTGAAGCCTCGTATGCTTTCGCATCCCCCACAAGCTCTCTGATAGGTTTCTGCGCAATTACGCAGCCTGTCATCAGCATTGCAACGGGCGCCATGCAATCTGATGCTGCCTGCAGAATGTTGTCTATCATAATCGGAATTTTAATTCCGAAAAGTCCTATTACAGTTCCTATAAACATACCCACCATTGCAGGTTGGGTAAGAATTGCCTTTGCACCGCCGCGTGCATCAGGGCAAAGCAGTTTTATCCCTTTTGAATAGATAAAAATATTAAACGGGATACAGAACATGAGCATATTAAAAAGCATTTTATCTCCGAAAACTGCTGCCATCATAGGATATCCCATATATCCGATATTGGGAACAGCAAAGGAATAAGCATAAATACCTCTTAAGAAAGTATCATTTGAGAAAAATTTTGCAATTATAACCGCAACCAGATATCCGACAACTATAGTAATTGCGCCACACAAAATCATAGTGCTTTGCTGAGCAAGATTTTCTACCGTCATATTCTTTGCGAAGGAGGATATCGTCATAGCAGGCATACAAGCGTACACCAGTACGGTTGAAAGGGTTTTGCTTGCTTCTTCATGCAATTTCCCCGTCACAGTTAAAATATATCCCAGAAACAAGAAGGCAAGCATCAGAACAACCTGGTTTGTTGCACTTAAAAAAATATTCATTGTTCAACCTCTGTTACAATAAACTTTCTATTTCATCCGGCGCAGCAACAATTTTGTCCGCTCCGTTTTCTTCCAGTTCTTTTCTGTCGCGGTATCCCCAAAGAACGCCTACAGTGAAAAAACCTGCCGATTTGCCTGTTTTCATGTCAACACAAGTGTCTCCAATGTAAAGACATTCTTCTTTTTTTAATCCCATTTCTTCCGCAATCATTTTCGCAGCAGTCGGGTCGGGTTTAAGCGGAACACCATCTCTGGCTCCATATACAAAATCAAAAACGTTTTCGCCAAACATTTTTGATATAACATCCAGTGTTGCATTATGGGGTTTATTGGACAGAACAGCTGTCTTTAATCCCTTCTTTTTCATGGTTTGGAGAAGCTCTTTTATACCGTCATATATGTAGGTTTTATACAGGGTATCTTTGTCATACGCCTCATTATAGCTTTTAAGAACTTTCTGGATAATTTCTACGTCTTCACAGCCGTTTTCTTTAAGCATTCTTTCAACAAGCTGAAGTGCACCGTTGCCCACCATATAATTATATTTTTCTGTTTCAATGGCTTTAAACCCGTATTCTTCAAGAGTACTGTTAGCATAAAATGCAATGGTTTCAATGGTGTTCATAAGTGTTCCGTCAAGATCAAAAATTGCTGCTTTAAACATTGTATTTTCCCTTTCTGCCAAGAAAATTCCTATATTCCTCTGTCATGTGACAGAAGAATATAGGAAAAGATATTTATATTATTGAATCAACTGTAATTTCCGCAAAGAAGCTGGTTCCTTTAGAAAGCTTTTCGTTTACATTTGTAATCGCAGAACTGAAGAGAGTTCCCGCGGTAACAGATGTTGAGTTGTTTGCCGTAATCTTCACTCTGAATGTAAACCCTGAATTGTTTTTGTAAACAAGCGACGGGTAGAAAGTGATGGTCATATCCACGCCGTAAGCTTTTTTAGCTGCAGAAACATATTCTTCACATTTCTGCACAAACAAAGAAGAATATTCTCTTGCAAAATCGTACATTTCCTTTGGAGCTTTATATTCGCTGCCCGAATTTTTTATCGGAATCTCATATACTGCCTTTGGAACATCTTTTAAAATAAGCGCAAAATCTTTGTGATTTTTAGGAAGCTTTCCGCTGTCAAGTTCCATACTTACATTATCTGTGAGATAAAGTTCTTTTTTGTCTTTGTCGGTAGTAATTGCAATCTGCGAACCAACAAGAATATCATACTGGAGCAAAATTGCCGCAATTTCTTTGTGAGTTACAGCTTTTGCGCCATCTGCGCCAGTAATTGCTTCATAAACCACATTACCCGACTGAACTCTTTCTGCTGCTTTTTTAAGCGCTATCTGTGCATTTTTCACAGTTGCCTTTTCATTTGCAAACGCAACTGTATAATTTTTAAGACCAATATCCGAATCGCACATTACATAAAGTGCTTTTGCAGCCTCGTGGTCGATAAGTTTTCCAAATGTATATTTTGAAAAATCAACATTTTTCTGACAGTTGGCAAACTTTGCCGCAATAACAGCAAGCTCGGCATTGGTAACTGTTTTGTCGGGGCTGTATCCCTCAAAAACTCCAAGCCAGTCTGCAGTTTTCTTAAGAAGATCTTTCGGGAAAATGTCCGAAGCGTTGGCAGGAGCTTTCGCTTTGCTGCATTTAACGATAAGTGCTGCAGCTTCTGCACGGGTAAGCGTATCTTTAAGACGAAGGTTTATTCCGTCATCACCAACAAGTACTCCGTATGCATATATCCATGCAACCGCTGCTTCTTTTAAACCAAGTTCTTTCGCCTGGTCGAGAACAAACTGGGGAGCTTTTGCACCCGATTTTCCGAATCGAGTGTATAAAAGGTCTATTGTCTGACCTCTTGTTATAGCAACATCGGGATTGAAATTGTTGTTACTGTCTGAAAGAAAGCCTGAAGTTATAACATATTTATATGCCCAATGGCTTTTGGGAACGTCACTGTAGTCTCTGTCTCTTGATTTGGAGCCAACCCCAACCATCTTGACGAATTCTGCACGGGTAACCGTGTTGCCCGGTCTGAAAGAACCGTCCGTATAACCGCCGATTGTCCCTTTGCTCACAAGCTCGGAAACTGCCGGGTATGCCCAGTGAGAAGCATTAAGGTCGCTAAAAGTAGCTGCCGCTGCAGGCAAAACTGCAAATATAAACATCACAGCAACAGTAATCGCCACTATTTTTTTCATAGTAAAATCAACGCCTTTCTGTGTAGTCACAATACACCTTATATTATACCATTATAAGCATTCCATGTCAACGCCTAGATTTGCCTTTTAAAAAGGAAAGCTTGGTTTCTGAAATTATAACAGCTGCAAAAATAAGCACAAATCCTATGGCAATTTTAATCGTCAGCTCTTCCCCATACAAAAGCATGGAAAAAAGCACTCCAAAAACCGACTCCAGACTGAGTATAATAGCCGCAACAGACGGGTTGGTGTTTTTCTGCCCTATGTTCTGCAAGAGCAGTGCTCCCGCAGTCGGCATAACACCGAGAAATACTATTTCACCTATTGCATCTAGCGGAAGTTCCCATGCCATGTTGCCTTCAAAAAGTGCCACTATCCACGATAAAACAGCGGTTACGGCAAACTGCAGTATAGTGATGACGATAGGGTCTTTGCCTTTTGAAAGCAAAGTAATTGCAACAAGATGCACCGCATATAAAAATCCGCCTATAAGCGTCAGTGCATCTCCGAAGCGGATGGAAAAATCCTTTTCAAGAGAAACAAATCCTATCCCCACAATACATATCAGTGCTGCAAAAATGTTGTATCTGTCCGGCTTTGTTTTTCCTAAAAACCAGAACAGAAATGGCACCATAACACAGTAAATAGCGGTGAGAAAAGCATTTTTACCGGGCGTTGTGTCTGTTATGCCTATTGTTTGTATAAAATAAGCAAGAAACAGGCAAACGCCTATTATTCCGCCACTGATTATGTAGTCTTTATTTATCACTTTAAGTCTTTTGCAGAACAAAACAGAAAGCAAAAGACAACCAATGGTGAATCTCATGGCAAGCAGCTGACTCGGCGCCACCACATCCACTGCATTTTTAACAAAAACAAAAGAACTGCCCCATATAAGCGCAGCCAAAAAAAGAGCCGTTCTCGATAAAGTGCTTTTTTTCATGTTTTTTCTCTCCTATAGAAATAATTATAAAATTATTTGAAATAATTGTCAATAATATCTTGAAAAAAACGCTTGTTTGTGATAACATATTAGTATCACAAAATATAAAGCGAGGAAAATCAAATGAAAAACTGTATTGTCGGTCAGTCCGGAGGGCCTACGGCCGTTATAAACTCTTCTCTTTGCGGTGTTGCAACAGCTGCACTTAAAAGCGAAAAAATTGATAAAGTGTTCGGCGCCATAAACGGTGTTGAAGGGGTTTTGAAAGAAAACTTCCTTGATATGTCAACTGTTCTTAAAACTGAAGAAGATGCCGAGATTTTGAAACATACACCTGCTTCATATCTGGGCTCCTGCAGATTTAAGCTCCCAAAACTTGACGATGAAGAATTTTACAAAAATATCTTTGATATTTTTACAAGAAATAACATCGGTTATTTCTTCTACATAGGCGGCAACGATTCTATGGACACAGTTGACAAGCTTTCCGCTTATGCAAAGAAAATCAACTATGATATAAACATCATCGGTGTTCCCAAAACTGTTGATAACGACCTTATGGAAACAGACCATACTCCCGGTTTTGGTTCTGCCGCAAAATATATTGCAACAACCGTTCGTGAAATTGGTATTGACAGCGATGTTTACAACCTCAATTCTGTTACAATCGTTGAAATTATGGGAAGAAATGCAGGTTGGCTTACAGCCGCATCAATTCTTGCAAGAAATGATGTTTTAAAAGCACCTCATCTCATCTATCTCCCGGAAGACAATTTCAGCGACGAAAAATTCCTCGGCGATATTAAAGACCTTAATGCAAAAGGTGTAAACAACATTATAGTTGCTGTCAGTGAAGGTATAAAATATGCAGACGGAACCTATGTTTGTGAATCTGCTTCCAGCGGTCTTACAGACAACTTTGGCCACAAAAACTTAAGCGGTACAGCGAAAGTTTTAGAAAACCTTGTTCGTGAAAAGCTCGGTTATAAAGCAAGAGGCGTTGAAATTAACGTAAGTCAGCGTTGTGCAGCTCATTTCACTTCCGAAACAGACGTATGCGAAGCATTTAAAGTTGGTGAAAGCGCTGTTAAAGAAGCAGAAAAGGGTGGCAGCGGTATGATGATGGCATTTGTCCGCATCTCCAACAATCCCTACACTCTTGAAATCAAAGCAAAAGAAATCAGCAAAATTGCCAACGGCGAAAGAGTTGTTCCGAAAGAATGGATTGTTAACGGCAACGACCTGACAGACGATATGATTGAATATTTAAAACCTCTCGTTTTAGGCGAACCAAAACTTAAAACAGAAAACGGAATTCCGGTTTATATGAAAAGATAAAAAAATTATGCGGTGATTAAATCACCGCATTTTTTTATTTATTTGTGCTGCCGAAACCGCCTTTTCGTTCACCCGAAGCGGTGTCGTCGTCTGCTTTTAAGAATTTTGCAAACACGCCCTGACCTATACGGTCACCTTTTTTTATAACAACATCTTCAGGGAAAACATTATAAAATGCAAGCATTATGTGCCCTTCGTTATCGGGATTGTTATAATAGTCGCTATCCACAACACCAACCGAATTTGCAAGAACAAGCCCCTTTTTGCCAGGGTTTGATGACCTGTTGTAAAGATATAACACCTCGTCCTCGCCCATATATGCTTTTATTCCGGTTTTAACAAAAACCGGTTTTTTATTTCCAGAATTCCATATTGACGGAACCGTTGTATCCTCTGCCGCCTCAATGTCATAACCGGCGCTTCTTTCGGTACTGCGTCTGGGAAGATTTATTCCCTGCCCGTCAAACGCCGAGCAAACCTCAAATCCTCTCTTCTTATCCATAGGTATTCCCCCATTTCAAATAGTATAACAATATATCGGGGCACCTTAAGTGCCCCGAAAATTATCTGCTTATGCTTACGCCAAGAACACCCATTATAACTTCGTTAGCAATCGCCTCAAACTTAATGTTTTTAAGTTTCTTGGTCGGGTCAAGACGAAGCTTCTGAACTGTTGCATGGTTATAATTGCTGAAATAGTAGCTTTCGCTTTCTTTCTGGAGTGCAGCAACCAGCCAGTCATCAATGTTGATGGGATAAACAAGCTTTGCAGAGGTTGTTTCACCGTCAGCATATTCAACAGTTATCCGCACATTTTCAACATAAGACTGCATAGCATTTGTGGTTGCCGCATAAAGAATTGCAATTTCCTGACCGCTACCTTCAAGAGGAATGGTAATATCTGTGGGGAAATTGTCCCACAGGGAAACGCAGGCAATATTCTCATTCTCAGCAGGTGTGATAAAGGGTATTCCTGACTCTGTGCGAATCATACCGTTTGCCGCTCTTAATGCGCTATCGTCAACAACCACTTTGTTATGTCCGCCATGATTCCATTCCCACGCATAACGACCGTTGGGGAATACGCCGATTGAATAGGCTTCGGGGCGTGGGCTAAGAAATTCCTGATTGTGAATTTCTGTAATATTGCAGTTAAAGAATTTTGAAATGTCAACGGGCTCAAAGGTGCTTCCGGGGATAATCGGAGCCTTTTCTGCTGCTCTTTCGATAACCTCATAATCTGCCGCAAACCAAGCATCGTATTTGCCCTTTCTCACACGAACAAACAAGGTGTGGTGGCCTGCAATTTTTTTAGTTTTTGCATATACCTTGTTGTCAACAACCGATATGTCCTCAAGAACCTCGCAAATATCCAGATATTCAACCACTTCGCCGCCATTAACCTCAAATGCCACCTCATTGCCAGCAAGAACCGTTTCGGTTAACTTAATTGTCGGGATTGACGCACTGCCGTGCATAATTCGAAGCTGGAACCTGCCAGCCTTTTCAACCTCAACAACAACAAAACTGTTGTTAATGCCTGCTTTGATTTCATAAGGAATTACCTCACCATCAAGCATAACAGCCTCTATATCAGCTGCTCTCATAGGTATTTTGATAAACTTTTTCTCTGCTCTTTCGCAGAAAATATCAAATGTTTCCATAGAGCCCATTCTGTTGTAGCTGAGAGAAATATCCTTAAGCGCAAGATTTGTGTGTTCCCAATTCTTGGGGAAGTTGGGGGCAATAATAACAGTTTTATCAAGACTGTTAATTCTGATACCAAACAAGCCCTCTACCACCGTACGCAGATATGTGCTTGATACGTCTGTAAAATCTATGTCGCCCGAATCTGTGCATAAATCAGTCTGTACATGTGATGCCATACCGGGGTTTGTGCCTGTGAAATAGCAATCAACAATACCATTAACAATTTTGTTGCCCATCTCGCTTAAGCCCAGCTTGAAGTAAGCAAGAGCCAGACACGCATTTTCAGCAGGGTAAAGTCCGCAGGTTGAATACTTTCTGGGATACCAGTTTGACGAATATACCAATCTTCCGCCTGTACCCGGAGTTTCCACGTTCTTTATGTAATTTTCGGTATATTTAAGCATGGTATATGCCTTAAAATCATCAACAGCATCACAATCTATTGTGAGGTATGTGGTGTTAAGTTCGGGGGACGGATGAATCATACAAGCGCCCATTGTATCAAGCGACTCTGCAATAACACCGCTGTTTGCAATCCACAGCTTTTCATTCATTGCCGTTTTAATTTTTTCGGCACGCTTTACAAATACATCGTTTGGCTTGCCAAGTCTTTCGGCAAGCTTTGACATAACCATATTTGCGCGGTAATTGTAAGCACTGGACTGTGCACAGCCTGCACCGTTGTAGGAATGTCCGTCAGAAATCCAGGTGTTAAGGAAGTTTTGATATAACCCATCGTTATCGGGGTCAAAAATTCTTTCCTCCCAATCAAGTAGCCTGCAGAAGTCATCAAAGTATTTTTCGGCAATTTCAAGATTGCCTGACCATTCGATATAATAAAGCATCATATCAAAAGCACATTCCTGCATATTGTAATATGGCAGCTCTAACCCCAGGAAATAGGGCAGATAACCATATGTATTTTCAATCTGATGATAAGGCGATGGTGCCTCGGGGCCCGCTTCTCTTTCGCCCTTACCGTCATACCAGATGCGTTCCTCGCCGTCAGGTTTTTTCACAATCTGATTAAGATGGGTAGACATTGCCGCCTCAACCTTGTCGTTCCAGCCAAGTGTGGTCGGCGCATACATTGCACGCCAGCCCAAAAACGGCGAATGATATGAAAATGTTCCGTGATGGAAGGAATTTCTGTGGAAGGATGCATCCATAGCAATTACTGTGGGAGCAATTGTCAAATCAAGCGGATGGTCGGGTGTGTTAAGGTTAATGCAAACGTGCTTTGCATAAATCTGCTGCTTTATATAACTTGCAGGGTCTTCCATCGCAAGCCATTTATTTAAGGTTTCCTCGTCGGAATTATGTATCGCAACGATAAAGCCTTCAAAAGTCTTGCCCTGACCAAGCTCAGCAGCTATTTTAACAACATTATCATCAGCATTTTCGGGAGTGGTGCCCAGGAACAACGCAGGCGAAAGCTCTGCCATACCCTTTGCGCTGCCCAGCCCGAATTCCGCAGCAAAGCTTGTACCAATCCACATTGATGCCCCGTTTGGGTGACTTACCAAAGCACGGTTTTTGCCAAGCTTAATGGTGTTTTTTTCGCAATCCTTCTGGGAAAAATAACGCCCTTCAGCACTTCTTCTGCTGAAATTTCCAAAATAATCGGTTATACCGCCAAAGCCTGCCGTAAATACAACTCTTTGCTCGGTGAAAATTTTGTAATGCACCAAAAATCCGTCATCGGGAAGCAACGGATATGCCTCGATATTAACAAGCACCTCGGGAAAATGGTCAGACATTCCAGAAAGCTTGTATTCCATCCAGCCATTCTTAAATTCCGAAACCAAATCCTCGGCATGATGGAACCATCTGGCACCTCCCTCAGAAGTTTCGGTGGCACCACCAACACGCTGACCGGGTGTTAAGCAAAGTCCGCTTGAAAGTGTACCCCGTTTTCCGAAATCGCACCAGTCATGAACCGTCCAGTCGGTTGCCGCACCCATAAATTGAGGAACATCCCCGGCAAATGTTGAATATCTTGCTTCCTTGTCATCATTCTTGTGTGAGCCGTAAAGCAAACGGTTAAAATACTCCTGTGAGCAGGTATTTAAATAACCATTGTCAGTCGGGGTGTAATGAGTTTGTGGATTCATATGGCCTCTCCTATCTAAAATTTATTATTTTTTTCATTATTTAAGGGACAAAACTGTCGAAAATCGAATATTTTGTCCCTTTTGTTTATGTTAGCATAATTTCACATAATTGTCAAGCATTTTCACTTTGTATAAAGGGTTTTTTAAACATATTTTTTTATGAAAAAACATTGTTTTTTAGGCTGTGTTGATTTTTCTGTGGTTGTGTGATAGAATTATAAAAAAACCAAGGAGGTTTTCTTATGCAAAGACCGGTTGCCATTGTTACTTATCTTATCTTAACAGCCCTTTTCCCCATCATTTTCAGATGCATAAACCGAAAAGCAACGTGGTACAGTATTTTATGTGCCTTAGCTGCTGAATTGATTATATACTGGGACCATTTTTGTTACTATGAATCAAGAGGTCTTATGATTATTATAACCGTCATTCAGATAGCGGTTATGAGTATATTTACACTTCTTCTTAACTTAATAGGAAATAAAAAGAGCAAGTCACTGCAGTGACTTGCTCTTTTGTCTGCATCAACCAACTTATTCATCCTGATGCCCGCCATCAAAGTTTATCTGCGATATCGTAAATAAGTTTTTCAGTTTTTTCCCAACCAAGACAAGGATCGGTAATTGATTTTCCGTAAATGTGTTCACCAACACTCTGTGCACCGTCTTCAAGATAACTTTCAATCATCAACCCTTTTACAAGGCGTTTAATATCGCTGTTCTGGTTTCTGCTGTGAACAATGTCTTTTGCAATGCGAATCTGCTCAAGATATTTTTTGCCTGAATTATTATGATTGGTATCAACAATAACAGAGGGGTTGGTCAGGTTGGATTTTTCGTAAAGTTCTTCTACACGGAGAAGGTCTTCGTAGTGATAATTGGATACACTTCTGCCCGCATAATCAACATATCCCCGAAGAATAGCATGCGCATAAGGATTTCCGTCACTTGTAACCTCCCAGCCACGGTATATAAAAGTGTGGCTTGACTGAGCTGCTACAATAGAGTTCATCATAACACTTAAGTCTCCGCCTGTCGGGTTTTTCATTCCCACAGGAGCATCAATTCCACTTGCAGTAAGCCTGTGTTGCTGGTTTTCTACACTGCGGGCACCAACAGCAACATAAGATAAAAGATCAGAAAGATAACGGTAGTTTTCGGGGTAGAGCATTTCATCAGCGCACGAAAAATTATAATCCCTCAGTGCCGACAGGTGAAGCTCACGAATCGCAACAATTCCTTTATACACATCAGGCTTTGCATCGGGGTCGGGCTGATGAAGCGTGCCCTTGTACCCCTGTCCTGTTGTTCTCGGCTTATTTGTATAAATTCTTGGAATGAGAATTATTTTATCCGATACCTCTTCTTCAATTTTGCAAAGTCTTGAAATATATTCTAAAACAGGTTCAGGATGATCTGCTGAACAAGGACCGATAATAAGAATAAATTTACCGGATGTTCCATCAAATGCTGCTCTGATTTCTTCATCACGTTTTTCTTTAACCTTTCTCATCCTGTCAGTAAGAGAATACTCTTTTTTCACTTCCTGAGGAATAGGAAGTTTTTTATGAAAATTCATTTTCATTTCTGCCACCTCTGGTTTCTGAATAGTCTGTATAGTTTCAATGTTTTTTGTAACATTTGAAAACAAAAAAGTCCTCTGCATCTAAAAAAGATACAGAGGACGAAAAATCAATTCCGTGGTACCACCTCAGTTTATCACCACCTCACGATAGTGACCTTATCAGGTACTGACATACCTTAGTTCTGTGACGGGAACACCCGTTGCATCCTACTTAAGACTTCTCTTGTTCAGTGCACTGCTGACAGAAGGAATTCGTCAAGGTCATCGCCATTGCCTCGCACCAACCGGCAACTCTCTGCGGGCTCTTTCCAAGCTTACTTGGTTCTGCTCCAACGCATTTACTTTTTTCTATTATACCATATTAGCTTGATGCAGTCAATATTTTCGGTAGATTTTTTTAATTTCTTTGTCCACATTTTCAGCCAATTTTCGTTGAAGAAATGGCCATTTGAAGCCATTTAGGGACAGGAAACCCGTCCACCGTGCCACCTCAAAAGTACCAAAAAATGTACGTCCCCAATTGGCTTTCACAGGATTTGGCGAAGAGGGGTCGAAGCTTGTAGCCGAAATTGCAAGTAGCGAGGGTATGACCTTCAGCCAGGCAGAAAAAGCGGTTAAAAACGCATATATGGCAGGTTTTGCAAACGTCGATAGTGCAAAAGTGGACTTTGTGACGGACACACAGATGGATGCATTTTATGCCGGTAAAAAGGACAGGGTTATGCAAGATTTATCTACGAAAGAGAATGCAAGAAATGCGACTGTTTATGATGCTGGTTTAAATTCAGACTTGAATAGCGATGCAAACAATGGTATAATGAACACAAGCAATAGAGATACTGGGAATAATGTTTCAAGTGATATACTTGCAAGAGTTTCTAGTGCAATAGAAAGGTCGCTAAGACCTGAAATCAAGTCGAATCCAGAACTGATGAATATGCTCCGTGAAAGATTTGGCGGAGACGGGATTATGGCTCTTGCAAGGGATATTGTGCAGACATACGAGGATAAGGGAAATTTTGGAGAACATGAGGCGTTGTTTGCTGATAATGGGAAAACTATATATGAAACACTAAGTTCGGCTCTAGATGGCATCACAGTCGGAAATACGATAGAAAGGTTAAATGGTGACGAAAATGGCGGAAAATATAAGAATTTCGATAACAACGCAAGATGGAGTAAATTTAAGTCTGACCCCGGAACAGATGAAACACTATCAGGAACACAAGGACGACCCAATGACCACAAAGGAACGGAAGAAATACGTGGACGAGATGATGGCATTTATCAAAGAGAAATACGGGTCGACGGAGACCGAATAACCTTTGAGGAAATTCCACAAGAAAATATAACAGCTGCGGTAAAAAGAAGTATTGATTTTGCAACGGCAAGGGATGTGGAGGTGCACCTTGTAAGGAATATTGTCGCAAACGGAAACATCCGGGCAGGAGGTTTTAATATCGATGATAAAGAAATATACTACAACGGTAATGAGCAGACTTTCGGTCACGAACTGGGACATCTTATAAAGAGAAGAAATCCTGAAGCATTTGAAAAGCTATCAAGAGAAATAGTGGAAAGTATTGATAATTCCGTTTTGAATAGCATGGTTAATTACTATGCAAAAGTGTACAAAAATGCCTATGGCGAAGAAAACAAGGCAGAGGCCTTTGAGGAATTGGTTTGTGATATTTGCGGAAACATATATGCAGACCTTGAAATACTTAAGGGCAGAATTTTTATTGCAGAGCTTAAGGGAGCCGTAAATCAGTATTTTGATTCTATTTTGCCAGCAGGTAATTCTACGGATACAGTTCAATCAAAAACTGCCAATACAGATGTGGCAGGTGGATTTGATATCGCAAAATATGCAAAGACCACCGATTCCGGAGGAATAAAGTTTAGTTTTAATGATGATGTAAATAGTGAATCAAAATTTATTATTGATACTTTAAATGAAAATGCTGATAAAATTTCTGCTAAAAGTAAATTTTCTGTAAAGAGTGAAAACGTCCATGAGGATGTTCGTAAATCGGATTATGTTTTTGACATATTTAAAAGCCAGGGGGAAATGGCAATTAACTCAATTATCGGGAAAGTGGAGCTGACACGTTCCGGAGTGAAAAGCACAGTATTTCACGGTTTTGGCAAAACGAAGTTGGCGGCAGTTAAAGCGATTAAACCGGTGATTGAAAATGGTGATATTGTCAGTGTAACAGAAAATTACAACAACACTGGCACAAACAGATATGTAATAGCTGCAAAAGGCAAGATAGATGGAGTTGAATCTGTTGTTGGAGCGATAGTTAAATCTTATCCAAACAATAAGAAATCAAATTCCAAATTCTATTTACATGAGGCTATAATAATAGAAACAGACTCGCCCTTCATGACGGCACCGCAATTAAGCGTAGATGCCATGAGCGAATCTGTTTCTAAAGACAGAGTATCACAAAAAAATGAATCTGTCAATAGTAAGGATATGCAAAAATCTGAAAAAGTTGCATCAGATGTAAAGTTTTCTCTTCCCGAAAGACAGGACGGCGTAATGTGGACCTTGGAAGAAAGGGTGCTTGACAAAAGAGAAGTTGCGGCTTTTCATTCCAAAGTGTCGGAGCTTAGAAATAATAAGTACCAAACATTTAAGAAAACATACGATGGAGATTATATTTTCTCTATAAATAACAAATTAGTTTATTCGGATGCAGATTATGACT
>JAZNIU010000037.1:0-9975 GCA_045577655.1 Clostridia bacterium
CCGTCAGGATAGAGATATTCAAAAGTTTCCATTCCTGTCGGTGTTTCGTTGCGCAGAACAAGTTTAAGACCTGCGTTTACAATAGCCTGTCTTTTTAATACATCCTGATAAAATTCAAGGGGAATGTCAATTTCGGTGAAAACGTCCAGGTCGGGTTTCCATTTGATAGTGGAACCGGATTTTTTAGACCGTGTTTCCTCTTTCATAAGACCGCCGATATTGTAACCCTTTTCAAAATGCAGGTTATACTTAAACCCGTCACGGATAACTTCAACATCCATATATTCAGAAGCAAACTGAGTGGCACAACTGCCCAGACCGTTTGTTCCGAGACTGTATTCGTAGTTTTCGCCGTCAACGGTGTTATATTTACCACCGGCATAAAGCTCGCAGAAAACAAGTTCCCAGTTATAGCGTTGTTCCTTTTCATTAAAGTCAAGCGGAATACCTCGACCGCTGTCTGCAACTTCAATGGACCCGTCAAGAAAACGTGTAACTTTTATAACATCGCCGTAACCTTCTCTTGCTTCGTCAATAGAGTTAGACAAAATTTCGAACATTGCGTGCTGACAGCCTTCAAGACTGCTTGCACCAAATATTACCGCGGGCTTAAGACGAACAACATCTGCGCCTTTCAGTGCAACAATACTGTCGTTTCCGTAGTTTTTGGTCGATTTAGCCATTGATTACTCACCTTTTTCAAGATTTGTTATTTTGTCAATTCTTTCCTGATGTCTGCCACCCATAAATTCGGCATCAAGCCAGGCTGAAACAATCTCAAGAGCAACGTCGTCGCCAACAACTCTGCCACCCATTGTTATAACGTTTGCATTGTTATGGCATTTTGCCATTTTTGCACAGTAAACTTCGTTGCACACTGCAGCACGGATCCCTTTTATTTTGTTTGCAGCAATGCTTATGCCTATACCTGTACCGCAAAGCAGAATGCCTTTTTCACATTCGCCCGAAACGATGGATTTACAAACCTTTTCGGCAATATCGGGATAGTCTGCACGTGCATCTTCATAAATCCCAAAATCTTTAACTTCATATCCTTTTTCTTTTAAGTAGTCCATTACCACACCTTTAAGGCGGAATGCACCGTGGTCACAGCCTATAGCTATCATTTATTATTCATCCTTTCTTTTTCCTGTTCTGCACTGGATTTTCTAATATACAGCGGCTCAAGCTCTGAAACGGAAAGTGCGCCGCCTGTTTTGTATTTTTCAAATGCTGCCACCGCACAAGCTGCTGCCGAAGGCATCAGAAGATGGGGCGGAGCAATTATAATATTCTTGTTTTGTTCGAGAACGTTTTTATATTTTATGCTTCCGTCTCCCACAAATAAAGTGGGGGAAGAAATGCTTTGGACAAGGGCTGAAACATCATCTGCCGCAGGAGCAGTGGTTTCAACCATTTTGCCCTTTTCCTGTTTGTAGGCCGCATAAAACACCTGAGAGTTTCTGGCGTCTATGATAGGGCACACGGGAAGGGTGCTGTTTAAAAAATTATATGCCATTGTTTCAAGAGAAGAAACGGAGATGACAGGTTTGTCCGCCGGAGTTGCAAGCCCTTTTACTGTTGCAATTCCAATACGTATTCCCGTAAACGAACCGGGACCGTTTGTGCAGGCAAAAACATCAATGTCCGAAAGTGCAAGGTCAAGCTCGGATAAAAGCCCCGTAATAAGCGGAATTAGCTTTACCGAATGAGTAAGTTTATTGTCAATGTAGAACTGCCCCAGAAGCTTTTCTTCGGTCGAAACGGCAACCGAGGCTGAGGTAAGGCAAGTGTCAATAGCCAGAAGAAGCACGTTTTTTCACCTCAATTTCACGATAATTTTCGTCAATTTCAAGATTTTTGGTTATGTAGACATCAAAAACGTCCGAAAGGGGACTGCTATCTAAAATGTCGGGCCATTCTATAACCGAAATTCCGTCGCCGCTTTCTATATATTCCATAAGACCGGCTTCATAAAGCTCCTCTTCAGATGAAAGACGATACAGGTCGAAATGATAGACGGGGGGATTGCCCTCATAAATATTCATTATTGAAAAGGTGGGGCTACAGACCTTATCAGAGTTTGCAACACCTCTTGTAAACACAGTTTTGCCAACGCCAATGTCGCCGTGCAGAAAAAGAACGCTGCCGGGCGAAAGGTCGCTTTTTAAATTTTTTGCAATTTCAAGAGTTTCTTCGGGAGAATGGGTAATATATTTCATAACAAAAATCACCTTTTTGCAATAGTTACAACAAACACATAGCTTGCGCCGTTCTTTTTTATTATTCTGGAAATTTCCGACACGGTTGAACCGGTGGTGAAAACATCGTCCACAAGTATAACGGCACGGCCCTTAACCGATGCTTTGGAAGTAAGAGCAAAAGCGCCTTTAAGATTTTTAACTCTCTGCGCGTGGGTGAGAGTACTCTGTGCAGGAGTGCTTTTAATTTTCCTGATATACCCTTGTTTGTAGGGAATTTTAATTGCTGCGGCAATGTGTTTTGCAAGAACTCCGGTTGAATCAAACCCTCTGCGGGAAAGTCTTGCCGGGTCGGGCGGGACGCTTAAAACGAAGTCTGCCGAAATGCCAAGCTTTTTAAGACCGCAAACCGTGAAATGACAAAGAGTTTTTGCCATGTAGGGTTGCGGACCAAACTTATATTTTAAAATTGCAGTTCTTAAATTGTTGTGATAAACCGAAGCTGCAAAAACGCCGTCAAAATATCTGCCGGCAGCTTTGCAGGAAAGACACTCGGGTCTGCCGCTGTTATAGGTTATCACTCCACCGCATTTTCCGCAACGAATATTGTAAAGAGGCACAACATCAAAACATTTGCGGCAAATCATGGGACGGGTTCCAATGGGTAAAAGCTCGCCGCAGTATATACATTTTGGCGGGAAAAGTATGTCTGACACACAGTCTAAAAATTTCATATATTCTGACCTTCCGACAGTCTTATTCCAAGAGCACTGTATCTTAAATCCTCATAGTTGTTATCTGTCATAAACTGAACAACATCTTCTCTGCCCACAAGTGCAACAAGCTTTTTGGCTCTTGTTACGGCAGTGTAAAAAAGATTTCGGCTCATAAGATTTTTGTGGCATTGGTGCATCGGGATGACAACTGCGGTAAATTCGCTGCCCTGACTTTTATGAACAGTTATTGCATAGGAAAGTTCCAGGTCTTCCAGTTGGTCAAAAGGATATTCAACAATTTTTTCTTTGTCAAACAAAATCCTTACAATCCCTGACCGCACGTTTATCTGCTCAACAGTTCCCATGTCGCCGTTGAAAATTCCCGAGCCGGTATAACCGTTTTCGGTGTACCAATCCATATCATAATTATTTCGGATTTGCATTATTTTATCCCCCTCGCGAAGAACAAAACCACTACGTTTTAATTCTTTTTTGTCTTTTGACGGAGGGTTCAATTCTTTCTGAAGAAGAGAGTTTAGATTTTCTGTTCCAAGATTGCCTTTTCTGGAAGGGCATATAACCTGAACACAGTCGAGAGGGGAACCGTTTAAATATGCGGGAAGCCTTTTTGAGCAAAGGCGTACAATTTCAGTGGCGGCGTCTGCCGGGTTTTGTCTTCCCAGAAAGAAAAAGTCAGTATCCGGTCCGTTGTAGACAGGATAAACGCCGGCATTTATATTGTGCGCGTTCTGCACAATCATACTTTGGTCTGATTGCCTGAAAATCTCTGTAAGACGAATGCTTTTAATTTTCTCACAGGATAAAATATCTTTTAAAACATTCCCCGCGCCCACCGATGGAAGCTGGTCGCTGTCTCCAACCAGAACCAGTCTGCACTTTTTCGGAAGAGCTTTGAGAAGATGGTACATAAGCAAAATGTCCACCATAGACATTTCGTCCAAGATAACAACATCTGCTTCAATGGGATTATATTCGTTTTTGCCGAAAACCATTTTGGAGTCGTCCTCCGAATAGCCCATCTCAAGCAGACGGTGAATGGTTTTGGCTTCTATGTTACAAAGCTGACTCATGCGTTTTGCCGCTCTGCCGGTGGGAGCACAAAGCGCAATATCAAGCCCGGTTTTTTTCATAATTGAGATTATGGTGTTAAGAAGAGTTGTTTTCCCTGTTCCCGGACCGCCCGTTATAACAACAAGACTGTTTTCCAAAGCGGCACGGACACCATCAATTTGTTTGTCTGCCAGAGTTATATCTCCGACAATATCCTCGTTTGTAAAAGGGATTTTTTTTGCCGGTGAGTTTGCAAGCTCTGTCAGAATTTCCGCACACCCTTTTTCCGCTGCAAGAAAAGCAGGCAGATAGTAAACCTCTGTTGAGTCAGGGAGAGTGTAGCGGTTAATTTTGTTTTGCACAGTAAGAAAAGAAATTTGCTGGGAGATAAGCTCTTTGTCAGAAGCGGTTATCTCAAAAACAGAAGACACAAGCATCTGGTAGGGCAAATATGTGTGACCATGAAGTACAGCTTCGGAAAGGGCGTGAATTATCGCCGCAGACGTTCTTTCGGGAGAATTTTCCGCAAAACCCATTGAATATGCAATCCGGTCGGCAGTTTTAAACCCGATTCCCGAAATTTCGCATACACAGTAGGGGTTTGCTTTTATTCTGTCAACCGAAGAGCTGCCAAACTGTTTATACACTTTAAATGCAAGAGTGGCATTTATGCCATACTGTCCGAAAAAAGATATAATTTGCTGAATGTCTATCTGCCTGATATACTGGTTGTGTATGGAGATGGCTTTTTGTTCGGAAATGCCTTTGATTTTAGCAAGCTTTTCCGGACAGTCGCGGATTATATTTAAAGAATCGTCGCCAAAATGGTCAACTATGCGTTTGGCGGTTGCTTCTTTAACACCGGAAATGGCACCCGAGGCAAGATAAAGGAAAATTTCTTCGCTGCTTTCGGGTACAAGCTTTTCGAAATATTTCACGTTCAGCTGCTCGCCATATTCAATATGATTGACCCAGCTGCCCGAAACACGAAGTTTGTCGCCGGCAGACACAAAAGGCATTGTGCCGGTTATAACAAAATTTTCGTCGCCCGAAACAAAGTCGCAAATGGCATAGCCGTTATCCGAATTACTAAAAATAATTTCCGAAACAATTCCTTCAAAAGTATCCATAACGTCACCAATAAGCAAGGGGCTGTATCGTATTATAGATATTGCGATACAGCACCCGCTTTAAAATTTTAATTGTTATCTCTGAACACGGCCGCTGCCGTCGCCCTTCATAAGAGTTTCAACCTCTTTAACGCTTACTAAGTTAAAATCGCCCTCGATTGTATGTTTCAGACAGGATGCGGCAACTGCAAAGTTGATAGCATCATCCGGAGTATAGTCGTTCATGAGCGAATAGATAAGACCGCCGCCGAAAGAGTCGCCGCCGCCTACACGGTCGATGATATGAGATATTTCATATTTCTTGGAGAAGTAATATTCTTTGCCATCATAGAGCATTGCTGACCAGCCGTTAGCAGAAGCACTGTGGCTTTCACGAAGAGTGATTGCAACATATTTAAAGCCAAACTTATCAGCAAGTTGTTTTGCAACGTCTTTATAGCCCTCGTGGTTGATTTCACCTGAAGTAACATCTGTTGCAGAAGCCTTGATGCCGAAAACTTTTTCCGCATCTTCTTCGTTGGCGATAGCAACATCAACATAGGGCATAAGACCAGACATAACTTTGCAAGCTTTTTCGCTTGTCCAGAGTTTTTTTCTGAAGTTGAGGTCGCAGCTTACTGTTACGCCATGTTCTTTAGCTTTTTTAAGAGCACAGAGGCAAACCTCAGCAGCAGCGTCGGAAATTGCCGGAGTGATGCCTGTGAAATGGAACCATTCCACGCCTTCGAAAATAGCATCCCAGTCAAAATCTGCATTTTCTGCTGTAGCAATTGAAGAATGTGCTCTGTCATAAACAACGTTTGACGCTCTCTGAGAAGCACCTTTTTCTGCAAAATAGATGCCCACTCTTTCGCCGCCGCGGGCAATTTTTGAGGTGTCAACACCGTGTTTTCTAATTTCTGCTACACACCAGTCACCGATTGGGTTTGAGGGAAGTTTTGTAACAAAAGATGCGTCAATGCCATAGTTGGCAAGAGAAACCGCAACGTTTGCTTCGCCGCCGCCAAAAGTAGATTCAAGTGTCTGAGCCTGGATGAATCTTAAGTTTGTCGGTGTCTGAAGTCTTAACATTATTTCGCCAAATGTAACTGCCTTTTTTGTCATGATCTTATTTCCTTTCTATTTTGCTCTTGCTGCTTTAACTGCTTCAACAAAACGTTTTGCAGTGTCTGCAACTGCTTTGTAGTCGCCTGTTTTTGCACCTGCTGTAAGTGAGCTTCCTGCTCCTACTGCAACTGCGCCTGCTTTAATCCACTGGTCAACATTGTCAACGTCAACACCGCCTGTGGGCATCATCTTAGCATAGGGGATAGGACCCTTGATGTCTTTGATTATTTTTGGTCCAAAAAGGTCGCCCGGGAATATTTTTACGATATCTGCGCCGGCTTCCATAGCAGACACAACTTCTTTGATAGTCATAGCACCCGGCATAACGGGAACACGGTATCTGTTACATGTTTTAACAGTTTCAAGGTCAAAATAGGGGCTAACTATGTATTCAGCACCCGAAAGAAGAGCAATTCTTGCTGTTTCGCTGTCCATAACAGTTCCTGCGCCAAGAATTATTTCTCCATTTGAATATTTGGCAGCAAGGTCCTCTATAACCTTATGAGCTCTGGGAACTGTGAAAGTGAGCTCGATGGCAGGGATGCCACCTTCTATGCACGCATCGGCAATACGGATTGCCTTGTCGCTGCTTTCTGCACGAACAACTGCAACAACACCGACATCCGTTATTTTGGTAATAACTTTTTCCTTATCCATGGTAATCACTCCTATGAAATATAATTACCTATATTATATAATATTTTCCATGAAAAATCAATAGTTTTTGCCAAAAAAATAATATATTGACAGCCACTTTTGCAAATAGTATAATAAAAACAAGGGAGAGTGAAAAAATGATTAAATTTATAGGAACACTAGCCTTTTTGTTTTTTGTTTTTTGTGTGGTTATGCTCTTTGCTTCACTGGTTAAAAGAAGAGTGAATACACGTCTCTGGCTTATTGGGCTTGCAGCCTCGCTGGCAATACTTATAATCTTCTACTATATTGACGTTTTTGGAGGCGCAGCAAAAACAGCTGCGATGTTCTGTTTTGCTTAATTGGATTAAAGAACGAATTTTTACCAAAAAAGGACTTAATTTTGGCGAAGATATGGCGGCGGCGTATCTTATAAAACACGGGCACAGAGTGCTCGAAAAAAACTGGCGGCAGAAATGCGGAGAAATTGATATTATAAGTTTTGATAAAGATATGCTTGTTTTCACTGAAGTGAAACAAAGAAAATCGGACAGCTATGGCAGACCGGCCGAATTTGTGACAAAAGACAAGCAAAGAAAAATCAGAAACACAGCAAATATTTATATTATGAAAAAGCATTATAAAGGCAACGCCAGGTTTGATGTTGTCGAGGTTCTGGGAGAGAAAAACCCTGAAATAATACATATAAAAAATGCTTTTTAGGGAGAAAATATGTCAAAAAATTGTGAAACCTGTGCACATTTTGAATATGACGAGGATTGGGATTGCTATGTCTGCAATGTTAGTCTCGACGAGGACGAAATGATGCGGTTTATGACCGGCGGCAATTTTGACTGTTCCTATTGGCAGAACGGCGACGAATATGACTTGGTAAAAAAACAAAATTAGGGGATTAAAATGGATTTGCCAAAACGAAAACCGACAAGGTTAAAAGGATATGATTATGGTAGCCCGGGGGCATATTTTATTACGATTTGTACATACAACAGAAAGCAAATATTATCCCGTATCGTAGGGGACGATGCCCACATCGTCCCGCAAAATAGGTTATCTAACTACGGACTTGTTTGTGAAAAATACATAAAAAGTATAAATGATAGCTATGATGATGTGGTGGTTGATAAATATGGAATTATGCCAAACCATATTCATTTAATTGTTTTTCTTAAAGGGACGATGAGGGCATCGTCCCCTACAAAGAATGTGCAGAATATCGTTCGCTCTTTTAAAACATTGGTTACAAAAGAGATAGGAACAAAAATCTGGCAGCGTTCATATCACGACCATATAATTCGTGGGAAAGAAGATTATAAAAAGATATGGGAATATATAGATACTAATGTGATAAGATGGGAAAAGGATTGTTTTTATGAAGAAGGAAGGTAGTAGCATTTGCTACTACCTTTAATTAATAATTATATAATCTCATTACGGTCGCTATTGCTTGTTCGACTGTGTATGTTTCTTTTGGTGAAAAATTTTCATCGCTTGTACCGACCATAATTTCCATTTGATTCATATAGAACACGGCGTTAAAAGCCCAGTCGGATATGAATGTTTTATCGGCATAAAAGTCAACGTCGTCTGTATACGTCGATTGAGGTATATCAAGCTCCAGATATTCAGCAAACCTATAAAGAATGGTTGCAGCTTCCTCGCGGGTGAGTAAATCGTTGGGTGCAAATTTTTTGTCACCCTTTCCGTTTATAATTCCTTCATAATATAGTGCGGTAACTTTTGAATTATTAATATCATAAAATGGATTTGTCGAAGAAACAGGTAAGGCTTTTTCTGTGGATTTTGACAGCAGATTAAAAATGATTTCGCAGAAAAATTCTCTTGTTACTGATTCTTTATATAAAATATTTGACATATCATCTAAGAGTCCTGTCTTTATTGCTTCGGCAACATATTCATATGCCCATTCAGAGCAATCAACAATTAATTTTTCGTCTAATGTTTCAGTTTCTTCTTTTGTTTCATCTTCGTTAATCAGTTCCTGAAATTTATCAGTTTGCTTTTCATCATTGGCCTGTTCAACTTTTGTCAAAGGCTGTGTTGTCACTTCCTCGCCGTTGTTGTCAACATATGTTTTTGATGAATCGGTTTCTTCCTGCTCGCTTTCGGATTTTCGATATTCAGCGAACAATTCCGCCTCTTTTTCGCAAATTGTCAGAAAATCATCTTTTGTGTAAGCCTTACCGATTTCTATATTGCATTCCTCGGCATTTGTAAGATTGAACATTGATTCTTCGGTAAAATGGTAGGGGATGATATATTCTTTACCGTCGCAAACCGCATTGTATGCAAACAGATGCAATCTTTCAACAATCCACATATTTGTTATTTCGGTTGGTTCAGAAAGATTGTTTTTTTCAAGATATTGTTTTAGCGTGTTGCCATAAGGCATTTCTATTCCTGTAAATGTGGGAAGATTGGTTATTTCCATTCCGTAAACACCTTTGTCAAAATAGGCATATGAAACATCTTCGGAATCAAGCAGGGGAAGGGCAACCCAAATCCATATAGGTTCCTGATTTTTTCTCATGGGAATAGGGCTTGTATTTTCGATAATATAAATATGTTCTTTGTCAATCTGTTCTTCACTATAATCGGATTTTTCAATTGCTTCTAAAATTAAATCGGCATACTTATCCTGCGTTGCGGAACTTTCGGCATATACAGAAAGTTGCAGAAATGTTAATAATGTTACAAGTAGGAGGGCAGTAAGTTTTTTCATAAAAATCTTCCTTTCCGGTTTACAAAACCAATAAAAAAATGCGCCAACCGAAGCTGACGCAAAAAAACGCAAACCCCGATTGTTGCTACACAAACTTAAATAGAAAAAGAAATATATCTGGTTATCCTACTAAGTGGAATCTGCGTTTTTAACAAAATCCATGAGTAGGATAACACCAAGAAGGTATATTATTCCATGAAAGAAAAATATCTCTAATTCTATTTATTTAGTTTGTGTAGCAATATTATTATATCACATAAAGTCAAGTTTTACAATAGGGAAATGAAAAAATGTTGAAACGATTGTAGGGGACGGATGCCCACATCGTCCCGCTTCGGGCGGATGTGGGCATC
>JAZNIU010000038.1:0-30257 GCA_045577655.1 Clostridia bacterium
AGCAAAAAAAGATGAACAGCAGGAAGCAAAAGATCTTCTTGTTTCCCAACGTTCCTATCTTGACTCTCTTGCCTCCAAGCAGGCAGAAGCAATGAAAGTGCTTGCCGCAGATATGAATGAATATCGTATAGCAATAGCACAGCAAAAGGAAGAGGAAAGAAGACAATCCGGGGCTGTTTCTTCCAATTATTATGTTGCAAACAAAGGCTCAGGCGAGCTTATGTGGCCCGTCCCCGCAGGCGGATATATTTCAAGTCATTTTGGTTACAGAACAGAGACTGCCATAAACAACCATACCGGTATGGATATTGCAATCGGAATGGGAAATGCTATAGTTGCTGCAGACACCGGTACCGTTGCAAGCGTTGTGACCACAAGCTACGGTTATGGTAAATATCTTATAATAAACCACGGCAATGGCATGTCCACTCTTTATGCTCACTGCAGCAAAATCTATGCTAAAGTGGGTCAGTCTGTCAGCCGCGGCGAAACAATTGCGCTTATTGGAAGTACCGGCTATTCAACCGGACCGCACCTTCATTTTGAAGTTATTGTAAACGGTAAAAAAGTTAACCCCTACCCTTATGTAAGATAAAATATGAAAGGTATTTTTTATGGAATTTTTAAAGGCTTCCAAGGAACTGTGGGCATTTTTAATATCTATGGTTCCGGTAATTGAACTCAGAGGAGCTCTGCCCGTTGCACTTGCTTCGGGTGTAAGTCTGCCATTGTCAATTTTTCTGACAGTTCTGGGAAATATGCTTCCAATACCATTTATATTGCTTTTTATAAGACCTCTTTTTAAATATTTCAAAAAACTTGGTGCTCTTCGTAACTTTATCCAAAGACTTGAAGAACGCGCATTTAAAAAATCGGAAAAGGTTTCGAAAAACAATTTCTGGGGGCTTGTCATATTTGTTGCAATTCCCCTCCCCGGCACAGGCGCCTGGACAGGTGCTTTAATAGCTGCTCTTCTTGATATGCGCCTTAAATATGCTCTTCCAGCTATTTTTGTTGGGGTACTTTTAGCCTCGGTAATCGTCTCCTGTGCATATTTTCTTGTTGTTTCAGGAGCAGCGCCTTTCCTCGAATGGATGTTGGGGTGATTTTTGATGGACGATTTTAAAAAGCAAATTCTTTCAATGGGGTGTCAGGATGTAGGTTTTGCTCTTATTGGCGAAGAAACTTCAACAGAGCTTACCGGCACACAAGATTTTAAATATGCTGTTTCAATTGTTGTAAAACTGTCCGATGCTGTTATTGATGGCATAACCGACTCCCCTACCCATGTATATTTTCACCATTACAGAACTGTCAACACCCACATTGACAATCTTATTTTAAAGATTGGAATGGAAATTGAAAAAAAGGGGTTTTTGTATATTCCTGTCGCCGCTTCTCAAAGCATTTCCGGCACACGCGGTTTTTTCCAGCACAAAACTGCCGCACGACTTGCCGGTCTTGGCGGAATAGGCAAAAGCGGTCTTTTTATATCAAAAAAGTTTGGCCCAAGAGTCAGACTTGGCACAATCCTCACCAATATGCCGCTTAAAACTGATGCACCCTTTGAAGACAATATTTGTGGCAACTGCTCCATTTGTGCAAAACTTTGTCCTGCTATGGCTATAAGCAGTGAGCCTTACGATTTGACAAACCCCGATAAATCTCTTGACCGGCAAGCTTGCTCCGAATATATGAAAAAAGCATTCCAGCATATTGGCCGTGGTGTAGTGTGCGGAATCTGTATAAAAAATTGCCCGAAAGGCAAATTCGAAAGGTAGTGTTAGTATGATAAATGTTATAGGTCTTGGTTACATTGGTCTTCCCACAGCACTTATGCTTGCTTCTCACGGCAACGAAGTTGTAGGAACCGATTATAACAAAGAGCTTGTTGCTACTTTAAATTCCGGTACTGTCACATTTGAAGAGGACGGGCTTCCTGAGCTTTTTGAAAGTGCGCGTTCAAAAGGAATAACATTTTCAGAAAAATATATTTCTGCGGATATTTATATAATTGCCGTTCCGACCCCCTACGATAAACAAAGCAAAAAAATTGATGCATCTTTTGTTGTTTCAGCAACAAAAAGCGTTCTTGAAATATGTAAAAACAATGCAATTATAATAATAGAATCAACCGTTTCTCCCGGAACTGTTGACAAGTTTGTCCGTCCGGTAGTGTCAGAAAAAGAAGTTCTTTTAAACAAAAAAGTTCATCTGGTACACGCTCCCGAACGAATAATACCCGGCAACATGGTGTATGAGCTCAAAAATAACAGCCGTACCATCGGAGCAGACAGCAAAGAGGTTGCGGAAAAGGTAAAAGATGTTTATGCTACTTTTTGTGACGGCAACATCATTTTAACAGATATCCGTACCGCAGAAATGACCAAAGTTGTGGAAAACACTTTCCGTGATGTGAACATTGCTTTTGCAAACGAACTTGCAAAAATCTGCCGGTCGGAAAATATGGATGTGTATGAAATAATAAGGATTGCAAACAACCATCCGAGAGTAAATATTTTAAGTCCCGGGCCGGGTGTTGGCGGCCATTGTATCTCTGTTGACCCGTGGTTTTTGGTGGGCGATTATCCTGACCTTGCAAAAATTATTTATTCTGCACGGCAGATAAACGATTCTATGCCACTCTTTGTAATTGACAGAATCTATGATATTATGAAGGAAAATAATATTCAAAGTCTGGCAGACGTGGGACTCTATGGGCTGACCTATAAGGAAAATGTTGATGACACCCGCGAAAGTCCGACACTTCAGCTGCTAGACTTCTTAAAAGAAAAAAACATGTCCGGTATAAAGGTGTATGACCCCTTTGTATGCAAGGATATTGTCCCAAACCAACACCACAATTTTGACAAGTTTCTGGCAGAAACAAAGCTTGTTATAATTATGGTTGCACACGATGAAATCAAAAATGCAAAACAAAAACTTGAAAATCATATTTTGTTTGATACACGAAATATAAAAGAATTGTCTGCAGATTATTACCTGTAAAAAAGGACATAAAGGACGCACATTTAAAATGTGCGTCCTTTTAATTTTTCTTTTATTTTTGCTAAAATCCCCTGCAGAAATTCAGGTATGTTCACGCCTATGTCATTTATGTTTTCAAGCAGCGAAATGATTTCGTTACATATCAGCCATACCGCAACACAGCAACCTACCGCAAAGGAATTTCCGATGTTTATATTCGCAAACTCAGCTGCATATATAATCAGTTTGTCTGTTACCGCACCGACAATAATCAAAAGCCACATACACACCTTTTTTGCTATTCCCCGAAACCCTCTTCTGCTGCATATTTTTTCGCCTTTATAATAAGATGCAACTATACCCGTTGTGTAGTCTGCCATATTAAGAAAGAGTAAAATATATACGGGCAGGGCAAGTGTGCCGAGTTTTGCAGAGATAATGCCTATTACCGTGCTTACTGTCAGTTTTACCTTGTCCACTGCTCTTCCCTCCTAATATAGTTTACCGTTTTTCTTGCAAGATGATATGCATTTTCGTCCTGGCTGAGTTTGTTAAGCCACAGGCTGATATTGCTTAAAATTCCTCTTTCGGAAAGTTCTCCTACAATATCTTCTACCAGAACAATTTCTTCTACCATATTTTTTTCAACCATCTTCAAAAATCTTTCCCATCCCAAATCAAGCGTTCTGTGAGGGCAATATTTCCCTGAAAAAAGCTGATGAGGTTTCACTCTGTCCGTCTTCCAGCCGTATTTTTTCAAAATTCTTGCCACAAGCTTTGCAGCATTTTCTTCCGCTTTTAAAAACTTTTCTCCGCCCGACATGGAATAGCAGATTTCAACTGCAATTCCATACCTGTTTCCTTTGCCGTTTGCACCATCTCCCGCATGCCATGCATTTCTGTTTTCCGGAATACACTGGTATATGTTTTTATCATCTACGACATAATGAAAAGATGCTTCATTGCTATTATTTATCATATATTCCGCCTCATTCTCTGCGCTGGCGTCGTTTGCTGTATTGTGAACAACAACAAATTCAGGCTGCATATCATAGGGGCATTTTGTTTTCCATCTTGTCCCTGAAACAAGCTTTGTTTTAATATCCATTATTCCCCCTGTATTTTAAAAAGATTTTTTATTCTATCAATGACCTCTTCAAGCTTTAGTATCCGTTCATCAACAGTTAGAACATTCTTTAACCTCTCGTCAAGTTTTTCGTTTATTTCTTCTGTTGTCATATCCAGATATTTACCTTTTACATATTTTTTCATGCTCTTATCCCCCATAATTCATAAGTTGTGCCCTCAGGGAACAGTCTTGTTCCGATTGGATACATTAATATGTTTAAATCACTTATGTAATTGTCAGCAATAGGCTTGCCAATAGTGGTTCCATACTCATAATTGCCAATAAGATACGGCTGATTGTTGTTATAAACATTCTGTACTTTTCCTATGCATGAACATATGTTGCCTATTATGGTCAGCTGATGTGTTAATATCCACGATTTCCCCGTGTCACTATAACGGTACTCACCATCGTCGTAGACCACATTGTTACCCTGAATATATACAAAAGTCCTTCCTTTTTGAAAACCGCTTGTATTTTCAGGGTTCATTGTAGGAATAACAAATCGGATATAAAGTTCTTTGTACTTACCGCCTTTTAAATCGCAATATACTCTCTGCACATCCTGTTCAAGTGTCACAACTTCAATAAGTTGCCATTTGTCGTGGTCATAATCATATACCGCCTTGGCAGAAGGATACTGATTGTCTGTGCTGCCTGAGTCTATTTTATTTACCTTGTTTGACTTGTCTTCTTTACCGACAATATCCTCTTCAGTCAGATACCCTTTCCCTTCAGCAAACTCATAAGTTTTGGTTATAAGCTGTGTCAAAATTGGGTATCTGTCGTCCTCTTCAATTCCCTCGTCGCCAAACCCTTCTCTCACCATTGCATATACAAGTTTGGAGGTTATATACCCTCCGTCGCTGTTTAAAAGAGCAATTTCAAAATCAACCTGTCCGGGAATGGCATACATATTATTTGGAATAACATATTCCATACCCGGCTTTGTAATTTCTCCTATCACGACAATCCCATCTGCACGTTTTGCTTTTACAAGGATTTCGCAATTCTGTTGTGTATTAAACTTAAAAGCATACGCCTTTGTGTCACCCGATGTAAATGTTATATTACTGTCATATTGACTGTTAACAAAATTTTCTATTGAAATGTTATATGTAATCATAGCCCTCTCCTATCTCATACACATTCCGGCAATGCGAATTTTTTTCATTTCACCGCTGCCGCGGTTAGACATAGACACCACGCTGAAGACAAGCTGATTCCCGTTTGTATCCACCATAATATCCCAGAGCCGTCCGTTGGCAGAAACCTCTATAGGCTGCTGTTCCTTGTGAGCATCATTGTATTTTCGCCAAATTATTTTATTTTTTTCCTTCGGAAAAATTTTGCAGTTTATTAACGCTGAATTTGCAAAATCAATGCTGATATCTATCAGGCTGCTGTTTATTTTGGGCAGAGTAACCGACCCAATAACCGTTCCGTCACGGGCGTTATCGGCAACAAAAAGTTCGCCTGAAAATGATTCAATAAATCTTTCCCCATCTCTTGTTTTAAGCTCTGTAAACTCTCGTTTGTCCGTTATTTCACCTTCTGCTGAAATTTCCGCAAGCATTACATAATCACCCGTCGGCTCTGTTTGGGAAACCACTGTTTCACATACCGATGCAAGCTTGTCATTGTACAAATAAACATAGTTTTTCACACCTGTGAGATATTCCAGTATAACCTTGTCACTATCCACAGCAAGCCTGCAACCCTCTTCAAAAATTGCCTGCCCTTCAGAAATAATTATACTGCCTTCCTGCTCTTTTAAAACTTTGAGGCTGTCATTGGTTTCTCCAACAACACCTTTCGTCATCAAACTGCTTCTTACAGCATTGATATCCTCTGCACCGTAAAGTATGTTATCTTTAAAATCAAAACTATATGCCATCTTCATCATCCTCTCTGTAATTACTCAAAATTACCTGTCTGCTTTCACTGCCCTTTTCAAAAGCAATGTTTTCTCCTGTTATTTGTTTTGTCCTTGTTTTCCTGATGTTTCCATAAATATACTGAACCCTCACAATATCACCGACCATATAATCTTCTTGTTCTTTAATGTCAGTAATGCCGGTTGTAATATTTTCTTTGGAACCGCTTTTTCTAAGAGTGTTTTCGGCTTCTTCTCCTACATAAGTGTCTAAAATGCATTCGGCTCTGTATATCCCCGTTTTCTCATGTTTTTTGATATATGTCCAGACCGGGTCGGGAAACTCCCCGTCTGCAAACTCCTGTTCCTGTTCATACCAGCAGGCAGAATAGAATTTGTCGCAATTTAAAACATATTCGGTATCATACGCATTTTTGTTACCGGCAGAAAGAATAAGGTCTGTTTTTCTTGCCGGAAGGACATTGAAAACCCATCTTTTATTTTTTGTGTCAAAGAAAATATTGTGTCCGCAGTATTCATTCATCAAAACTTCCGAAACAACATCACTGGTATGGTGATAAGTGTTTCTCCAGAATCCACCGCTTTCCACCATGCCGATTTTGTCGCCAAGAACAAAGTTTTCCTGGTCATAAAAAGCTTTTTCAACCACATAACGCGCAATGTTTTCAGGAGTAGATACTATGTCCAGTTCGCTGCTCTTAAAAGCGGGCGTAACCTTTCTTGTCAAAAGCCAGTTGCAGGTTCTTCCGTAAACGGTAAAATCATCACATATTCTTATTCCTGTTACAATCCCCTGTAAAGTCCCCTGAACCACAACAGGAATTTTGTCATTTTCAAAATCAAAATTATTCATTATGATTTCAGCCGCTTCAGTTTCCGGAAGCATATGTATTTCAAAGTTGCCTACATCGTTGAAATGAACTGACCAGTTAGAAGAAATAACTTTATTTTCTATATGAATAAGATTAAAATTGCTGTCGTATATTCTGACGTCTTCCACTAATATATCCCCTCTCTGTAGAGGTTTTTTGAGCTACACACAACATTCACTGTTTCGCCCTCGTTAAACACCGATACATTTATTTTGTTTTCACCTGGAAAAAGCTGAAAATCGTTTAAAAAAGTGTCGTCCGATATAAGAGAAATAATGTTTCCCCTCAAGGAACTTGTTATTTTCCTTTTAGGAATGTCAATGGTAATCTTTTCATTTTCTTCTGTTTCGGTAATAAGCTGTATCTTCTGACCGCTTGTTTTGTTTTCGATGAGAATACCGTCTTTTCTCCCAGGCAAATCTTCCTTTCCGATATTGTAGATATAAATAACCGGGTCGGTTGGAAGGTCTCCGTTATTCATAGCAGTGGTCTCTGTTGTTTTTCTTGAGAAAATACAGGGAAAAATTATGGTGTTTTTTATCAGTTTTTCTCTGTCATAGGCCGACCATTCAATTCTTTCCATATCTGTAAAATAAGGTTCATCCGCCACAAGCGTTAAGACAAAGTTCATAAAAATTCCTTTTCGTACGCCGTCGGCAAGTTTTACCTGATTACAGAATATTTTTCTTTTTCTGTCATTAAAATCAAGTACAAGTTCTCCGCTTAGGCCTAAAACCTTAAAAAATTTAAGCATTTCTTCCCTGTTTGCCATCTTTAAATCACCGCTTATGACAATTGTTCTGGGACAGGCTGTTTTGGACAAGGTTCTGTGACCGTCCCTACCCGCAAAGGAAACTGTTTTATATTCCTCTTCGGCGTTACCAAGCCCTGTCACTCCGGTAACCCTGACGCTGCCACTGCCTCCAAAAAACAAATCCACTCTGCCAAGTTCATTTTCAAAATACATTTTCATATTTTTATACCTCTCAGCTCATTTATAATCTGTGCCTGCCGTGCCTGGTTAAGCTGCTCGCTCACCGTCTGTCCACTGCCATAGAAATTATAACTCGGACTGCTGTATGTTACACTTGAATTTGTGTAACTTGCATAGCTGCGATAATCCATCATACCGGCAATTTCCGACATTGCCGCCTGCATCAGCGACTTGGCATCTGCAATAGCTTTTTCAGTGCTTAAAATAAGCCCTGCGCCAAACCCGTTTCCCACGTTATTTCCGCATATAAAAAAGTCGTCGCTCACATCTGCAAAAGCTTTTTTAACCTCTTTTATAAGCGAGTATGCAATGGCTTCACTGTTTTGTGAAAGAGCGTCTCCCACACGGTATATATCAAAAATGACTTCGTCTTTGTAAGCGTTGATATTCTGCAGACTCTGGTTTAAAAATTTTTCCTCCGCAGCAGATGCTTCTTCATATATTTTGTTGTAATTTGCGGTTTCATTTGCTCCGCCCGGCAAGCTGTAGCTTGTGTCACGGACAACCGCAATTTTTGATGCTATAGATGTTACTGTGGATATAATCTGCGATGCAACCGAAGTAATTGATTTATATCCTGTCTTTGCAAGCCGGCTAATTTTTGAAAGGCTGGACCTGAATTTACTCATAGCAATTTTTTCCTGTGCCATATTACTCCCCTTTCTTTTGTGCTTTATTTTAGAAAATGGATTCTAATGCACAAACAATATCATTGTTTTTTTCCTGCTCTGTTCTCATGTCAGGCAAAGCATACATTCTTTTAAGTGCCGTCATTTTCTTTTTAAGTGCCGGGTCTTTTATATCCGAAAGGTTCACACTTCTGCTTTGCAGAACCTCGTCAAATCCGGTACCGCCACCAAGCGTCTTAAAAAGTTGACGGAATTTATACCAGTGCATACTGCACTCATTTAAATCAATATTGTATTTTTCATAAAAAGCAGAAAAAATAAGACCGGCATCGTATTTAAAACTGTAAAGAGGACGGGAGAAAGTTTTTTCTCCCCCTCCTTTTTCAGTTTTGCCGCCACAATAAAATTTTGTGCAGGCTTGCCATGCTTTTTCAATGTTTGACGGCAATGTTTTAAGACAAAGCGGCAAAATTTCCGCAAGCTTTTGCATCTCAGACTTCTTTTTGTCCGACAGGATAAGCTCAAACTTTATCCAGACTTTAAAATCTGTGTTCATCCGGCACTTTTCTCCGCCAACCGTCACAAAGTCCGGTAATTTGTCCGTTAAAATATTAAACATTTTCGTTAAACTGGCAGCTTTCCCAGTTGTCCTGAGAGGTTGCACTTCCGAATGTCTTTTCGCCTGCTACATTGAAATTGCCGCTGTAGGTATAGGCATATTCGGAAGAACCCTCTTTGTCGGGAATAAGCGTAAAGTTTCTTTTAACCGCAGAGAATGTGCCCTCTGAAAGCTCTTTACTCAAATCCACCATTACAATGGATTTAACTGCCGTCTCGCCTGTGCTTTCACAATTAAACACAGACACCATATCTTCGTGAACAGGATTGTCCTTGAACATATCAAAGGAAAATGCAATTGACGGAGTGTAGCCAACAACATCGTTTCTTTCAAAATCTTCGTCAATATACTGTCTTTTGTGTTCAGAAGGATTTTTGCTCACCGATATTTCAGTAAATCCCGTCATTCTGACATACTTTATACCATCTTCTGTCTGTACGCCATAGAATGGGATTTTTTCACTTCTTTTAACAATATTACTCAATTTAATTTCCTTTCCGGTAATATACCAATCTGAGCTTCATTTCATAAACCGCCGAATTTATCTCCGATTTCACAAGACTTCCGCAATCGGTCACCTCAATATATTGCGAAACGGTTCCTTCGAGCACATTTGGCAGTGTTGGCAAGGGACCTGAAAGCCAGTTTAAAACTTCTCCCATAAGCTTTGATGCTCTTCCGTCTGAAAATTCTCTTATCAGCAGTTTAAAAGAGATTTGCCCCAGCATATCACCTGTACTGTATGTTTTTACAATCTCTTCTCCTCCGTCCGGCAGAATACTTAAACACCCGGTCTTGGGAGGAAGTGCGTCCTCAAATATTTCCTTTTCCATAAGAACAGGACATTTTTTAAAAAAATTTATTATCTCTGTCATTTTTATCCCTCACAAACAATCTTATAGTGCCGAACATAACTGCTTCCCTTGTTGTTGTCATGTATCTCGGACACATTCATCGCTTTTTCTGCAAAACTTATATCTTTTTTGCCTATTGCAATTTTGTCACCCAGATAAATGTCATCGGGATTTTTCAGTTTAACGCGTAAAACCATTTTAGATGCCGAATCTATTCTGTCTGCTACCGGCTTAATTTTTCGCACAAAATGAACTTCTGCCTTTTTTATATATATAATTTTCCAGGTTTTTTCGTTCGGGAGATATCTGAACAGAGTAATATCTTTTTTATCTCTCATGCTACCAGACCCTTTCATCACCGGCATAGAGCAGACCACTGTCTGCAAGATAGATGGTTGCAACTTTTGAAAGAGCGTGCTCTATATTGCCCTCTGTATAGGTAACGCTGTAGCCGTCACTGTTCTCGGCAGATATGCCCTGTCTTGTCTCATCAAGATAAAAAAGTTCTGCAACATTGCAAATGGCGAGTTTAACGCTTTCAAGTTCTGCATTTTCTGCTTTTCCCATTGTGAGATTGTTTATATACGCTTCTGCTTTGCGGATATTTCTGACAAATGCACCGTAAGGAATAATTTCTCCGCAATATTTATTGCTGTAATAATCAAAATCAACTTCTATCATTGTCTCACCTCTTTACCGAAGATGCCGCATAATGCGGCACCTTCTTTTATCCAACCTTTATTTTACGTAAAACGCCGGCAGCTCGTGTTGCTTTAAGTGCGATAGCGGAAATCATTTCCACTTCACCCTTTTTAACTGCACCCGGAGCTGTCATATCAGGAAGATATGTGTTTATGATATTGTTGCCTTCCGGAGAAATTGCGTGAACACCGTCAAGACCTATTCTCACAGCATAAAGAGATGTTTCTGTTTCGTCGGAAACTGAAATAATAGGATTTGTGCTTCCTGCTTTATCGCCAAGAGAAATTATAGGAATTCCTGCATATTTTGTCACCGGAGCACCAAAAGCGTCGACTTCGTTTGTTGAGAAATAGCCGCTTCTTCTTGCAATACCGTTGATAACAGAAGCAAGTTTTCTGTTTACAAGGATTGCATTGGGTGTGCCGTCAAGTGCTGCAAGCATCTTGTCAAGCTCGTCCATAAAAAGATTGCCGTTAGATGTGATTTTTGAAGAATCGGAAAGGTCGATTGCTTCTGCCGGAATCATTTCAGTGTTGCTGCCTGTAAGAGCGTGGTCAATACCGTCAAAAGCGTTGCTGTCCGCAGAAGAATCACCGTTGATAAAAGTGTCTGTGAACAGTGCTTTTGTAGCATTTATCTTCTGACCAAGCTCAAACTGAATTAAATCCATAATCTGGTTTTCGTCGCTCTGAAGAACTCTGTCAACTTCAAAGGAACCGCCGAAAGGTTTAAGAACAACAGTATACTGTGTTGTTTTTGCCTCCTGAGCAGTATAATCGCTGCCAATTGCCCTGAATGCTGCAGTTGGCAGTGTGGTAACCCTGTTATAAACATAGGACAGAGATTTTCCGCCCTGGGCTTTTGCGTTGTTGTCAAAAACCATCATGTCAAAAAGAGGGTCACGTCTGAACTCGTCAATAATCTGTTCGGAAAGTTTGCTTCCCGATAATTTTTGTGCATCTGCAAGTGTTAATGCCATAATAAAATACCTCCAAAAAATTAAATTTTGCCAAATAACTTCATTTTAAGTTCGTCTCTGGCAGTTGTTTCTTTCCCGGGGCTGCCCTGTCTCATACCGGTAGCCCCAGCCGTAGTTTTGTCAAACAAATAGCTGTTTCCCGCTTTTATTTTTTCAAGCTGGACAGTGAGATTTTCCTCGTCTGCTCCGTCTGTTTCAATCAGTGCTTTAACAGCTTTTACGTTTTTTGCACCGGAATTTTTTATAAGCATATCAATCTTATGCTGGGTTTCATTTTCCTGCATCTTTGCTTTTAATTGTTCAATTTCCTGTCTCAGCAATTTTTCGCCTTCTTCTTTCTCTTTTCCGGCACTGCCCAAAAGAGCGTTGTATTTTTCACGGCGAACATAACCGCCATCCGACAAATTGACAATTTTCACAGGGCTTTCTGCTCCCTGATTGTACTTTTCAATCTTGTCTTTAACCCTGTCGAAATCTTCACCCAGAATTTCTTTTAAAAATTCCATATTACCTCCATGCCTTTCGGCAGCAAAAGTTTATATCCCGTTTTGCAAGGGAAGTTGGGGCAGTTTATATGTCTTGCCCGCACGGACATTTTTTCAGTTAACTGACATTGTCAATTTTATATGCAGTCTAGCTGCTACTACTATCATCTGTTTTAAGAGCAGCAATAAGCTCCTGTATTTTTCCCGTGTCACTGCCGGCACGAATATTTTTGGTAAACTTTTCAACAATGACACCAAGTGCCGAAGCAATTTGATTTATCGGTGCATTTTCAATCTTTTCCTTGTCGGCAAGGGCTTTGATATACAAATCAATCAGACTGCACATATCGCTCTGCACATCTTCAATATGTTTGTGCAGGCTTTTCCCGTCTTTACTCTTCATTCATTCTCCGGTTCTTAATTTCTTTTACCTTCTGCACCGCCTGAGCTTCTGTCATTTTATAAACACGCATAAAATATTCTGCGTGGTCAATTATTCCATGCTCAAGTTCTTTCAGGGCACGGTCTGCCATACTGCCGGTATCCTCAATAATGCTGTCGCCGAAATCAACGCTTATCTCAACATCACCGTAGCCGCCAAGAGCGCAAATCTGTTCGGCAAGCAGCACTATCGCATGGCGCAGAACAATTTCATTTTTCTTCATGCTCTGGTAAAGCGCACTGTTGTCGCTTATAACCTCTGTAGCTGTTTTGACGCCGCCTCTTTCATATTTATACCGACCACTTCCAAGACCGCATTTTGATGATAAAAGATTAAGATTTTTCTCCAGAGCCTTTTCATGGGGTTCTGCACGGAGTTCCATATTGATTTCCTTAAGTTCTGTAAGCGATTTATCGCTCATCACATAAAACTCTGTGTCGTTGTCGTCAAAAATCGGCATAACCCCATTGTCACTTCTCTGAATCTGAGCCATTCCTGCGGGCACAAGAATTCTCTTTTTACCAAGCCTGAATTCATTCTGATAGCTGTCATACACAAGGTCAATCCCCTGCAAAACGTCAATGGAGTTGGCAAACACCGAAATTCCCATCGGGTTGTCAGGGTCATAGTTATTGACAATGTTTGGCGAAATAATCTGATAAAGCGGTTTTTTGCTGTGAGTAAAATATTCTTCTTCAACACCTTCCGGAAGAGAGGTTTCCTCAAGACTTCCGTCTTTTTTCAGCAGATATAATTTGTTTACCACTTTATAATATTCGTTTTCGAGAATATGCAGATTAAGGTAAACATATCTTTTACCGTTCATCCTTTTTTCGCTGGCAAAAGCACACTCGGTAATTTCACCATTTTCCCAGGAAAGCGGATAAATCATATCTGCCCTGATATAGTCAATCTCTACTCCCTGAGGACTCAGATATTCAACAAATGCACCGGTACCTGTTGCAAATGTAATCTCAACAAGTCTGCCTGCTCTGACACGAAAATTGTTTCTTTTAAGAACTTTTTCAAGAAAACTTCCGGCTTCCTTGTCGCTTACTGTAATGTTTGTTTTTTCATTCAGTAAAAGGTCTGCCCAGTCTTCGCAAACTTTCTTGCTCATCCCAAGTGAATATCGGCTTCTTTTTACACTTCGTTTACCATTGAACTGATTGTAGTTGTGAAAGCTGGCCACCTTTCCCGAATACCATCTCATCCAAAGATCAATCTGTCTGTAAAAATCTCTGTCAATCAGCGTATATCCCATAGCTGCAAGCTGCCTTCTGATAGCCTCCATTTAAAACGCCTCCTTTTCTTTTTTTTGTAAATATTTACAATCCGTATCATATCTCTTTATTTTTTTTACTACTATCATCTGCGCACCAAAAAATTCTTGTTGATTTTTGGGAAATTTTATTATATAATGGTTTATATATATACTTAAATGAGGTGCGACTATGAAACTATTTCGTTTTAAAGGTGGCATACATCCATCTTATAACAAAGCCTTGACTTCCGATAAAAAGACCGTGTTTTTAGAGGGTGGTCAGCTATTATACATTCCTCTTTCTCAGCATATTGGTGCTCCATGCGAGCCGGTTGTTGCAGTTGGGGACCAGGTGCTGATGGGGCAGCTTATAGCAGACAGTAAAGCATTTGTTTCTGCTCCCATCCATTCAAGCGTTTCGGGCACAGTGAAAGAAATAAAAAAATGCCTGCATCCGAACGGAACTATGGTGCAGACAATTGTTATTGAAAACGACTTTAACTACACCCCCTTCCAGATGGAAAAAAACAAGAACTACAGAAACCTTTCCTCTGACAAGCTTGTGGAAATAATCCGCACTGCAGGGCTTGTGGGAATGGGTGGTGCTGGTTTCCCGTCACATATAAAGCTTGCTCCTTCAAAAGACAAACCCATAGAATGTGTTATTGTAAACGGAGCAGAATGTGAGCCCTACCTTTCTTCTGACCACAGAGCAATGGTTGAACAGCCGGGCGATGTAATCAGAGGTCTTCGAATTATTATGAAAATGCTCAAATGCAAACGGGGTGTTATCGCAATTGAGGACAACAAACCGGACGCAATAGAAAAAATTTCTGATTTACTCAAGAAAACCAAGACCATTGAGGTTGCCGTTCTTAAAACCAAGTATCCGCAAGGGTCTGAAAAACATTTGATAAAAACCGTTATGGGCAAAGAAGTTCCCTCGGGCAAACTTCCTGCAGATGTAGGTGCAACAGTTGTAAATGCCGACACTGCCATTTCTGTTAAAAATGCTGTTGAAGGCATCAATCCTGTAATAAGAAGAAGAGTGACCGTTTCAGGTCACGGCATAAAAAATCCTTCTGTTTTCAGTGTGCCGATAGGTATGCTTGTATCTGAAGTGCTTGAAGCAGCCGGGGGCTTAAATGAAGACACTTTCAAAATAATAATGGGCGGCCCTATGACAGGCCTTCCCATATTTGAAACAGATGTTCCTATCATTAAAACCTCTTCCGGCGTTCTCGCTCTTACTGAAAAGGAATCTCCGTCAGACACAGAATATGCTTGCCTGCGTTGTGGCAAATGTGTTACTGCTTGTCCTATGAACCTTATGCCGCTTAAAATTTCCACAGCCGGCAGAGAAGCAGATGATGATGCAGCCGTTTTATACCATGCAAACGATTGTATTGAATGTGGTTGCTGTTCATACGCCTGTCCTTCTCACAGACGTCTTTTAGACGGCATAAGATTTGCAAAAGCTCGTGCAGTAAGCATTCTTGCAAACAAAAACTAACTTTCTTTTCTTTCTACGAAAGGTGGATTTATTATGAAAATCAATTCTTTAATTGCATCTGCACCGCACGTAAGACACCCCGAGAGTGTAACCGGCGTGATGCTTGATGTTATAATAGCTTTAATACCGGCAGGTCTTGCTTCCGTGTTCTACTTTGGCATTCCTGCACTTCTTGTAATTGCAACTTCAGTTGTTTCCTGTGTTCTTTTTGAATATTTCTGGAACAAACTGTTGCACAGACCCAACTCAACAGGCGACCTTTCTGCCATTGTAACAGGGCTTTTGCTGGCATATTCACTGCCACCGAAATCACCTCTGTGGATAGTTCTTATAGGTGCTCTTTTTGCAATAATTGTTACAAAACAGTTCTTCGGCGGCATAGGCCACAACTTTATGAACCCTGCACTTTGCGGACGTGCATTCCTGCTCGCTTCCTGGTCAGGTCATATGACCTACTGGACATCACCGTCTTTCTTTGGTGCAGATGCCGTTTCTTCCTCTACTCCTCTTGCCGCACTCAATGCAGGCAACTTTGACCTTCTCCCCTCTTTTGCCGATTTGTTTTTCGGTAATAAAGGCGGGTCACTTGGCGAAGTTTCAGTTGCACTTTTGCTTTTAGGTGCAATCTATCTTTTTGTTCGCAGAATAATTTCCTGGCATATCCCTGTTTCCTACATATTGTCCACAGCTCTTGTAATGGGAATATTTGGCGGCGGAACAGATGTTGTTATGTCACTTAAAATTTCCCTTTTCCACGTATGTTCGGGCGGACTTATACTTGGTGCATTCTTTATGGCTACCGACTATACCACCACTCCTGTCACCCCCATCGGCCACATAATTATGGGCGTGGGCTGCGGCGCTCTCACCGCGCTGATACGACTTGGCGGCGGATATGCTGAAGGTGTAACCTATGCAATCCTTGTTATGAATGCAATCACACCTCTTATAGATAAATTTGTTCATCCTCGTGTTTTCGGCCATACACGCGTGAAGAAGGAGGCTAAACAAAATGTTTAAAAAAGTTATTAAAATGAGTAGCATTCTTCTTGCTATCTCGCTTGTAATGGCTCTTCTTCTGGCTGTTACAAATGAGATGACAAAAGGCATCATTGCCTCTCAGAAAACAGAAAAGAAAATGCGTGCCATGTCAGAAGTTATGGCTGCAGATAATTACAATATTCTCTCTGATGAATCCAAAGACTATGAGTTGTACGAAGCTCGTCTTTTCAACAAAACAGTGGGGCACATTGTTTCCCTTTCAGAATATGGTTATGGCGGAGCAATTTCTCTTGTAATCGGTATTAAGGATGGGCATATAACAAATGTTTCAATAACCGATATGTCGGAAACCCCCGGTCTTGGTGAACGTGCAAAAGAACCGGAATTCCTTGATGGGTTTAAAGATGCGACAGGCCAGGTGAAATTGGCAAAAGAGGGCGGCACCATTCAGGCAATAAGCGGTGCCACTATCACATCAAAAGCCGTTACGGCGGGAGTTAACCGCGCACTTGAAATTGTATCTGGTTATGCAGGAGGTGCATCCAATGAATAAAAAGTACATGAACACACTTTTAAACGGTATTATAACTGAAAATCCCGTTCTGGTCCTTCTTCTTGGAATGTGCCCCACCCTTGCAACCTCAACCTCTGTTTCGAATGCCATTGGTATGGGACTTGCAGCAACATTTGTTCTGACCTGTTCAAATATTGTTGTTTCACTTCTTAGGAAAATAATTCCTGACGAAATACGAATAGCTTCTTTCGTTGTTATAATCGCCGGATTTGTTACACTTGTCCAGATGATTCTTGAAGCATATCTTCCTGAACTTAATAGTAGCCTGGGCGTGTTCATTCCGCTTATAGTTGTTAACTGTATAATCTTTGCCAGAGCAGAAGCGTTTGCTTTTAAAAACAACATCTTACTTTCTGCTATTGACGGTATCGGCATGGGCGCAGGGTTTACTCTTGCGCTTGTGATGATAGCTGCTGTCAGGGAGCTTTTAGGCTCAGGCAGTTTCCTTGGAATTTCCCTGTTTGGCGAAAACTTCCAGGGCGCAACAGTAATGACAATGGCTCCGGGAGGATTTTTAACACTTGGTATTATAATCGCAGTGCTTAACATAATAAAAAGCCGCAGAAAGGAGAGCGAATAAAAAATGTTATTAAATCTTGTTGTTATTGCCTTTACGGCAATGCTTGCAGAAAACTTCGTGCTTGTAAAATTCATGGGAATTTGCGCTTTCCTCGGCGTATCCAAAAAGCTCAGCACTTCCTTTGGTATGGGCATGGCAGTTTTGTTTGTAATGCTTCTTTCTGCAATTTTTACCTGGTTTGTTCAGCTGATATTAAATGCATTTAACCTTGAATATTTGCAGACCATCACTTTCATACTTGTAATTGCTTCACTGGTACAGCTTGTTGAAATGATTTTGAAAAAATATTTACCTCCCCTCTATAATGCGCTTGGTATCTATTTGCCTCTTATAACAACAAACTGTGCAGTTTTAGGTGCAGCAATTCTTATTCAGACAAACGGATATAATCTACTTGAAGCAATAGTATATGCAATTTTTGCAGCTCTTGGATTTACTCTTGCAATAGTAATTTTTTCAGGAATTCGCGAAAGGCTTGACGAGGCAGACGCTCCCGAATTTATGAAAGGGCTTCCGATTGCCCTTGTATCAGCGTCTCTTCTTTCTCTTGCTTTCTTTGGATTCCTCGGTTTCAAATTTTAGAAAGGCGGTGCAAAATATATGAATATTATTTTAATAATTTCTGCCGTGGCAGTTCTTGGCCTGCTTGGCCTTCTGTTTGGCATTCTTTTAAGCATTGCATCGTCTGTTTTTGCAGTTCATGTTGATGAACGTATAGAAAAAATTGCAAACGTTCTCCCCGGTGCAAATTGCGGTGGATGCGGTTTTGCAGGTTGTAATGCCTATGCGGATGCAATTGTTACAAAAGGTGTTTCCTGTGCACTTTGCTCACCCGGCGGAAAAGAAGCTTTTGATTCCATTTCGGAAATTATGGGCACTTCTTCTGAATTTGTAAAAAAGGTTGCAACAATAAAATGCGCCGGCGGTTGTTCAGAAGCAGTTGAAAGATATAACTATGCCGGCCTTTCCGACTGCCGCGCCGCAATGCGGATAGGCGGTGGGCAGAAAGCCTGCGACTTTGCTTGTATCGGACTTGGAACCTGTGTTCACCTCTGTCTTGCAAATGCAATAACCATTCAGAACGGAATTGCTCATTTTGACCCGGACAAATGCGGTGGATGCGGCAGATGTGTTCAGTCCTGTCCCAAGAAAATTATAGAAATTCTGCCTATTGAAAAGAAATATTATGTTCTGTGTTCATCTCAGCATAAGGGCGCTGAAATGAAAGGCATCTGCAGCGTTGGTTGTATTGGTTGCGGAATTTGTGTTAAAAACTGCGAGGCCGGTGCAATAACACTGGAAAACAACCTTGCACACATCGACCCGGACAAATGTATCGGCTGCGGGATCTGTGCTGAAAAATGTCCAAAGAAGATTATAAAATCTTTATACAAACAGCCTTCGGAAGCATAAGATAAGCAATATACACCGTGATGCAACAGTATCACGGTGTTTTTTTGCATAAATATGGCTAATTATTACCCTAAAACTATTGAAAAAAGTTTATTTTTATTATATAATAGTAGAGTATAAATAAATTTGGAAGGTGTCATTATGGATATTGGCCGTAAAATAAAACGACTCCGTCAGGAAAAAAATCTTACTCAGGACGAGCTTGCTCTGCGCTGCGAGCTTTCAAAAGGTTTTATATCCCAGCTTGAAAGAGACCTTACCTCGCCCAATCTTTCCACTCTCGCAGACATTTTAGAATCGCTTGGTCTTACCTTGAGCGAATTTTTCAGAGAGGACAGAGATGAAAAGATTGTTTTTGGAGAAAACGATTTTTTTGAAGCTACAAACGACAGTCTGGGCTATACTGTAGAGTGGATTATTCCAAACGCACAGAAAAATGAAATGGAGCCCATGCTGCTCACTCTTGAACCGGGTGGCAGATACAATGAAGAAACTGCACACAGTGGCGAAGAATTCGGCTATGTGCTTTACGGTTCGGTCTATCTTCATATTGGCAATAAACGATATAAAGTAAAAAAAGGAGAATGTTTCTGTTATAAACCAAATAACAATCACACCCTTTCAAATCCGGGCAAAACAAAAGCCAAAATTTTGTGGGTGTCTTCTCCCCCGTCTTTTTAAGGAGTAAACAATGTTATTAGATAGAGAAATACTTTTACCGGGCAAGTCATTTGCAAAATACGCACTGTCCCTTGCTCTCCCCATTTTTGCACAAAACTTTCTGACTTATGTCCTCGGAATGATGGATGTTATTCTTCTTCAGGGGCTGGGCGACGTTGCCGTTGCTTCCGTCAGTCTTGCCAACCAGGCATTTATGTGCCTCAATCTTTTAATATGGGGTATTTCAAGCGGAAGTTCAGTTCTTATGTCTCAATTCCGCGGAGCAAAAGACTATGTCTCCATGAGAAAAGTAGTCATAATTTCGTTTGCCGTTGCAACATTCGCGCTTACCGTGCTCTCCTCTGTCATAACCATATTCCCCACCACTTTCCTGGGGCTTATGACATCAGAGAAAGAGCTTATTGCAGCAGGTGCGCCCTATGTAAAAATTGTTACTCTGTCATTTATTTGCAGTGGTATATCCTATGTTTTTTCGTCAGCGCTCAGATGTTGCGGCAGAACAAAAGCACCACTTGCAGCAAGTATCGTTTCCCTTTCACTCAACACAATGTTGAACTACATTCTCATTTACGGAAAACTTTCCTTTCCCGCAATGGGCATTGAGGGTGCGGCAATTGCAACCGTAATCTCAAGAATAGTGGAAATGATAATGGTCATCTGCTTTGTTTATTTTGGCAGAGCAGATGAAATAAAAGTTGCACCAAAAGATTTTAACGGTCTTAACGGGGCTCACATCAAAAAATTCTTTGTAATTTCAAGCCCGATAATTTTAAACGAATTTTGCTGGGGATTTTTTAACACCGTATATGCTGCCATCTATGGCCGTATGGGCACCGTAACGGTTGCAGCAATGAGTGTTGCCAACCTTATTTCTCAGGCATTTTCAACAATTCCCAACAGTATTGGTTTTGTAACCGCAATAATTCTTGGCCATCTTCTTGGTTCGGAAAAATTTGAAGAAGCAAAAAAACGGTCACTCACGCTGGAATTTTATTCCGTATTTCTTGGAATTGTGATGGGCGCCGTAATGATAATACTTGCTCCTCTTTTCACCTCCAGACTTTTCGGTGGTCTGAGCAGAGAAGCTATAAAACTTTCCATTTCTCTCATTTGTGTATTTGGATGCTATCTGCCTGCCATGACATACAATTTCACTTCAATCGCAGGCACGCTCCGCAGTGGTGGCGACACAATTGCCGCTACATTGATTGATACTCTTTCAATGCTTTTCATCGGTGTTCCTGCCGGCATATTTTTTGGAATATATCTGAAAATGAACCCGGTTATTGTAGTGGCACTGATGCACAGCGAGTCGCTTGTGAAAGCAGTTGTGGCTTTCTTTCGTGCCCGTACAGACAAATGGGTCAAAAAAATTCACGCAGCAAGTTAAAGGCAGGTGTTTTGCTTGTATTTTAAAAGTATTTCTTTACAGGGATTTAAATCTTTCGCAGATAAAACCGTTCTCGACTTTAAAGGCGGTATAACTGCAATTGTTGGTCCTAACGGCAGCGGTAAAAGTAATATTTCCGATGCAATCCGCTGGGTAATGGGCGAAATGAGTGCCAAATCTCTCAGAGGAAGCAAGATGGAGGATGTTATCTTCTGCGGCAGCGAAAGACGTAAACCTCTCGGCTTTGCAGAAGTAACCATTACTATGGACAACAGCGACAAGTCAATGAAACTTGATTTTGACGAAGTCAGCGTAACCCGAAGAGTCTACCGTTCGGGCGAAAGTGAATATTATATAAACAAGTCCCCCTGCAGACTTAAAGATATCCACGAGCTGTTTATGGACACAGGTCTTGGCCGTGACGGATATTCAATTATAGGTCAGGGCAAAATTGATGCTATCCTCAGCGCAAAATCCGACGAACGCCGCCATGTTTTTGACGAAGCCGCAGGTATCTCCAAATTCCGTTACAGAAAACTTGAAGCGGAGAAAAAGCTTGAAACAACAAACGACAATCTTGTCCGTGTTACAGACATAATAAACGAGCTGGAATCTCAGATTGAACCTTTGCGCAAACAGTCGGAAAAAGCAAGAGAATATCTTGTGCTTAAAGACACTCTTAAAAAATCGGAGATAAACCTCTGGCTTTCGGATATTGATAAAAGCAAAACCGTTCTCGAATCGGTTAAACGTGACCACGATATTGTTGCGGACAACATAGCTTCTCTCGGCAAAAGCATTACAGACACAGAAGAAAAAATTTCTTCTCTTAAAGAGAAAAACCGTCTTAACGACTCGGATATAGACCGTCTCCGTGCAGACATCTACAGAAAGCGCGAAGAGATAACCAAATCGGAAAGCGAAGCAGAAATAATCAAATCCACTCTTGAACATTCAAAAGGAGATTCTCTTAGAATTTCAGGAGAAATAAAACTGCTTGAAGAACGTATAGAAACCCTTTCCAAAACTCTTGAAGAAAAACTTTCGCAGAAAATATTGCTTGAAAGTTCTCATGCTAAAGAAGAGGAAAAAGTTTCTGCATGTCACGATGATTTAAACAAAATAATCGAAGAAATAAAAGCCGTTCGTCTCGGCGCAGATAAACAGGGCGAACATTCAAAAGAGCTCAGCGACAAGCTTTTGGAGCTTAATTCAAGAGCCGCAGCAAACAAACAACTTATTTCTTCCGAAACCGACCATATTGCAAATCTTATGGACCAGTTGTCATCTGCAGAAAAGAAATATTCTGAAAAGGAAGAAATCTACCGCGAGCTTGAAGAAAAAACCAACCGACTTTCAAAACGGATAGATTCTCTCCAGAAAGCATTGGATGACGCAAAGGCTGAAAGTGAAGAATCAGCTAAAGCGCTTAATTCTTACACAGCCCAAACCACCACACTTGAAAATAATCTCAAAACTTTAAAAGACAGAAAAAAACTGCTTGAAGATTTAGAATCGGGTTTCGATGGATTTGGCGGCAGCGTAAAACTTGTAATGAAAGCTCACCAGTCGGGCGAGCTTGGCTCCTTTGATATTTTTGCTCCTGTTTCATCACTTATTGAAACAGACAGCAAATATGTGTCTGCTGTTGAGGCAGCTCTCGGTGCTGCAACAAACCATATTGTAACCTCTGAAGAAAAGGATGCGAAAGCGGCTATCTCCTATCTCAAACAGACAAAAGGCGGCAGAGCAACTTTTCTTCCTATAAGTGCTATGAAACCAAAACCCTTTGCTGAAAAGGATGTCAGCTCATCAAAGGGTTACATAGGCATGGCTGCTGACCTTGTGAATTACGACAAAAAGTTTTCCCGTGTGATGGAATATCTTCTTGGCAGAACTGTTGTGGCAGACAACATCGACAATGCTGTTGATATTGCAAAAAAATATTCCTATTCATTCAAAATCGTAACCCTTCACGGCGACGTACTTAATGCCGGTGGTAGTATTTCGGGCGGAAGTCAGAGCAAAGCGGGCAGCCTTTCAAGGCGTGATGAAATTGAAAATATTTCAGAAAAAATTGTTTCTCTTGAGAAAAAACTTAAATCTCAGCTTGCTTTGCATGATGAGTATCTTTCAAAATCCGAAGAAGCAAAAGCTGCTTTAGACGCAAAAAACCGTCTTCTCTGGGACAGTAAACGGGAAATGGCAGAACATTCTGCAACTCTCCGTCATTCCAAAGAAGCAATGGCAGACGCCCTTTCTCTGCTTAACAATTTAAAATCGGACCTTGCAACATCCGAAAAGATAAAAGAGGATGCACTTTTGTTTGAAAAAACTTCTGAAGAGGAAATTTCCCGACTCACCGGTCTCATATCAAAGGTTGCTACCGACCGCGGCGGTGCTGAAAGTGTTATTGCTTCTCTTCAGGAAAATTATACCATTCTTACAGAAAGATTGAATGTGCTCACTGCTCAGTCGGTTTCCTCCGGCAAGGATTTGCAAATCTGCATCTCATCAATTGAAGAAATAAGTGGTGAAATATCGGCTACAAAAGTGCAGATAGAAGAAAAAGAAAAATTGGTTTCCGACTCTCTGTCAGGTGCAGACCGTCTGAAAGAGGAAATTGAAACACTTAAAGCAAAAAGCGAGAGTCTTAAGACAGAGATTGTTTCTGATGAAGAAAATCTTGCTAAACTCAGCGACCTTAAAGTTTCCTCAAATAACGATATTGATGCAGCTGAAGCCCTTTTAAAACAGCATAATGAAACTGCTTTCAAGCTTCGTGGTGAGGAGGGCAGACTTTCGGCAAAACTCGTTAAACTTGAATCGGACAACGAAAATATTCTGTCCCGTCTCTGGGAAGAATATGAACTTACATATTCAACCGCACTTCCCTTCCGGGATGAATCTCTTGACTATGGCGAGCTTTCAAAAGAAGTTGCGGCTTTGAAAAACAAGATTAAATCCATGGGCAACATCAACGTTAATGCCATTGAAGATTATAAAATCACAAAAGAACGGTACGAATTTTTAAATTCACAGCGTCAGGATATTCTTGCTGCAAAAGCCCAGATAGAAGAACTGATAGACGAAATGGTGCGTGTTATGTCGGAAATGTTTGAAAAGAACTTTGCGGCATTAAACAAAGCCTTTTCAGAAACTTTCCGCGACCTTTTCGGTGGCGGCAAAGCTTCACTTTCGCTCAGCACTCCGGACGATATTCTTGAAAGCGGTGTTGAAATTGAAGTTCAGCCGCCCGGGAAAAATCTGCAGAATATAACCCTGCTTTCAGGCGGTGAAAAAGCGTTCACTGCCATCGCACTTATATTTGCAATTCTTAAAATTTCGCCAACACATTTCTGTATTTTTGACGAAATTGAAGCGGCGCTTGACGATGTCAACGTGTTTAGGTTTGCCGATTTTCTGCGCAAACTTTCTTCCCGCACACAGTTCATAGTAATCACTCACAGAAAAGGTACTATGGAATCGGCGGACACCCTTTACGGTGTTACAATGCAGGAAAAAGGAATAACACAGCTTCTTTCCTTAGAGCTGGATAATATTTAACGAAAGGTAAATAGTTATGGGTTTGTTTGATAAACTGAAAGAGGGAATCGCCAAAACACGAAATTCCTTCAGCGAAAAGATAGACAGTGTTCTCAGCACTTTTCATAAGGTTGATGAAGATTTAATGGACGAGCTTGAAGAAGCTCTTATCTGTGCAGATGTGGGAGCGGCAACCTCTATGGAGATTATCGACCGTCTGCGCTCGGCAGTTAAAGAAAATCGCATATCGGAGGTTTCCGATGTTAAAGATGCACTTGCGCAAATTATATCCGATATGATGCCCTCTCCCGAACCTTGTGATAATTTTTCCGGTCAGGAGATCATCCTTGTAATCGGGGTTAACGGTGCAGGTAAAACAACTTCTGCAGCCAAACTTGCTTACAGATACAAAAAAGATGGCAAGTCTGTTCTTCTTGCAGCGGCAGACACTTTCAGGGCAGCTGCAATCGACCAGCTTCAGGTATGGGCAGACAGGTGCGGTGTTGACCTTATAAAACAGTCGGAAGGCTCTGACCCGGCGGCAGTTGTGTATGATGCAATAGGCGCAGCAAAAAGTCGTGGGACCGACGTTCTGATTGTTGACACCGCAGGAAGACTCCATAACAAAAAAAATCTTATGGAAGAGCTTCGCAAAATACTGAAAATAGCTGACAGTCAGCTCCCAGAAGCAAAGAAAGAGGTTTTTCTTGTTCTTGATGCAGGTGCAGGCCAGAATGCCATTTCCCAGGCAAAGCTTTTTGGCGAAATAACCGAAATAACCGGAATTGTTTTAACCAAACTTGACGGAACGGCAAAAGGCGGAGTTGTTATCGGTATAACATCTGAACAAAACATTCCTGTAAGATACATCGGGCTCGGAGAAGACATTGATTCTCTGGAAGAATTTAATCCGGCCGATTTTTCCAAAGCACTTTTTGAATAGGCGGTGAAAGTATGTCTGAAAAAAAAGAACCAATAAAAATAGCTCATAAAGGTCTCTGGATTATCGCAGCAATAATTTTTGTCCTGGGTTTCCTTGGCGTCTCGGCAGCAAATATTTACACCAACTATCTTAACATTGCAGACATCAGCACAAAATATCTGTCAATTTATTTAACAGATATAAAAGCATCTGTTCTTATCTATGGCGTTGCTTTTCTGCTTTGTTTTATAATTGCAGCAGTAACAAACACTATTATAAAAAAGAATTTGCTGAAATGGGATGAAACTGCATATTTTCTGCAAAGCAAATGGACATTTTTAGGGCTGAGTGCTCTTCTTGCAATATTTATAACAGCTTCTCTTCCCTATAATATTGCCCGTTCATTTATTGTATCGGCAAATCCCACCTGGTTTGTTCACGCTGACCCCATTTACGGCAAAAATATCGGCTACTATGTTTTTCAGTTTCCTTTCCTTTTAGATTTGATAAAATGGGGATTTTATCTTGTTATATCCGTATTGCTCTACACTCTTGTAATCTATTTTATGTTCTATATAAGAAACGGAGCAGGGGGCTTAAAAGAAATAAAAAAACAACCTCAAATTATAAGCCATATAGCAGTTATCATTTTAACCATCTTCGGCTTGCTGGGTGCCATGAGCTCTCTGCTTTCAGAGCTTTTGCTTGTAAGCAGTTCTCTCACCGATTCACGCGGCGGGTTTACAGATATAATGGTTTGGTCAAACTTTTATAAGTTTGCTCCTTTCCTTGTCTGTATTATAATAATCGTTTCAATCATTTTTATGGCAAGAAAAAGAACAAAATATATGGTCTATTCTATGCTTGTCTACCCTGCTGTCTGGCTTCTGGTTTTCATATACGCTCTCGGCGTCCAGACTTTCTATGTAACTCCAAACAAGGCTACAATAGAAAGACCCTACATAAAGCACACAATAGAATATACTTCTCTTGCTTATAACATAGACAATGTCGATGAAAAGAACTATTCACTTGATGGCAAAATAACTCCCGAATCAGTAAACAAAAATATATCCGACATCGAAAATCTTATTGTAATTGACGAGCAGAATGCACACTCGCTCATCTCCAGCAATGAAGAGGAAGATAAATATTATATTTTCAGAGATGCCAACCTTGTTCCCACTGTCTCCGGTTCAGAAGTTTCCACTGTCTTTTCATCCTCAAGAGAAATTTTCATTCCAAAGGATGATAAAACACTTAACGAGTATAACAACCGCAAAATGCGCTTCACTCATGGACTTGGCATAAAATCTGTCAATTCAACAACAGGCGTTTTGGCAGAGGACTCCTCTTTAAAGCCCAGAATTTACTTTGGCGAATCTGAAAAGGACCAGAAAAAAGACTATTTGCTTGTTGGTTCGTCTATAGGCGAGTTTGACGGAAAAGAAAACCCAGACTACAAATATGAGGGCGACGCCGGTATTGAAATGAACTTTTTAAACAGAGTTCTTTATGCTTTTAAATATACCGACCCGTCAATACTTTTCTCAGGTAATATAACGGGAGATTCCAGAATTATTTTTAACAGAAATGTTATTGAAAGAGCTGAAATTGCCCTGCCCTTTTTAACCTTTGACGAAGACCCATATCTCATAAAACAAAAGGACAGATATTTATGGGTTCTGGACGGCTACACAACAACAAACGATTATCCCTATTCTGTAAGGCTCTACGACCTGGATGATGACTATGGAACAAACTATGTCCGCAACTCTGTAAAAGTTACGGTTGACGCATATTCCGGTCAGGTGGCTGCTTATATAATCGATTGGGACGACCCAATAATCCAGACCTACAACAAGGTATATCCGGGCATTTTTGAATCCAATCTGCCCAAAGAGCTTTCGGCTCATATAAAATATCCTAAAACTCTGTTTAAAATGCAGACAGATGTTTACAAAACTTTCCATGACACAAATCCTGTCAGCTTTTATACAAAGGATAATGCGCTTGAATATGCTATGACCAAAACAGGTGAAAAATCCCAGGTTTCTGCAATTAAGCCCCATTATCAGACAGTACGCCTTGCAAAAGACAAAAAAGAGCTAATGCTTATGGTGCCTTTTGCTTCGGCAAACAATTCGGAAAGACTGGTTTCTGTTTTTGCAGCCTCCTGTGATGTTGATAATTACGGCAACCTCACCCTTTACAGATTTCCCAGCCGGACAGAAGTTTTCGGTACTATGCATATTGAAAACAAAATAGGGTCAAATCCAACCATTCTGGCAGAAATCGAAACATTAAAATCTGAGGGGAATACTGTTGTTTTCGGTCAGCTCACTCCTGTGCCGATTATGGAAACAGTTGTTTATGTAAAACCTGTTTACACCCGTTCTTCCTCATATAACCTTGCCCGTGTTATTGTTGCATACGGCGAAAATACAGCAATCGATTCCACCCTTTCAGGTGCATTTAAAAAGCTCACACTTTTAAGTTCGGCATCGGGCTACAAATCCCTGAAAGACGAACCGCAGTCGGCACTTTTAACCGAGCCTGCCGAATATGAAGCTTTAATATTGTCTGCAATTGAAAAATATGACGAAGCAAAACAGTTTTCCACCGAGGGTGACTGGGTGAACTACGGGAAAACAATGGACGAGTTTGAAGAAATTTTTGACCGTTTGCGTTACTACATTACATACCCTGACGAGCAAAATGAATAAAAAATTATTATAAAAAACTATTGACAAAAAAAATTTTTAGTAGTAAAATTATTGCAATACGTTTTTTTAGGAGAAATTTAGATGTCAGTAAAATTTGTTTTTAGTGCAATATTTTATTACTTTTATTACTTTTTTATTAAGAGTAGTAATAATTTGTGCTGCAAACAATTAGCCGGTATCTAATTTCTTAAAAGTAATTTAAAAAACTTTTAGCTGCACAAATTGTTTTTGTGCAGTTTTTGTTTTTAAAGGAGAGAATATAAGTGATTGCAGTATTAAAACCAAATGCCACCGAATTGCAGCGTGACAACATTATCAAATGGCTTAAAGGACAAAACATTGACGTGCATATTTCAGTTGGAAGCGAGTATACCGTCCTGGGTCTTATAGGTGACACAAGCAAGATAAATATCGACCTTCTTGCAAGTCTTGAGATTGTCGAAACGGTAAAACAGGTTTCTGAACCGTTTAAACAGTGCAACAGAAAGTTCCAACCGGAAGATACTGTTATAGATGTAGGCGGCGTGAAAATAGGCGGAGGAACCTTTACTCTTATTGCCGGTCCCTGCTCTGTTGAAACCAGAGAGCAGATTATTGATGTTGCAAAAAGTGTTAAAGCCTCGGGGGCAGCACTTCTTCGTGGCGGAGCTTTCAAACCACGTACATCCCCCTACGATTTTCAGGGGCTTAAAGCCGATGGCATCGAGCTTCTGCTTGAAGCAAAAAAAGCGGTTGGCCTTCCTTTTGTAACCGAGATTATGAACGCAAACCATCTCCCTCTCTTTGAACATGTTGACGTTATACAAGTAGGCGCTCGAAATATGCAGAATTTTGACCTTTTGAAAGAACTGGGCAAAACAAACAAACCAATCCTTTTAAAACGCGGCCTTGCAAACACATTAAAAGAGCTTCTTATGAGTGCTGAATATATTATGTCCGAAGGCAATCAGAATGTAATTTTGTGTGAGCGCGGAATCAGAACATTTGAAACCTACACAAGAAACACACTTGACCTCTCTGCAGTTCCTATGCTCAGAGAACTTACTCACCTGCCTATCATTATAGACCCCAGCCATGCTACCGGCAAATCAAAGCTTGTAAAGCCAATGGCCATGGCAGCTGCGGCAGCAGGTGCAGACGGACTTATGATAGAAGTTCACAACGACCCGCTCAATGCTCTGTGCGACGGTTCACAGTCGCTCACACCCGAGCAGTTTGACGAGCTTGCAAAAAAAGTAAGAAAAATCCACGAGGTGATAAACGAATGATTGTGGGAATAGTGGGGCTCGGCCTTATTGGCGGCTCTCTTGCAAAAGCCTATAAACGCGATGCTTCCTGCATGGTCTATGGCTATGACAAAGATTATTCCATAGGTGAGTTTGCCAAACTTTCAGGCACAGTTGATATGACCCTTACTGCCCAAAACATCAAGGACTGCGACCTTGTTCTGCTGGCTGTATATCCTGAGGCTGCAATCGCTTACCTTGAAGAAATGTCTAAGTACATTTCTTCTGAAACGGTTGTGATTGACTGTTTAGGCACAAAGAAAAAAATATGTGATAAAGGGTTTGCCCTTGCTGAAAAGTACGGATATACTTTTGTTGGCGGACATCCCATGGCGGGGTCCCATAACAGTGGTTTTAAATATTCTTCAGAAACCCTTTTTGATGGAGCGCCAATGGTTATTGTTCCTCCAAAATATGATGATATATTCTTTCTTGACAAAATTGAAAAAATGCTTAAGCCCGTCGGTTTCGGAAGCATTTCTGTTTCAACCGCCGAAGACCACGACCGCATAATAGCATTTACATCCCAGCTTGCACACATAGTGTCAAACGCTTATATTAAAAGCCCTACTGCACTTTCTCATAAGGGCGTTTCAGCCGGCAGTTATAAAGACCTTACCCGTGTTGCTTGGCTGAATCCTGAGATGTGGACAGAGCTTTTTCTGGAAAACAGCGAAAATCTGATGAACGAGCTGGAAATTCTTATAAACAATTTAAATCTTTACCGTGATGCACTTAAAGACTCCGATAAAGAAAGGCTTATAAAACTT
>JAZNIU010000039.1:0-3573 GCA_045577655.1 Clostridia bacterium
GCCTATTCTGTTTCCGTGTTCATCGAGGTCGTAAACTTTTCTGCACTTCGGAAGCCACTTTCCGTTTTCGTCAATTGCTCTCATAGTCAGCATAATATGTGTGTGCGGATTGCCGTCACCTTTATCGTGAACGGCAAAATCACAACACATTCCTTTTGAAACAAATTGCTCACAACAATAACTGCGAACGAGTTCCGCATACTGCTCGGTTGGTATTTCTATCGGAAGTGCAATGATAATTTTTCGGGCGAGTTGTGAGTTCCATTGTGTTTCAACTTTCTCGGTAGAGTTCCATAAAGTTTCTCTGTCGAGATATTCTCGTGGTGCGTTTTGAGGAAGAAGAATTTCAGAGTGGATGACTTCGTTTTGTTTTCTTGTATAGTTTTTTGTTCGGTTATCATATTCCGAGAAAAGTTTGGAGCCGCTTTGGTAAGCGGCTCCTGCAACAGCGGATTTATTTTCACTCCGTTTTTGTATTGATATTTGAAAATGGGTACAAGCTATTTTTATCACGCTCCTATAATTTTAAAAATTGGGGTAGACGAAGTCGCAGGGGTGAAACCCTTGTCTGATGAAATCAGCGGAACTGAGTTCCGAGTATTTTTGCAAAAAATCGCAATGGCACCTACGGGGCCCCCGAAAAGTTTAAAAAACTTTTTGGGGAAGAGGAAGAACAGCGGAGTGATTGAGTTTTTGGGCAAACAAAGTTTGAAGCACGGAAACGAAAGATACGCAGCTTGTTCTGACGAGGTGTATAATTGCGCACTTTTACAAAGTGGTGTTAATCTTAATATAAAAACAATGATAATTTTTAAGAACAACATTTTTTAAAAAACTCTTTTATGTTTTATGGTATGAGAAAACCGTTTCACTGAATGTGAAACGGTTTGATAAAATTTTTTGTTTCAATAATTAGTCCAACAAATAAGAACTTATAAAACCCGATAATAAGGACAAATATCCTCATAATACCCGTCTTTCATACGAAAGCCTTTTGGTATTGTGCCTAATTGGGTAAAGCCAAGGCGCTCATATAAATGTCTGGCATGTATATTTGTCGCAACAACCGCATTAAACTGCAAAACGGAAAATCCGTGTTCACGTCCTTGCTCAATACAATCCAACACAAGCTTTTCTCCTATATGCAATCCTCTGCTGTGCGAGCTGACCGCATAGCTTGCATTGCAGATATGACCGCATCTTCCGATATTGTTCGGATGCAAAATATAAAGTCCGTATATTTTCTCCGTTTCAGTATCAACCGCAACACCCGTATAGGTTTGCTCAGCAAAAAAGACAGCGCCGCTTTCAGGCGTCAGGAGCTCTTCTTGGGGAAAGGCGTTTCCTTTCTCAATTATTTCATTCCAGATCTCTGTCATTGCGCACAAATCTTTTTCTTCGTATTTTCGAATTACTATTTTCAAAACTTTTTACCTCGCCAAATTCTTATTTCCTGTTTTTTTGCCGAGAAATTCTTCCGAATAATTCTTCGCATTGGTGTTTCGGGTATATACAACGTGGAATGCGTGCGGTTCTGTTAATCCGTCAACTGTAAATACGCCGATATCATCGTCTGAAATAACGGATTTATATAAAAAGCTGATACCGATTCCGCTTGATACCAACGCTTTAATAGAAACAAAGCTGCTTATGGATACTTGCCTGAAAAAATCGTTCAGCTCATATCCGTAGGACATCAGACGTTCTTCGAAAATCCGACGTGTACCTGAACCGTCTTCCCTGACAATTATTGTTTCGTTCAATAATTCTTCAATTGTTAAATTCTTCCCGTTTAAAGGGCTGCTTTTTGCGCATATTCCTACAAACGGTTCCATTCGCAGCAAGTAAGAATCATATTTGCTTTTTCTGAAGGTACCTTCAATAATGGCAAAGTCCAGTTGGTTTTCGTCCAACAATTGCAAAAGATTCTTGGTGTTATCAACAATAAGTGAAAGTTCGTGTTCGGGATAACTGAGATAATCTCTGATTGCATCTATCAGCACATAGTCACCGATGGTCTTTGTTGCACCTATCCGCAATTTCAGTCGTTTTTTATCCGCAATAGCCATTTGCAATTCTTCAAACTGATACTGCATAGAAATTGCGTACCTTTCCAGAAGCAAGCATTTTTCTGTTTTATGCAAGGTGTGTCCGTCATAGAAAAACAACTTTGTCTGCAGCGATTGTTCCAAAGACTGAATTTGTTTTGTAACGGCAGGCTGCGAAAGGTGAAGCCGTTCGGCGGCCAGTCGGTAATTCATTGTCTGACAGAGTGTGAGAAATGTAAATAATTTTGAGTCCATATAAACACCGTCTGATAAATATTCGGAATGGTTCGATTCCATATAATAACTTTATCTTATCATAGTTTTGTGATAAAATAAAGAAAAATTTTAATGATTATTCGGAGATTTGTTATGAAGTCTAAAGCTAAAGAGTACGGTTTGTTTATAACAGGTATCGCAATATGCTTTGCTGTTGCCGGTTTATCGGTTTTGGTGGAAAGTCTGATTCCGGGAGAGCTGTTGGGTGCATCAATTATAGCTCTGTTTTTGGGAACAATTATTAACACATTCTTTCACCCAACCTGGATAAAACCTGCGCTTAAATTCGCCTCAAAAAAGATTTTAAAAATTGCAATTATACTTTTAGGTGCTTCATTATCGGTCAATACAATTATGTCCGTAGGAAAAAAGACGTTTTTTGTAATGATATTCACCTTTGCGGTGTGTTTTGGCGGAGGATATTTTATCCGTAAGCTTTTCGGTCTGAACTGGAAATTGAGTAATCTTATTTCAGCGGGAACGGGTATCTGCGGTGGTTCTGCCGTAGCTGCAATTGCACCCGTAATCGATGCAGATGACAAAGACGTTGCTTTTGCTATGTCCTCCACATTCCTCTTTGATATGGTTATGATTGCTCTGTATCCGCTTATGGGAAAAGCATTGGGTATGTCCGATATTGCTTACGGAATCTGGGCAGGAACATCGGTAAATGATACAGCAAGTGTTGTTGCTTCCGGATATGCTTTCTCCGAAATCGCAGGTGACTTTGCCACCATGGTCAAGCTCACCAGAACGATTGCAATTATCCCTACTGTTTTGGTTTTTGCCTATATCGGCACTCGAATGAAGCAGAAGGAATTCAAAGCAAAAAACAACGGTCAAAAAGTGAATCTTGTAAAAATCATCCCTTGGTTTATCGGAGGATTTTTACTGTTGGCAGTTTTAAACAGCGTTGGTTTCATTCCCGCAGCCGCATCCGGAATTTTTAAAGGCACCAGCAAGTTTTTGATGGTCACTGCTTTAGCTGCAATCGGTTTGGGAACAAGTATAACCGATTTTAAAAAGGCCGGACTTAAACCCATGTTCTACGGAATTACAATTGATACATTAGTAACATTAACGGCGCTTGGCGTAATTTGGTGTATGGGATTGATGTAAAAGCCGTAGATACATTTCATAATACAGATTTATTTAAGCCCATAGGTTTTTCTGCCTATGGGCTTGTTATATTCGGTTAAAGTGTTCTTCCGACAGATTTTTATTTGTTGTGATTATATCCAGACGCATA
>JAZNIU010000040.1:0-18744 GCA_045577655.1 Clostridia bacterium
ATAATAAATCAGAGGTGAATTATGGTGAAATTTCTGAGCAAAAGTTTTGACGAGCTGACCACAAAAGAGCTGTATGAAATTATGAAGGCGAGAAACATGGTGTTTCTGCTGGAACAGAAAATTATTTGCCAGGACCTTGACGACGTTGACTATGAAAGTCTGCACTGTTTTATGGTGGCAAACGGCAGGGTAGCAGCATATTTAAGAGCATTTTATACTGATGAAAAGACTGTCCGGATTGGCAGAGTTTTAACCGTCAGCCACGGACGCGGGCAGGGCAAAGAGCTTATGGAGAAAAGTATTTCTGCAATAAAAGAAAAAATGCCCTGCAATAAAATATATATTGAGGCACAGAAACATGCAATCGGATTTTATGAAAAACACGGGTTTAAGGTGACTTCGGGCGAATTTCTTGATGAGGGAGTTGTCCACGTGGCAATGGAACGAAATATTGACTGACAAAAAAGATGAAATCTATGGACAAACAGGAAAATTTATGATAAAATATAAAGTAAAGAATTTAACAAAGAATGCGTGTTGTAGATATGGCAAACACAATTAATTTCAGTTACGGAAAATTAAAAAACTTTTGCGAAACAGCATTTGACAAATTAGGTTTCAAACATGAAGACAGTGTTAAAATCACAGACGTTTTATTGCTTTCCGACCTTTACGGAATTGAATCCCACGGAATGCAGAGACTTGTGCGTTATCATAAAGGTATAGAAAAAGGACTTATTAAAATAGAAGCAAAACCGGAAGTGGTTTGTTTCTCTTATTGTTGACGGTCACGACGGTATGGGTCAGCTCAACAGCTGTTTCACAATGGAAAAGACCATTGCAAAAGCAAAAGAGTCGGGAATATGTATTTCAAGTGTTCGTAATTCAAACCATTTCGGTATAGCAGGATATTATGCAAAAATGGCGGCAGACAATGGTCTTATTGGTTTTGCAATGACAAACTCAGAAGCCATCATGGTTCCCACTTTCAGCAGAATGGCTATGCTTGGAAGTAACCCGATTGCTATGTCCATGCCTGCAAAACCCTATCCGTTCTTCTTTGACGCTTCAACAACAGTTGTTACACGCGGCAAGCTTGAAGTTTACAACAAAAATTCAAAAGCACTTCCTGAAGGCTGGGCTCTTGACAAAAACGGCAAAGGTTCAAGCGACGCAGCAGACGTTCTTAAAAACATTGTTGCCAAAGCAGGTGGCGGCATAATGCCTCTCGGTGGCGAATTTGAACAGACAGGCAGCCACAAAGGATACGGTTATGGTATGCTTTGCGAAATTTTCTGTTCAATTATTTCTATGGGTATGACATCCAACCACACACACATTAACGGCAAAGGCGGAACATGTCACGGTTTTGCAGCTATCAATCCGGACATTTTCGGAAATTCTCAGGATATTATTGACCATCTGTCTACATTCCTTGAAGAGCTTCGTGCTGCTCCTAAAGCAGAGGGCGCTGCACAGATTTATACTCACGGACAGAAAGAAATTCTTGCGTATGCTGACCGTATGGAAAACGGTATTGACATAAACGTTAACACTGTTGCGGAAATGGTTGATTTCTGCAAATTTGCTGAAATGTCTGTTGAAGAATATTTAGGCGATATAAATCTTGAGTCTGTGAAAAAAGACAGCTCATATACCTAAGAGGTGTAGAAATGGATATTAAAAAAATTGCACTTGAAAAGCACTATGACTGGAAAGGTAAAATAGAAGTTGTTTCCCGCACACCAGTGAACAACAGTGACGATTTGTCGACTGCGTATACTCCCGGTGTTGCTGAACCCTGTCTTGTTATTAAAGACAATCCTGAGAAATCTTATGAGCTCACACGCAGATGGAATCTTGTTGCAGTTATCACTGACGGTTCAGCGGTTCTGGGACTTGGCGACATTGGCCCTGAAGCAGGTATGCCTGTTATGGAAGGAAAATGCGTTCTTTTCAAAGAATTTGCAGATGTAGACGCTTTTCCTCTTTGTGTTAAGACACAGGACGTTGATGAGCTTGTAAAGACTATTTACAACATTTCCGGCAGTTTTGGCGGAATAAACCTGGAAGACATTGCAGCTCCCAGATGTTTTGAAATTGAACGCAGACTTAAAGAAATTTGCGATATTCCTGTTTTCCACGACGACCAGCACGGTACTGCAATTGTTGTTGCAGCAGCCCTTTTGAACGCGCTTAAGGTGGTTAAAAAGGATATTGATAAAATTAAACTTGTTATCAACGGCGCAGGCTCTGCAGGCATTGCGATTGCAAACCACCTTCTCCGTCTCGGCGTGAAAAATATGATTCTTTGCGACAAGTTCGGAATTATCTGCGAAGGTATGGAAGGGCTTAACTCTGCTCATGAGGAAATGAGCAAGAAAACAAACAGAGAAAAAATGACAGGTACGCTTTTGGATGCTCTTGTTGGTGCTGATGTGTTTATAGGCGTTTCTGCTCCTAATATCGTGAAAGCAGAAAACATCAAATCTATGAACGAAAACCCAATTGTTTTCCCCATGGCAAACCCTGTTCCTGAAATCACCCGTGACGAAGCACTTGCAGCAGGCGCTGCAGTTGTTGGTACAGGTCGTTCCGACTTCCCCAACCAGATAAACAACGTTCTTGCTTTCCCGGGAATATTCAGAGGAGCGCTGGATGTTCGTGCAAGTGAGATAAACGAAGAAATGAAACTTGCGGCTTCCTATGCTATAGCAAATCTCGTTTCAGACGAAGAACTCACAGCAGACTACATTCTTCCCAAAGCTTTTGACAATCGTATAGGCAAAACAGTTGCACAGGCTGTTGCAAAAGCTGCAGTTGAAACAAAGGTTGCAAGAAAATAAGAAATAAAATAAAACCCGTCTTACTTTATGTAAAATGGGTTTTATCTTTCGTAGGAGACAAAAATGAAAAAGATTGAAACAGTAAAAGCCCCTGCGGCAATAGGCCCATATTCCCAGGCAATAAGAACGGGCAATATGGTTATAACTTCAGGGCAGATACCGATAGACCCTAAAACAGGGGAGCTGACGGGAGCAGACATTTCTGCCCAGACAGAGCAGGTAATTAAAAACCTTTCTGAGGTGCTTCACGCGGCAGATTGCGGCCTTGAAAATGTTGTGAAGACAACCTGCTTTTTAAAGGATATGAAAGATTTTGCAAAGTTCAATGAAGTGTATGCAAAACATTTTGCCCAAAAACCGGCAAGGTCCTGCGTTGAAGTTGCGGCTTTGCCCAAGGGCGCTCTTGTTGAAATTGAGGTTATTGCAGAAATTTAGTTTTTTGAGGGAAGAATATGGAAAATATTATTTTTATTCTGGAAATAATAGGTTCGGTGGCGTTTGCAATGTCAGGTGCAATACTCGGCATAAAAAAGAAGTTTGACATTTTTGGAATAATGATACTGGGGGCTATTACAACGGTAGGCGGCGGTGTGCTTAGAGACATTGTCATAGGGGTTACCCCGCCTGTTATGTTCACAAACCCTATATACTGTCTTATAGCTGCAGTTGTTTCCCTTGTAATTTGCATTCCGGCGGTCTACAGGCTGTTGCTGAACAGAATTTTCTATAACATTTTTATGGTACTTATGGATTCGGCAGGACTTGCGGCATTTACAGTCACAGGCGTTGCCCACGCCTATAAAATCTGCGGAGGAGAAAACGTCTTTCTGCTTGTTTTCACGGGTGTTATCACCGGTATTGGCGGCGGTATTATCCGCGACCTTCTGGCAGGAGAGCAACCTTATGTTTTTAAAAAACATATTTATGCCTGTGCTTCCATTGCCGGAGCAATTTTATGTGCAATTCTTCTGAGCCAGATAAGCTTTGGAACGGCAATCCTTATAAGTATGGTAGTTATAATGGTGATACGTATTATTGCCGCATATTTCAAAATAAATCTTCCAAAACCAAAAATAGAGCTATAAAAAATGGTGGCTTTTTCGCCACCATTTTTATTTATCTTATTCCATATTTTTCAATTACATAGTCCATATCCTTGTCGCCTCTGCCCGAGAGGTTTATAAGAACAGAACCGTGGTCCATTTCCTTTGCAAGTTTTATTGCATAGGCAACTGCGTGTGAGCTTTCAAGTGCAGGGATAATGCCCTCGAGTCGTGCCAGAGTGAAGAAAGCGTCAATAGCAGCTTCATCATCTATAACGTCGTAGGTTACGCGGCCACTGTCACGAAGAAATGCATGTTCGGGACCGGAAGAGGGATAGTCAAGACCGCTTGCAACCGAGTAAACGGGAGCAGGCTCGCCATTTTCATCTTTCAGCATAATACTGTTGTAGCCGTGCATAATTCCTTCTGTACCATATTTTAAGCTTGCCGCATGGTCACCCAGCTTTTCGCCTTTGCCCAGAGGCTCAACACCATAAATATCTACAGGGTCATTTAAAAAACCTGCAAACATACCTGCCGCATTTGAACCGCCGCCGACACAGGCAACAACTGCGTCGGGGAGATGACCTGTCATGCCGACAAATTGCTCTCTTGCTTCAATGCCGATAACACTCTGGAAATCACGGACCATCATGGGGAATGGGTGTGGTCCAAGAACCGAGCCGATACAATAGATGCTGTCTTTGTATTCGCGGCTATACGCTTCAAAAGCAGCGTCCACAGCTTCTTTAAGGGTTGCAAGTCCGTGAGTAACCTCGATGACATTCGCACCGAGTATTTTCATTCTGGCAACATTGGGTGCCTGTTTTTTTATGTCCACTGCGCCCATGTATATATCACATTCAAGACCAAAATAGGCAGCAGCGGTTGCAAGAGCCACGCCATGCTGACCTGCACCTGTTTCGGCAATAACTTTTTTCTTGCCCAAATATTTTGCCAGAAGAGCTTCACCCATACAGTGATTGAGTTTGTGTGCGCCCGAGTGGTTAAGGTCTTCTCTTTTTGCATAAAGATGAACATTGCCAAGACTGTTGGACAGACGTTCAAGGTGAGTTATTGGAGTGGGACGGCCCTGAAACTCTGTTCTTATTCTGCGAAGCTCGTTGATAAATTTTCTTGACTGACAGATGCTGAAATATGCTTCGGTTATTTCTTTCATAGCCTTTTTTAAATTATCGGGAACATAGCACCCGCCATATTTCCCAAAAAAGCCATCCCGGTCGGGATAGTTTTTAAAATAGTTTTTAAAATCCATAATCTGTTCCTCCATTATATTAAGGGTAGCTCGAACCAAAATGTTGAGCCGCATCCGGTTTCGCTTATTATTCCATAGTTTATGCCGTGAAGCTCAAAGATGTTTTTAACAATCGCAAGGCCAACACCAGTGCCATTTTGCAGGCGATGGTGTGACACAGAAGATTTATAATATCTGTTCCAGACATAAGGATGTTCTTCTGCCGGTATGCCCTTTCCTGTGTCTGAAATACATACTCTTACAAATTCACCCGATTTTTCAGCAACAATTTTCACTTTTTTGTCTTCGCCGGTGTAATTTATTGCATTGCCTATAAGGTTATATATAACCTGCTGAATACGTGCTTCATCTCCAAGGACATTATAACTTTCATTACAGGAAATGTCAAATGTGTAGCCGTTTTTCTCGGCAAAAACAGAAAAGCTGGTGAGAGCGCGGTTTATACTTTCTGTTATGTTAAAGGGTTGTTTGTTCAGTGAGATAACTCCCGACTCCATTCTTGACAAATCAAGAATATCCGTTACAAGAAGTGAGAGACGATCAGCTTCTTCCATAATGACATGTGCGTGTTCACTTCGTTTTTCAGGGTTGTCACCTGAAATGTCATGAATCATTTCCGCATAAGAGCGGATTATTGTAAGCGGCGTTTTAAGGTCGTGGGTGACATTTGCCATAAGGTCACGACGGAGAATATCCGTCTTTTTAAGCTCGTACGCTGCGTGGTTCAGCACTGATGAGAGTTGATTTATTTCTTCATAGTTTGCGCCTTTAAAGGTGACATCGTAGTTGCCTTTTATAAACCCGGTGGCAGACATTGTTATGTCTGATATGGGTTTTGACAGTTTGCGCGAAATGAAAAAGGAAAGTATAAATGCAATTATAAGAGATATTATTGTAACAATGAGCAGCTGGGTTTTTAAAACCTGTGTGGTAGCTCCCATAGGCTCAAGAGGGGAGGAAAGACACAGATAGAGCGTACCGACAGAACTTCCCTTTAAAATTGCTCCAAAGACCGCAGAATTATATCTGTTTGAAGAGTCTTTTGAAACAAAGGAGACAGAAGCCTGCCCTGAAAAAGCAAGTTTTTCTACAACTTCCGGTAAAAGCTGGTGAGTATAGCCGGCACTACCGGGACTGTCTGCACCAATAATAGGTTTTCCGTAGGCGTCATACACGCCGACAGAAAGTCCGTTCTCAAAATGGGCTTTGACAACCATGTCAAGAAGCTCCAACCTGCCGGTATTATATTCGCGTACAATGTCGGCACCTGTATTTTTTATTTCAACCACTTTCATGGTTTCGTAAAAGCTGTTTAAAAATATTATTTGTATAATCCAGAGCAGACCGAGAATAAATATGGCAAAGCCGCCAAAATATATCCACAGTTTACGGCTGAGTTTCATTGGTTTACGCATAAATAACATACCTTCTAAAGATTATTCGAATTTATATCCAAGTCCTCGCAAGGTGACTATATGGTCACGGTATTTGCCCAGACTTGTGCGAAGCATCTTTATGTGTGTGTCCACCGTACGGTCGTCGCCAAAAAAGTCAAATCCCCAGACGTCTGACAAAAGCTTTTCTCTTGAAAGAGCAAGTCCTCTGTTTAAAACAAGATAGAATAAAAGTTCATATTCTTTGGGTGTCATAACGGCTTTTTCTCCGTCAATAAAGACATTTCTGCCGGGGATGTCTATTTCAAGTCCGTCTATTTTAAAGGTGGTTTCTTTTTTAGATGACAAATTATACCGGTTGATAATAGCGCGAACTCTTGCCATAACCTCTTTTGGAGAAAAAGGTTTGACAACATAGTCGTCTGCACCAATTTCAAAACCAAACAGTTTGTCATACTCTTCCCCACGTGCAGAAAGCATAAGCACGGGAGTGTCAGAAAATTTCTTAATTTCTTTGCAGGCGGAAAATCCGTCCAGCCGGGGCATCATTACGTCCATAATTATAAGGTCAAAATTTTGCTCACGACATATATTCACGGCTTCCATACCGTCTTTTGCCTCTGTTACTTCATACCCTTCAAAAGAGGCATATTCTTTTAAAACCTCGCGTATTTTTTCCTCTTCGTCCACAATCAAAATACGATACACTTTTTATGGCTCCTTTCATTCTGTGGGTTTTCTTGCAACAAAAAACACCTTTTCAGAATTTTTGGAAATGGGGTTAAAGCTTAGGTCGTCAAAGACATCCAAAAGCTCAAAACCACACTTTTTAAGTATTTTTTTGAAAAAAGAAACGGAATAGGCCCTCTGGTAGTGAGCTTCTTCTTTGCGGATATATTTCTCGCCCTCTTTTATGAAAAAGTTGAGATAATATTCGCAAATTTCTTCTTCAGGGTCGTAGGTGGTTTCCCACGAATAGAATACATTTTCGCCTTCTCCGCAGAAAGTATTTCCCGCAAGAACATTTTTAAGCTTATGCTTTGTATTTATATCAAATATGAAAAGACCGTTTGGGTCAAGGTAGTTATGAACAAGCTTAAATGTGTTAAAAATCTGTTCCTCTTCGGTTAGATAGTTAAGGCTATCCAGCAGACATGTGACAAGCCCCACACTTCCGTAAAGCTCAAAATCTTCCATGGGCTGATTCACATAGAGAATATCAAGGTTTTCATCCAATGCCTTTCTATGTGCAACATCAAGCATCTCAGCCGACAAATCCACGCCAATCATATTATAGCCTTTTTTGGCAAGAAGAGTGGTTATACTTCCCGTTCCGCAACCAAGGTCAAGAACAATTTCGGGGGAAGAATTATATTTTTTTAGAATAGAACAGATATAGTCACATCTGCGCTCGTATTCCACATTTTCTGTGAGAGTATCATACACCTCTGCAAAAACGGTGTATTGGTTTATTGTTTTTGGGAAGAGATAGTCGCCCAAAGTAATATCGGAAGATTCAAGCATGTCGCGTATTTTGGCCACAACAAGTGCACTGCAGTCGGTAGCAGCAGCAATGTCGCTCATGGGAAGCCCGTCTTCTATCAAAAGAGCAGATTCAAGTCGTTCGGACAGAACAGACTGCTCATCAGAAGAGAGAATTGCGTTGAAAGCTTTTTCCAGAATCTCTTCGTTTGTAATATTTGAAAACAGTTTATAAAGAAGCTGATTATCTGAATGCATAATAAGACACCTATAATAAAATATTCCTATGAATTTTCATACATAGGAATATTATAACACAATAACACTAAAATTTCAATAATCTATTTATTTTTTCCATGTATATGGAGAAAAAAGGATTATCATCGGGAAAATTTCAAGTCGTCCTATAAGCATGTTAAGAGACAAAATGAGTTTTGAAAATCCCGAAAAAACAGAATAGTTTGCCATTGGTCCAACCTGCGACAAACCGGGGCCGATATTGCCAAGCGTCGCAAGAGTTGCTGAAAAGTTTGTTGTAAAATCAAGCCCGTTTATACTGAGCATAAGCAGAGAAGAAGCAAACAAGCTGATGTATGCAACCATAAAAACGTTGACGGAACGCACAGTTTCGTGCTCTACCAGATGATTGTCCATTGTTATTTTATGGGTGCTTTTGGGGTGTGCCACAAGTTTAACCTCTTTAACAATACTTTTAAGCAAAATGACAATTCTGGAAACCTTCACGCCACCGCCCGTGCTACCGGCACAAGCACCAATAAACATGAGCAGGAGCAGCACTGTTTTTGAAAGCTCGGGCCAGAGATTGAAGTCTGCTGTACTGTAGCCGGTTGTGGTGATTATGGAAGACACCTGAAAAGCTACATATCTGAAAGTTTCTTCTGTTGTTGAATATAGTCCGCGGCAGTTAAAGAAAATAATAGCTACTGCAGCGAGTATTATGCATAAATATACTTTCACCTCGCTAAGTGAAAAGGCCGCACGGAATTTTTTTATAAGAAGGAGATAATAAACAGAAAAATTCACACCAAAAAGCGTCATAAAAATTGTTATAACATAGTGAACATAAGGTGAATATTCTGAAAAACCCGAATTCTTAAACCCAAATCCGCCTGTTCCTGCAGTACCGAAAGCGGTGAGCAATGCATCATAAAGAGGCATTTTGCCAAGCAGTAAAAAGATTACTTGAAGCCCTGTGAGAGCAATATATATGCCGTACAAAATTGTTGCGGTTAATTTTATTTTAGGTACAAATTTACTGACGGTGGGACCGGGGCTTTCTGCTTTTAAAAGGTAGAGGTTGCTGCCACCCGAAACGGGAAGAATTGCAACCAGAAAAACAAGTATCCCCATACCGCCTATCCAGTGTGTAAAGCTTCGCCAGAAGAGAAGAGATTTCGGCAAAATTTCAACATCACCAAAAATTGATGCGCCTGTTGTTGTAAAACCGGATACGGTTTCAAAAAAAGCATCTATAACGTTTGCACTTCCTGAAAAAATAAAAGGAAGTGACCCAAAAAGGCTTAAGGCTATCCAGCATAGCGCAACCGAGACAAACCCTTCTTTAGAATATAAAACCTTGATTTTCGGTTTAGCAAGCAAAAGAAGCATTCCACAAAGCAAACATATTAAAATACAAGCGGTGAAAACCTTGATCATGGAGGATTCGCCGTAAATTATTGCACAAATAAGAGGCAACAACATAAAGGCTGCTTCGCAGTTGAGTACAAGCCCCAAAGTGTGAAAAATCAATCTGTAATTCATATTCGTTCCTCTATTTCAAAATGTCGCCAATGTCATTATATCCGGTATTGGTGGTGACAACAATAACTGTGTCGCCGGGGAGGATAACATCGCGGCCACGCGGAGTGATGATTGTGCCTTTTCTGTGTATGCAGGCAATAAGAATATTGTCTTTAAGGTTTAGGTTTTCTATTGCAACGCCGGATACGGGCGAATTTTCAGTAATTCTGAATTCGAGCGCTTCCGCTTTGCCGTCTAAAATAAGATGCATGGTTTCAATATTGTTACCGATTGAGTTGTTCATGGCACGAACAAATCTCACGATATACTCAGCAGCAATTTCTTTTGGATAAATAGTTGTTCCAAGACCAAGGCCTGCAACAACATCATCATAATCTATACGGTTGATTTTTGTTACAAGCTTTGCTTCTGACTGGCTCTTTGCAAAAAGGGAAAGAAGAACGTTTTCCTCGTCGATATTTGTAAGGGCAACAAAAGACTCGGCATATTGCAGCCCCTCTTCCAGGAGAAGTCTTTTTTCCGTGCCGTCGCCGCAGATGATGGTTGCTTTGGGAAGCAGCTGACAGAGCTGGTCGCAGCGAGCAGGGTCTTTCTCAATAATTTTAACGTTTATGCCTGTCTGCAGCAGCATTGTTGCAAGATATACAGAAATCTCGCCGCCGCCGACAATGATGGTGTCTTTTACCCTATTGGTCTTAACATTTATTTTATGGAAAAATTCGGCAGCATTTTTAACCGAAGATACAATGCTGATATAGTCGCCCTTTTTAAGCACAAAATCGCCACCCGGGATAAAAGCCTCGTCGCCTCGTTCAACACCGCAAACCAGGATGTCACAACCGATTTTTGTGCCAAGGTCTGCAATCCTTAAATGGTCAAGCGGGGAGTCGTCGGCAATAAGAAATTTCAGTATTTCAACTCTGCCTTTGGCAAAAGTGTCAATCTGTATAGCAGAGGGAAAACGCAGAATTCTTGCAATTTCTCTTGCGGCTGTAAGCTCGGGGTTGATAATCATCTCAAGACCAAGGTCGTCTTTAAAGAAATTAAGCTCTTTGGCATATCCGGGGTTTCTTACTCTGGCAATAGTCTGGCAGCCGCCGCTTTTTTTAGCCAGGAAACATATCAGAAGATTAAGCTCGTCCGAATCGGTTGCTGCAATAAGCACGTCTGCAGACTCAACACCTGCATCGTTTAACGTGTCAACGCTCATTCCGCTGCCCGCAATACCCATTATATCATATTCATTGACCAGATCCTGAACAACGTTGTAGCGCAAGTCAACAACGGTAATATCATGGTCATTTTCTTTACTTAGTCTTTCGGCAAGTTTTTGTCCGACTTTACCGCAACCTACAATAATAATCTTCATAAAGCTTTTCCTTTCAAAACTGTTGGTAATCCAACAACGTGTATGTATTATAGCAAAATAGGCTATGAAAGTCAATAGGACAATTTTTCAAGAAAACTTTTCGTTTCATCAACAAATCTGCTAACTTCGAACATATAGGAAAAAATGACAGAGTTTTTGGACATAAGTCTTAAAACATAGGACATTGTCCGCAAAAAATGCGGGTCAAGTTCTGATATGTCAAGAGCCATTGCAAGCGGACAGAGAGATTTTGCCCGCGGGTCCATAATAATCTCAAGGTTTCCCGTAATATCAACATAAGGGAAAAGCGGAAAAATTCTGCAGGCAAGTGGGCGCATTGCACGGTCGCAGCTGCCGTCACAACCAAAAAACAGCGCTCGGTTGTTTCCATATGTAAACCCGCTTTTTTTGATGTTGGTCCATTCTTCAGCAGGAGAAAACATCACGTTTTCCCCCGGGAAAAGATACATCCCCATATCGCTGTCTCCTTTGCAGCAGGCACCGTCACATAGTTTGCCGCAATCAACAGGAAGGGGAGTTACATCTTTTGTAATTTTATATATATATTCATAAAATTGTTTGTTCAAATTTATGCCTCCGAATATAAATTACAAGTTATTATAATTCGTTTACAAGTTCTTTCATGGAATACATTCCGGCAGGTTTGTTCTTCATAAAAGTCGCTGCTTTTATTGCGCCTGCCGCAAAAACTTCTTTGCTTGCAGCGTGGTGACTGATTTCAACAATTTCATCGTTGCCGGCAAAAATAACAGAATGGTCGCCCACGATATTTCCGCCACGCACTGCATGGATGCCTATTTCTTTTTTGCCTCTTACACATCTTCTGCCTGTTCTGTCATAGGTGAACTCTGCTTCATAAGGCAAAACCTCTGCAATTTCTTCCGCAAGGGAAAGAGCAGTTCCGCTGGGGGCATCTATTTTCTGATTATGATGCTTTTCAACAATCTCTATATCAAAACTGTCGCACAAAATTTCTGCAGCCTTTTTTGCCAGCATGGTGATAAGATTTACGCCGAGCGACATATTTGCCGAGAAAAACACGGGAACAGACTTTGACATCTCGGACAAAAACTTGCGTTGTTCCGAGGAAAGACCTGTTGTGCACATAATAAGCGGAGTTTTTGTTCTGATGCAGTATGAAGTAACAGCATCAAAAGCAGAGGGATGAGAAAAGTCTATTACAACATCGGCTGCTTCTTTAATATCGTCATAGGACGAATAGACAGGATAGTCAAAAGAGCAGGGAGAAATGTCAACACCGCACACTATAGAAACATCTTCACGGGCGTTTGCAAGCGAAGTGATGGCTCTTCCCATTTTTCCGCTGCAACCATTTAATATAATATTTGTCATTTGAAAAACCTTCTTTCAAGTTAAAAAAGGGGATATATGAAATATCCCCTAACAGTTTATATATAATTTTTCTCGCAGAGAAGTTCGGCAAGCAGTACTGCACCGCCGGCTGCACCACGAAGGGTATTATGAGAAAGACAAACAAATTTGTAAGAGAATTGGTTATCCTCACGGAGTCTGCCGATGCTCACAGCCATACCGTTTTCAAGGTCTCTGTCAAGTTTTGGCTGGGGTCTGTTGTCCTCTTCAAAATAGTGGAGGAACTGTTTCGGAGCACTGGGCAGGTTAAGAAGCTGAGCCGCACCTTTGAAAGATGTCCATCTTTCTATTATTTCTTCTTTGGTTATATCTTTTTCGAATTCTGCAAAAACTGCTGCAAGGTGACCGTCTGTTACGGGAACACGGATACACTGAGCTGTGAACAGAGGAGCGTCTGCAGAAACAATTTTGTCCCCTTCAATTTTGCCCCAGAGTTTAAGCGGTTCTTTTTCGGACTTTTCTTCTTCGCCGCCAATGTAGGGGATAACGTTATCAAGAATTTCCGGCATGGTTTCAAAAGTTTTGCCGGCACCTGAAATAGCCTGGTATGTACAACAAGCCACACGTTTTATTCCTAAGTCCATAAGTGGATGAAGAGCAGGAACATAGCTCTGGAGAGAACAGTTGGATTTAACGGCGATAAAGCCTTTTTTTGTACCAAGTCTTTTTCTCTGAGCAGGAATTATGTCTATGTGTTCAGGGTTGATTTCCGGAACAACCATAGGAACATCGTCAGTGAATCTGTGAGCACTGTTGTTGGAAACAACAGGACATTCAGCTTTCGCATATTTTTCTTCAAGAGCTTTAATTTCTGCTTTTGGCATATTTACAGCACAGAAAATGAAGTCAACCATAGAAGCGATTTTTTCAACATCTGCTTCTGCATCGTAAACAACCATAGATTTTACTTTTTCGGGAATTTCTGTCTGCATAAGCCATTTTGAACCGACAGCTTCTTCATAGGGTTTGCCTGCTGAACGGCTGCTTGCGGCTAAAACTGTAATATCAAACCAAGGATGGTTTGCAAGAAGTGTGATAAATCTCTGGCCTACCATGCCTGTAGCACCAACGATACCTACCTTATAGTTTTTCATCAAAATCATCTCCAGATATAATAAATTTAAAGTTTATTATAGCACAAACCGCGAATAATGTCAAGGAATATGTGCCAATTATTTCATAAGCATAGAGCTGTTTAAAAGCGAGGTTGAATAAAGGAATAACACATCGTCAGCACTTTCGATATCAATATAATCTGAAATGATGACAGAAGGGATGTACCTTAAGTCAACAAGTGTTATTTTAGAGTAGGCTCCCAACATCAAAGGAGAAATACTTGAGCCGTAGGAATCGCGCAGCAGGATAAGCTCACGGTCGGTTTTTGCGTTTTCACATTCCATTATCACAATGGGCTGGGCTCCCGACAGGAAAATGTCGTACCCGTCTGTGCCCGAAAGCTTTTCGGGCGCATATACTGTGGGGACAAGAGTATCTTCCACGCCAAACACATTTTTAAGCGTTTCTTTGTCAATTCCGTAAACTTTTGCACTATCAGTATAGTCGCTTGAAAGATAGTTTATGACATCGGAAGAAGAGGTGAGTGCAGCCTGACCCGAATATACGCCGTAAAATGGCGATAAGCTCTTAAGAGTGAAATCCTTTTCATTGGCGGGGGACATACCCATGCCGCCAAGCAACTTGTTTGCTGTTGGCAAAATTTTCTCCTGCGACCAGTGGGAATCTGTTTTATAATATGACTCAAGAGAAAGTGTGTCGAAAATGTCGATATATGTTGCGGAAGAAATGTTTTCCGCCAGAATATCCCCAAGCTTTTCATATTCAAACCGGGGACGGTCCGACCCTGTCAGATAATAATTTTTATCAGGAATTACAGAATAATACACATTTTTGCCGTCAAACATTTCTTTGGCCAATTTTTCAATAAGTTTTGCACCATATTCTGCCTGTTTGGGCTGGAGTGCGCCGTCATATTTAAAAATGTGTCCTTTTTCAAGCCACAGACCGTTCACGTCTTTTTGTCCTAAAACAGAGGTTCGGGTCACGGCGTTAATACGTCTGAAGCTTTCGCGGAAGGGAATGTGGTCCAAAAGATAGTCTTCCAGCTTGCCGGAGAATTCGCTCTCAAAAACAGAGGCAGCCGAAAGCTCAGGGAACTGTGCAAGTTTTCTGCGTTCGGCAAAAGAAAATTCCTTGTTCGGCAAAAGAAAATACATGCCGCAAACACCAAAAAGAACGGTGCAGAACAATATAATAGTTAAAACTGATTTTATCTTGTTCATAATTAAAACCTGAAATATAAAAACGGATTAAAGGAGCCATTCACTATAAAAGCAGTGGAAACCACAAGCAAAAGCACAGCACCTATCGGGCAAACAATAAAGCCGGTCCGTTTTGTAACCCTTTCCCAGATTTTTTTGGGCAGAGGAGTTGCCCCTATTAAAGCAACTGCCAAAGTTCCGCAGAAGCTTTTAATATTGTAAAGCGTAACATCGTTTACGAAAGGCAGAGCACTGCCGCCAAACATAGCTTTTAAATTGGTGAAAAAGCTTATTCCTGTGTCGGAGCTGAAAATAACAAAGCTTATGAGCACAATAAAACAAGTGTATATATGCTCTATCGCCCGTGGAAGTTTTGAAAGAAGCTTTGAAATCCAAAGCTTTTCTAAAATGAGTATAATTCCGAAAAATACACCCCAGATAACAAAATTCCACTGTGCACCGTGCCAGAAACCGGTGAGAAGCCAGACAACCGCAATGTTGCGGAGCCATTTGCCAATTGAAACCCGGTTGCCGCCAAGGGGAATATAGACATAATCCCTGAACCATGTTCCAAGAGTCATGTGCCATCTTCTCCAGAATTCTGTTATGGAACGTGAAATGAAAGGATAATTAAAGTTTTCCGGGAAATTAAATCCAAACATTTTTCCAAGACCGATCGCCATATCGCTGTAGCCGGAAAAATCAAAATAAATCTGCAGAGAGAAAGAAATGGCGTTTACCCAGTAAAAGAGTATGCTTTTCTCGTCGGCTGCCGCAAAGTTTGAGCAAAGCTCGCCCAAAAGGTTTGCAATTAAAACTTTTTTTCCAAGTCCCACACAAAACCGCAAAATCCCGTCTGACACATTATGAATAGTGACGGTGCGGTGGTCAAGTTCTTTTGCAACATCGGTATATCGCACGATGGGTCCGGCGATAAGCTGCGGGAAAAGACAGACATAGGTTGCAAAGCTTGCAATGTTTTTCTCCGCGTGGGCATCTCCACGATAAACATCAATGGAATAGCTCATTGTCTGGAAAGTGAAAAAGCTTATCCCGATTGGAAGTTCAATTCCCGTGAGGGGAATATTTGCCGAAAAGATGGTGTTTATTGTGGAAATGAAAAAGTCGGTATACTTAAATACGACGAGCAACGCAATGTTTATAACAATTGCGGAAACAAGCGCAAATTTAGCCTGCTTTGTACCACGGCGTTTTTCGATATACAGTCCGTGCAGCCAGTCGGAAAGAGAAGAAAAAAGCAGCAGGGAAATGTATATTGGTTCGCCGAAAAAGTAGAAAAGCAGACTTATTATAAGTAAAAAAGCATTTTTAAATCTGCCGGGCAGCAAAAAGTAAATTGCTGCAACCGGCAGAAAAAAGTACAAAAAGGTTATGCCTGAAAAAAGCATAGGTTATACCTCGCTGTTTTTATTATTTGTTGAAGTTTGCAACTATGGCATCAACAGTAGCTTCTCTTGACATAGCGAGCAGAACAAGGTTGCCTTTTGTTACAACGCTCACCTTTTCAGCTTCAACGCAAACCCATTTTCGAGGGTTGGCATTTGCTTTAACCTGTGCAGCAAAAGCGGCAACGTCAGAACCTTCGGGGAGACGAACAAGCACAACAGAGTGTGCAACTGCGTTAATCATAGCTTCGCTAGCAAGACCTTCTGCGCCTTCAATGTAGTCGCCAAAAGAAAGGAAAGTGAAGTTTTCCTCATCGAGAGGTGCTTCCATACAAGCAGGGAGGTCTTCTATGCCATTTGTGAGAGATGCCATAATTTCAGTGAGAGGACGTGTATCCGCCTGAGGCTTTGAAGCGGGAAGCTCTTCAGGTTTCTTTTCTTCTTCCTTGGTTGTTTCTTCTTTCTTTTCTTCTTCCTGTTTTTTATTGTCTTCTTTTTTGTCCTCTTTGTTTTCGGAAGAAACATTTTCTTCAGCGTCGTCAGTAACGGTAACTGATGTCTGCGGGTCTTTTACGTCGTTTGAAGTTTCGTTTTGTTTGTTTCCGCAACCTGCCAGAACAACAAGTGCCAGAATTGCAATTATAAATGTAATTTTTTTCATGATGAATTCTCCTTTTTTATTTTTTCATGTTTAATACTTTTTTAAACCTCAAAAGGTTGCATTTTGCTAAAAATATTATATCATAAATTTAAGAAAAGTCAAAATTATTTATTTTTCGGGAAAAAAGGAGCGAAGAAAGATTGATTTTAAATTTTTTGTTTGCTATAATGGATGCATACAGAATTTTTTATAAAATTCTTAAGGAGCGGTCGCTCTTTTGTGCTCTTTCGAGCACCGCATCAATTGACGGCGTCGCAAAAATGCCCTTGCAAGCAAGCATTTTTACTCCTGGTAAAATTGTTTTGTGCGCCAATTTCAAACGGTTGAATACACAGGAAGGCAGACAAACGGTGAAAAAAAGACTTTTTAAATTTTTAAGATTTTTATTGTGGCTGGTTTATCCAAGAATGAATATAGAGGGAATGGAAAACATTCCCGCAGAACCCGGCATTATTGTTGGCAATCACGCACAGCTTCACGGGCCCATTGCCTGTGAACTGTTTTTCCCCGACAATTTTTATACCTGGTGTGCGGCACCTATGATGAAACTTAAAGAAGTGCCGGCATACGCCTATCAGGACTTCTGGTCTGGAAAACCGAAATGGCAGCGTCCATTTTTTAAATTTGCATCCTACATAATTGCACCTTTGTCGGTGCTTATTTTCAATAACGCCCGGACAATTGCTGTTTACAGAGACGGCCGCATTTTAAAGACTTTCAAAGAATCTGTTGCAAAATTGCAGGATGGGAACAATGTTGTAATTTTTCCTGAACAGGACAAAAAACACAATAATATTGTTTATGAATTTCAGGAAGGGTTTGTGGATGTTGCAAAGCTCTACCATAAACGTACGGGCAGAGAAATCTCTTTTGTACCGCTTTATATAGCACCCAACCTCAAAATAATGTGTCTGGGAAAAGCGGTTAAATTTATGGCAGATGTGCCCATTGCAGAAGAGCGTCGCCGTATATGCGACTGTCTGATGAAAGAGATTACGGATATTGCCAAAAACTTGCCCGAACATACTGTTGTTCCATACCGCAACATTCCAAAACGGCTCTATCCCAAAAACACGCAGAAGGAGGAAAGGCGATGAGGTTGCAGACTGTAGATTACAAAGACTTCCGTCTTTCAAAATTAAATAGCCCAAAATTTTCCCATCTTAAACTGCTTCTCGGCTGGGTGGTGTATTTTGCTCTTTATTTTTTAACCGAAAATTTAATTCCGGCAGAAAAATGCCATGTAATACATTGCGCGCTCGACGATATAATTCCTTTTTGTGAATGGTTTTTGTTGCCTTATGTGTTCTGGTACGGGCTGATAGTTTTTTCGCTCGTCCGGTTTGCTCTTTATGATGTGGACAGTTTCAAAAAACTGCAGACCTATATCATAATAACACAGGTCTGCGCAATGCTTGTATATATTATCTATCCCAACTGCCAGAACCTGCGTCCCGCAGTGTTTCCCAGAGAAAATTTTCTGACTGACTGCATAGGTCTTATATATGCATTTGACACCAACACAGGCGTCTGCCCGTCGCTGCACTGTGCATATTCCATAGGAATAGCGTCGGTCTGGCTGAGGACAAAAGACGTGTCAAAACTCGCGAAAACATTTGTTGCCATTGCAGCTCTTTTGATTTGCCTTTCAACAATGTTTATAAAGCAACACTCGGCAGTCGACTTCTTTGCGGCACTGCCCGTCTGCCTGCTTGCCGAAATATTGGTGTTCAAGGTTTTTTATAAGGAGAAAGGGTAAGAAATATATTTTTGCAAAGCAAAAGCACCTACAT
>JAZNIU010000041.1:0-9728 GCA_045577655.1 Clostridia bacterium
GTCTCACTCCCCGGCAATAGGCGTTTGCATAGACAATCTGCCTGCAGGCATTACTATTGATATGCAAAAGCTCCAGCAGTTTCTCGACCGACGTGCTCCCGGAAAAAATAAACTGTCCACTCCCCGCAAGGAAGAAGACAAAGTGAGGTTTTTGTCGGGTCTTGTGAATGACACTACCTGCGGCGCACCCCTTTGTGCCATTATTGAAAACACAAACACCCGTCCCTCCGACTATGCAAATCTCCGGGATGTTCCAAGGCCGGGCCATGCCGACTATACTGCTTTTGTAAAACACGACGGTTTTGCCGACCCCACAGGCGGCGGCCACTTTTCAGGTCGGCTCACAGCGCCACTATGCATAGCCGGTGGAATTTTTAAACAGATACTTGAAAAACAAGGTATAGTTATTTCTGCCTGTGTTAAAAGCATTCACGGTGAAACAAACCCTGAAAAATTTGAATCTGTGATAGAAAATGCCAGAAAAAACCTTGACTCTGTTGGAGGAATTATAGAATGCCTGGCACAAAATGTTCCTGCAGGACTTGGCGACCCCATGTTTGATGGAATGGAGAACAAAATTTCCCGGACGGTTTTTGCAATCCCGGCAGTGAAAGCCATTGAATTTGGAAACGGGTTTAATTGTGCCGGTCTCTTTGGCAGTGAAAACAATGATGAATTTTGTGTTAAAGACGGTGAAATACATACCAAAACCAACAACCACGGTGGCATTTTAGGCGGAATAACCTCCGGTGAAGACATTGTCTTTCGCATAGCGATAAAACCTACTCCATCCATCGCAAAAGAACAGAACAGTGTTTCTCTCAGTGAGAAAAAAGAAACGGTAGTTTCAACACATGGTCGTCACGATCCTTGCATTGTACCACGCGCAGTTGCTCCTGTTGAGGCTGCCTGTGCTATAGCAATTTATGATGCGTATCTTGGAAGTTTGAAAGGATGAAAAACTATGAATCTTGATAATCTCAGAAATAAAATTGACGATATAGACGGAAAACTCATCACACTCATCGAGGAGCGTATGAACACATCCGCAGAAATTGCCGCATATAAAAAGGAACATAATTTGCCAATACTCAATGCAGCTCGCGAAAGGCAAATTCTTGCTGACTTGTCCAAAAAAACAAACAGCGATGTTAAATCTTATATGCAGGTGCTCTATTCTCTTATGTTTGAGCTCAGCCGTTCCTATCAGCAAAAGCTCATCGCCCCTCGTTCAGATATCTTTAATGATGTAATTTCTGCAATAGAAAACACCCCAAAACTTTTTCCCACAGAAGCACAGGTTGCCTGCCAAGGTGTTGAAGGTGCATATTCACAGCTGGCATGCGAGAAATTTTTCAAAATGCCTTCCATAACATACATCAACAGTTTTGAAGGTGTTTTTTCCGCAATAGAAAACGGTCTTTGCAAATATGGTGTTCTGCCAATAGAAAATTCAAGTGCAGGTTCTGTTAATAAAATATACGACCTTATGATTTCACACAATTTCAACATAGTCCGAAGCGCAAGAATCAAGGTAAATCACAGTCTGCTTGCCAAAAAAGGAACCACCCTTTCAAATATAAAAGAAATTTTTTCTCATGAGCAGGCAATAAACCAATGCAGCGAATTTTTAAAATCGCTTACCGGTGTTAAAATAACTTGTTGTGAAAATACTGCAATAGCAGCAAAAATGGTTTCCGAATCAGAAAGATGTGATATAGCTGCTCTGTCTTCACACAATTGTGCAGAAATATACGGTCTTAATATTGTAAAATCCTGTGTTCAGGACAATCAGAACAACCATACACGGTTTGTTTGTATTTCAAAAAACTTGGAAATATATCCGGGTGCAGACAAAACCAGTATTATGATGGTACTGCCTCATAAACCGGGTTCACTCTATAAAACCCTTGCCCGTTTTTACGCCCTCGGCATAAATTTAATCAAGCTTGAAAGCAGACCAATTCCCGACCGCGATTTTGAATTTATGTTCTATTTCGATCTGGAAACTTCGGTGTATTCAGAAGAGTTTGCCCAGCTTTTGAGTGAACTTGACGGAATATGCGAACAATTCAAATATCTTGGAAGTTACACGGAGGTTGTCTGATGAAAGCAGGACTTCTTGGGGAAAGGCTTTCTCACAGTTTTTCTCCGCAAATACATAATCTCCTCGGCGATTATGAATATACACTCTACGAAAAAGAGCCTGATATGCTGTACTCCTTTTTGTCCTCACCCACAGTAGATGCCTTAAACGTCACCATACCATATAAAAAAACTGTAATCCCATACTGCACCTATCTCTCTTATGAAGCAGAAAAAATAGGCAGTGTTAATACTATGGTTTACAGTAGTGATGGTTGGCATGGGTATAATACAGATTACTACGGATTCGTCTACATGCTTAAAAGGGCAAATATCTCTGTTTTGGGCAAAAAGACAGTTGTACTCGGCAGTGGTGGAGCATCCGCCACTGTATGTTGTGCTCTTGAGGATTTGGGTGCAGAAAGCGTTGTCATAATCTCCCGCACAGGCGAAAACAACTATTCAAATATCCACCTTCACTATGATGCAGAGGTTATCATAAACACCACACCGGTGGGTATGTATCCATCTCCGCACGAGGCACCTGTGGACATTACTCGGTTTGAAAATCTTTCGGGTGTGGCAGACCTTATATATAATCCTTTAAACACCAGGCTCATCCAGACTGCCCGGTCTCTTGGGGTTGCCTGCTCAAACGGTCTTTCAATGCTTGCTGCTCAGGCAAAAAAAGCAGCAGAGATTTTTTCGGGCAAAGAAATTGCGGAAGAAAAAATAGAAGAAATAATAAAAGAGATTGAAAATTCAAATAAAAATATAATTTTAATCGGTATGCCCGGTTGCGGCAAAAGCACTGTTGGCAAATCCCTTTCAAGTCTTCTTGGCAGAGAATTTGTAGATTGTGACGAGGAAATTGTCCGTCTTGCAAAATGCAGCATACCCGAAATTTTTGAAAAATATGGTGAAGAACATTTCAGGCATCTTGAAACGGAAGTAATAGAAAAAATCTCCGGAAAATCCGGAGTGGTTATAGCAACGGGCGGAGGCTGTGTTACAAAAGAAAGAAACTTTCCCCTTTTGCGCCGCAACGGAACACTTTTCTGGCTAAAACGCGACACCTCTCTTCTGTCAAAAGAAGGCCGCCCTCTGTCAAATAAAGGAAACCTTGATGAGATGTATCAATGCCGCAAACCGCTTTATAAGCATTTTTGCCACTTTGAAGTGGAAAACGCCAATTCTCCGGAGAGAGCTGCAGAAAAAATAAAGGAGTTGTTTTTCTCTTGAAAATTCTTGTTATAAACGGACCAAATATAAATATGCTCGGAATAAGAGAGCCGGATATTTACGGAAAAGATACATACTGCCGGCTTAAGAAAATGATTAAAACCCATTGCAGAGAAAGAAAAATCGGCGTCACACTTTTTCAGTCAAACCACGAGGGGAAAATAGTGGACAAAATTCAGAAAGCTCTTGGAAAATATGACGGCATCGTGATAAACCCCGCTGCATATACCCACACAAGCGTTGCAATTCTTGACGCACTCAAAGCGGTGAACATCCCTGCTGTTGAGGTGCACATTTCCGACCTTTCAAAGCGAGATGATTTTCGCCAGATTTCTTTTGTCCGCCAGTTTTGTGAGGAAAGCTTTGTCGGCTTTGGTTTTGACGGCTACATAAAAGCAATTTCATACTTAGAAAAGAAACTCTCCTGACACCTGTCAGGAGAGTTTTCTCACTTTCTTATCAATATTTTCCATTGTCTTTTTGCTAAGGAGCGTGGCAACAAGTGCTGCAAAGCAAAGTGCGGCGCAAAGAACAAACGAAACTTTCTCGCCGAGAAATTTCGTCATATACCCGCCGATACACCCTGCCAGCATTTTGGGAATCCCCGTGCCAATAGCATATGCCATATTCTGTGCACGGTTTATCATGCCGGGTGCGATGGCTTTTGTGATGTAAATTGTCACACAATATATGTTCACAGTTATAAAAAGTCCCGTTACGAAACAAACAATTATGAGCACCACTATGTTTGTTACAAAAGAAAAAACCAAAAATCTTAAAATGAGCGTTATTCCCGTTATTATAAGTATATTCCTGATACTGATTTTCTCGAATATCTTTGAATAGTAAATAAAAAACGGAACTTCGCTGAATGCAGTTAAAAATGCAATTATACCCCATCTGCTCTTATCCATTCCAAGCGATTCCGTGATGTATGTGGGGAAAAAGTTGGTATAATAACCCCATGCAAAATATGATGCCGTAATTATCAGTATAAGCGTCATAAGCTCTTTGTTCTTAAAAAGATTCTCTTCGCCCTTTTCCTTTTTTTGCTTGAGTCTTCGTGGCGCGCCCGCTTTTGGCATAAGCAAAACAGATATAACAGATAAAATTGCCACAGCAACATAAACTGCAAAAGCAGATTCAGTATTTTTTGAAAGTGTGACTATGTAAGCACAAATGCCATACCCCAAAGTACCCATTATGCGAAAAGTTCCGTAATTTATCTTGAGTATACCTGCAGAGTTAATGGTCAGCACATCAACAAGCGCACCGTAGGGTGCCTGAAACAGTGCATATAAAACAAGCATCGCAGCAACCCACAAAAAATTATTATTAAAAGTAATTCCCGCAAAAGCAAGAGCCGCTCCCGTGGTAAGCAGTGCAAGTACAAGGTTTTGTGACTTTGCCCTATCAGTAATTCCGCCCCAGAAAAATGGTGCGATACAAAGCAGAAGCGGTTGTATCATCATAAGATACCCCAGCTTTACACTGTCAAAATATTGTGACAAATAAAGCGGTAAAATGGTATAAACTCCGTTCATACCATAAATCAGTAAATTCACTGAAAAAGTAGAACATTTTTGTATGTACTGTCGCATAATAGAATAGTTTCCTTTGGTTTTCTGCAAACTTATCAGAGCTGCACACTATGCAGCTCTGACCTCTATAATTATATCATTTGTATACTTTACTGTCAAGCGACATCACACCGCAATACCTGTATTGCTGTCGGCAGATTCAAACACAATTTTTTCAACTTCTCTAACGTCGGAAACATAAAATATTTTAATAGGAAGTCTGTCAAAATTCTCCTGCCTGTTTTCAGCCGGCATGATAACACATTCGGCACCGGCAGCAATTGCTGCGTCAAGTTTTGTACTCACACCGCCAACAGGTTTGACTTTGCCGCAGATAGAAATTTCTCCCGTCATTGTAATACAGGAATTAACCGGCGTGTTTGTTGCCGCTGAATAGAGCGCAATAAAAAGGGCTATCCCCGCAGAAGGTCCGTCAACAAAGGTTCCGCCCGGAATGTTGATGTTTATTCTTTTTCCGCTTAAATCAATCCCAAAATATTTTTTCAGAACAACAACGGCATTTGAAACAGATGCTTTTGCACTTGACGTTTTATCCAGTTTTCTTCCGCCGATTTCCACGCTTTCCCCCTCGGCAATACCACTTAAAAATATTCCTTTCCCGTCGGATATATCCGCTTCCACATCAATCACAACGCCCCTGCTTCCTGCAACGGCAAGACCGCTGACACAGCCCGGTCTTTCTTCTCTTTCAAGTTTTGGAACACATCTTTTTGAATATTTCCCTGTTTCAATAACCCACTCAATATCTTCTACCGAAAGAATTTTTCTCTTTTCTACCAGACAAAGTCCCGCCGCCGACTGAATCATATTAACGGCATCTCTTCCGTTTTGTGCATACCCGGCAACAAGTGTGCACACACCTTCTTCCGCTTCAAATCCACTTTTTTCTGCGGCTTTTTCTGCAATCTTATAAAGCTCGTTATAGTCAAGGTCTTCAAAATATATCTCAACACACCTGGACCTTATGGCAGGCGGAATCTCCTCGGGCGACCTGGTTGTTGCTCCCACAAGTCTGAAATCTGCCGGGAGTCCATTCTTGAATATATCGTGAATGTGCAGAGGAATTTCTTTGTCATCAGCAGAATAATATGCACTTTCAAGATAAACCTTTCTGTCTTCAAGCACTTTTAAAAGTTTGTTTATCTGGCTTGGATGCAGCTCTCCTATTTCATCAATAAACAAAATTCCTCCGTGTGCTTTTGTCACTGCCCCCGGTTTTGGTCTTGGAATACCGGCAGGCCCGTAAGACCCGGCACCCTGATATATCGGGTCGTGCACCGACCCTATAAGCGGGTCTGCAATATTTCTTTCGTCAAACCGCATAACCGTTGCATCTGTTTCAATAAATTTAGCCGTCTGCGAAAAAGGCGAATTTTTTTCTTTCTTTGCCTCCTCAAGAATAAGTCTTGCGGCTGCCGTTTTTCCCACTCCGGGCGACCCGTATATTAAAACGTGCTGCGGATTGGGCCCGCATAGTGCCGCCCGCAAAGCTCTAATTCCCTTTTCCTGTCCCACAAGGTCGCTGAAAGCGGAAGGCCTCACCTTTTCGGACAATGGGAGACTAAGCGATATTTCGCGCATTTTTCTAAGCTTTGTAAGCTCCCCATCATCTCCCCTTTTTATTTTTCTGACATCGCCATCTTTTTCTTTAATCGTTTTTGCAAAATATATACCCATTATTATGGTAACAACAAACTGTGCTATAATAACCGCAGACATAACAAACATAATTTTTCTTCCCTTTCATATTTCTTCAATATTATAACTTGTTCAAATAGCAAATTCTTATACGGCTCTATTGACTTAATTTTTGATATAAGCTATAATAAAAACAGGTTATAACAACAGGAAAGGATATGGTGTTTTGAACAATAAAAAACCAAAGATTTTAATACTTGCTTCCATATTCTACCCGCAGAAAAAGGGTGGCGGTCCTGCTGTGAGTATTTATAATCTCGTAAACTCAATTTGCAAAGATTTTGACATAACTGTCATTTCAAAAAACTATGAAAAGGGCGAAAAAACTTCCCTTAAAAGTGTTTGCAGCGGCAAAAATGATTTTTTCTTTTGCTCGGCATACTATCTTGACTACGGAAAATATACATATAAAAACCTTAAAAAAATAATTTCTGAAACCAACCCTGATATAATATACGTGAACAGCTTTTTCAGCTATCCTGACCTTGCCGTCGCACTGGCATTTTCCAAAAAAGCAAAACTTATAATCGCTCCCCGCGGCGAGCTACTTAAAGAAGCTTTGTCAAACAAATCTTTCAAAAAAAGAATATATCTTTGTGCTGCAAAGCTTTCAAAAAGACTTAAAAATGCAAGCTTTCACGTATCTTCTCTTCAGGAGGAGCAGGAAGTATCAAAACTGTTTAAAAACACCGTCTTTAACATTCCTAACATTTCATGTCTGTCCGCTTCTTCTGCCCCCGTTTGCAAATCGGCAGGCAGTTTAAATCTTTTTTATTCTGCAAGAATAGTGAAACATAAAAATCTTTTGCTTGCTCTTGATGTTTTGAGAAAAACAGACAGAAACATCTCTTTTGACATTTATGGTGCACAGGAAGATTTAAACTATCTTGAAAAATGCAAACAGATTTGTGCGGTTCTCCCGCCCAACGTTAAAGTTCGTTTTATGGGGCCCCTGTCCCACGATGAAATGCTTTCGGCTATACCAAACTACCACGCTCTTTTTCTGCCCACTCAGTCGGAAAATTTTGGCCATTCCATCATCGAAACACTTGCATGTTCCCGCCCGGTAATAACCAGCACCACCACTCCCTGGCATGATGTGGAAAATCATTTTTGCGGATTTGCCAAATCCCCGGACGATGCAGACGGTTTTCTGCAGGCGGTAAACACTCTTGCCGATATGGACGAGGCTGAATTTAACAAAATGTGTGAAAATTCCCGCAATTATGCACTTGGCAAATTAAATACCGACAACGTTATAAACAGTTATATAAATATGTTTAAGAACGAGGTTTTACAATGAAAAAACTTTCATCTGCCTTAAAAATACTTATAATAAAAGTCTTTGGGAAAAAAGGGTCCCTTTCGGACAAAACCTTTACAAAGCTTTTGTTCTTTGCAAGTTTTTTTAGGCTTCCCAACCTGGAAAATCCAAAAACCTTCAACGAACACATCTGTGCCCGCAAAATAAACGAAGCTATGGCACAAAACTCTGTTTATACCGACAAACTTGCGGTGAGAGATTATTTGCCTGAAACTGTCAGGACACCCGAAGTATACGCAAAATATCAGTCGGCCAAAGAAATTGACTTTCCCCTGCTTCCCGACAGTTTTGTTTTAAAATGCAACCATTCGTCCGGAAAATATATAATTGTACAAAATAAAAATGAGGCGGATTTGAAACAAATTGCCCACCAAGCTGAAAACTGGCTTAAAGAAAACTATTATCTTGTCGGCCGTGAAAAAAATTATCAGGACATTTCTCCCATGCTTTTTGCCGAAGAATATCTTTCCGATATAATATACAAATGCGAGCTTTTCTGTTTTAACGGGAAAACGGAGTTTTTTAATCTTATAAAAGATGAAAAATCCACTCTTTACGGCAGAAACCTTGTTAAAATCCCCGCAAGCTACGGGTTTGCTGATGGAGATTCTCCACTTCCTGCAAATATAACCGAGCTTGTTTTGTTAGCTGAAGAGCTTGCCTCCCCATTTGATTTTGTGCGGGTTGATTTTTACATTACCCCCAAAGAGTTTGTTTTTTCAGAGCTCACCTTCAGTCCCGGTGGTGGACTTGTTCCATTCCATCCCGCAAGATATGACAAAATATTCGGCTCTTTTTTCACCCGATGAAAAATGTTTTTTAGAAAGGCATATTATATATGATGATACACGGACTGCAAAAACTCACTCTTCTGGACTTTCCCGGCAAAGTTGCCTGCACACTTTTTACAGCAGGCTGCAATTTCCGTTGTCCTTTTTGCCACAACGCTCCGCTTGTTTTGCCACAGCAGTTTTCTTCTCCGATAGAACCGGATGAAATCCTTTCTTTTCTTCAAAAACGGAAAGGCGTGCTGGACGGAGTGTGTCTGACGGGCGGCGAGCCGCTTATGCAAAAAGATGTGGCAGCGTTTCTTGAAAAAGTAAAATCCATGGGCTATAATGTAAAGCTTGACACAAACGGCAGTTTCCCCGACAGGCTCCGGGAAATTTTGTCACGCGGGCTTGTTGACTATGTCGCTATGGATATCAAAAACTCGGAAAAAAAATATGCAAAGACAATCGGTGTGAAAGATTTTGACTTTTCACCGGTTAAAAAAAGTATCTCGCTTCTTCTTTCGGGCGATATTCCCTTTGAGTTTAGAACAACGGTAGTAAAAGAACTCCACGACAAAGAATCGTTTAAGGATATTGCCACACTGATAAAAGGCGCGGAAAACTATTATCTCCAGTGCTACAAAGACTCGGAAAATATGATAGGCTCCGGCTTTTCCGCATATTCCGAAAGTGAGCTTCTTGCCTTTGCAGAAATTGTACGTCCCCATGTAAAAAACGTGTCACTCCGTGGCATTTAACAAAACAACCAACAGACAAAGCGCCTTTGCTTTGTCTGTTTTTTACGCCTCAATCGGTATATATTGTGTTTGTTTTTTGAAAAAAACACAATATGTTGTGTTTTTTCTATTGACAAGCCATATTTCTTATGCTATAATGAGTGACATAGCGATAAAATAATATTTTCAGGAGGTTATATATGTATCAGGTAAAAAAACGTGACGGAAAAATAACAAGCTTTGACCTTGGCAAAATAAGCGAAGCAAT
>JAZNIU010000042.1:0-7379 GCA_045577655.1 Clostridia bacterium
GTGCATACCCTAACAAAATATGTCCGGTGACAATGGCATGGAGGTCCCACCCGTTCCCATTCCGAACACGGAAGTTAAGCTCCATAGCGCCGACGATACTTGGCGGGCGACCGCCCGGGAAACTAGGTCGTCGCCGGACAATTTTTATTTGGCGGTGTAGCTCAGTTGGCTAGAGCAAACGGTTCATACCCGTTAGGTCGGTGGTTCAAGTCCACTCGCCGCTACCAAGAAAGAAAGCTCTTTTGTAGTTTAGTACAAAAGAGCTTTCTTTGTGCGGTATTAACGAAATGCGACACATATATTGAAAAGAATCTTATATAGTGTTATAATATTTGTGTTGTTTGATTATTTAGTCCAGTCTTGACACGAGTAAAGAATTTTGTCGAATGATGGGGAAAGGGGAGGTATAATGAAACAAAAATATTTATTATGGTTTGCATCTGTAGCCGCAGTGGTAATGCTTATCATTGCATTAGCTTGTAATTTAACTCAATTTAATGACGATAATAAAAGTCCAAAAGCTCTTTTGCCTGCAAACGAAATGATAAGTGACTGTCTTGAAGAATATACAGTTGAATGGTATAGTAAAATTTCATCAATAATGATTAATAACGATGATTTGTTAAAAAAAGATGTTGTTCAAGAGTATATAATAGCCAATAGCCTAAGTTTTCAGGGAATTGAACATATAAATATAAAAGTTTTTGGTGATGAAACAGGAGAGATGACATACAAATTTTATAACAGCGAATTTGAAAATGAAGGTGAAATGATTATCAATAAATACATTTCATTAACAAAGAAACAAGTAGAACAAGTAGTGAATATTTTTGAAAAAAATCATTTTTGGGATATCCCATCTAGACATCCGGAAGAAAAGCTTGGATTTGACGGAAATACCATATTCATTGAGGGTATTAACAAAAATAAATATAATATTATTTCAATGTGGTGTCCTGATGATAAATATGAAATTAAAAAGATATATGATGAAACAATGTCACTTGCTAATCTATGTGGGTTAGCAACAAGATAAATTTTACTCTAACTTAATACGGATGACCTTTTTACTCGTGTCAAGTCCATACAATTTAATACATTAGTTTGCCGATTTTGATATTTACATATACTATAATATTTACAACAAGCCTTGCGATGCAAGACTTTGCGACTCCGTCGCCAATGTGCTTTGCACATTTAGAAATATTGACGGTGTCGTAAAAATGCCCTTGCAAGCAAGCATTTTTACTCCTGGTAGGCGGATGCGAGAAAATTTGGTATTCTCGAGGGGTCTAGAGAAAAGTGATTAAGGCAGAAATATTTATATTAACTGATTACATCAATGGAGGACAGATATTTTGATTATAGATTTTCACACGCATGCATTTCCCGAAGCTATTGCAGCAAAGGCTATGGACAAGCTATCATACGTCAGCGGAGGGCTTGTCCCGCAAAGCGAGGGGACGGTTTTCTCTTTGAAAAAAGAAATGGAAAAAGATGGCATAGATATTTCGGTTGTATTGTCTATTGCCACAAATCCAATGCAGCAAAAAAATGTGAATAATTTTGCAAAAGAGATAAACGACGAGAAACACATTTTTGCGTTTGGCTCTGTTCATCCTGATGCAGAGGATGTGCTTGATGAGCTTGAACGAATAAAAGAGATGGGGTTAAAGGGAGTTAAGTTTCATCCTGAATATCAGAAGTTTTATGTTGATGACGAAAAAATGAAACCCATTTATAAAAAAATATCGTCTTTAGGACTTATAACTGTTTTTCATTCCGGCTATGACTACGGATATGCTCCGCCATATCACTGTATGCCGGACAATCTTCTTGGTGCGGTAAGCTGGTTTGACTCGCCTGTAATTGCTGCGCATTGGGGTGGTGTGAATTGCGGAACTGAGGTTATAAAAAAACTTTGCGGGAAAGATATATGGTTTGATTTATCTTTTGGTTATGGTACAATGCCAAAGGCTATTGCACAGGAAATTGTTGACAAACACACACCCGACAGACTTATATTTGCTTCTGATATGCCGTGGCACAGACCGTCATGGGAAAAGCAGCTTATAGAAACTCTGGACATTTCGCAAAAGGACAAGGATAAAATTTATTACAAAAATGCTTTGGAACTGTTAAATATCGAAAAAGAGTAAACAAAAAGGCTTCCCGTGTGGGAAGCCTTTTTATATCAGAATTTATAATATCTTATTCCTGGTCGGAACCTTTTGAAACAATGATATTTACGATGATACCAAGGATAAGAGCACAAGCAACAGATGTGATTGTGATCTGACCAAAGTTGAGTGTGAGACCACCGATGCCGGCAATTAAGATTGTTGAAACAACAAATAAGTTTTTGTTGAGGTTTAAGTTAACGCTCTGTACCATCTTAAGACCGGATACTGCGATGAAACCGTAAAGAGCCATACAAACGCCGCCCATTACGCAAGAGGGGATAGAGTTAACAAACGCAATGAAAGGTGAAATGAAGGCAATTATGATTGCAAGAATTGCTGCTGTTATAATTGTGTAAACAGAAGCATTTTTTGTGATAGCAACACAACCAACTGATTCGCCGTATGTTGTATTAGGACAACCACCAAAGATAGCTCCGAGGAAAGAACCGATACCGTCACCAACAAGTGTTCTGTGGAGACCGGGGTCTACAAGAAGGTCTGTTTCGATGATTGATGAAATGTTTTTATGGTCTGCGATATGTTCTGCAAATACAACAAATGCAACAGGAATATAAGCTACTGCGATTGTGCTTATGTACGCTCCGTTTAATTCACCAATTCCACCAAAAGCTGTGAGGAAAGTAAAATCGGGAACGGAGAAGAAGGTGTTTAATGTAACACCGTTAGCAAAAAGTGCTTTAAGAGGTTCAAGGTTAAGGATTCTTAAAGCGTCATTGCCTGTTGCGTTGCCGATTAAGGTAAATATCAAAGCTGCTGCATAACCGCCGAGAATACCGAAAATGAAAGGTATAAGCTTGGCTGTTTTTTTGCCGTAAACAGAGCACAGAATTGTAACAATAAGTGTGATAAGACCGCAGAGAACTGCAATCAGCGGAGAAGCCGCAACATCAGGAATGCTTCCTTTTGTGAGGTCGCCGATAGCGTTGCCTGCGAGTGAAAGACCTATGATTGCAACTGTAGGTCCGATAACTGCAGCGGGCATAAGTTTGTTAATCCAGTTAACGCCGGCAAATTTAACGATGATAGCGATAACAACATAAACAAGGCCTGCAAAGAGTGCGCCGATGATGAGACCCAAATAGCCAAGGCTCATTGACACGCCGCCTGCGAAAGCCGCAAACATAGAACCGATGAATGCGAATGAGGAACCAAGGAAAACAGGGCTTTTAGCTTTTGTGCAAAGCACATAGAAAAGAGTTCCCACACCTGCACCAACAAGGGCTGCAGCAGGACTCATGCCGTTGCCGATAATAACCGGTACAACGAGTGTAGCTGTCATAATTGCAAGAAGCTGCTGGATAGCAAAAACGATCAGCTGACCAAATTTTGGTTTGTCTTTTACGCCGTAGATAAGTTTCATTAGATGATCCCCTCTCAAATTTTTCTTCAGATAAATATAAATAAAAAATCTATCTACAAAAATTTTACTATTTTAGACACGTTTTGTCAATAGTCCACATAAAAAGAATTATAATAATTTTATAAATCCTGATAATTGACTAACTGTGAAGGTTATGTTATAATCAAATATTAGACAAATTCAGAATTGAGAGATATAATATGGATAAATACAAACTTGCCAGAACAGCTTGTTATCTTGCGGGTGTGACAATGGGGATTACGGTTAATTTTTCACCCCTTTTGTTTCTAACTTTTAAAGGGTTGTACGGCCTTTCATACACTTTGCTGGGACTGCTTGTGGCGGTTAATTTTTTCACACAGTTGTTTGTTGATTTGATATTTACATTTTTCACAAAATATTTTAACATACATAAAACTGTCAGAATTACACCTTTCATTGTTTTTGTTGGGTTGGTATTATATGCAGTTTTACCGAGAATTTTTCCCAACCTCGCGTTTTTGTGGATTATAACGGGAACAGTGATATTTTCTGTCGGGTCAGGGCTTATAGAAGTTCTGGCAAGTCCTGTAATTGCGGCAATTCCAAGTGAAAACCCTGAGCGTGAAATGAGCAGACTGCATTCGATGTATGCATGGGGAGTAGTAGCGGTAGTTGTTTTCAGTACTTTGTTTATAAAAATTTTTGGTGGACATAACTGGATGTATCTTGCGCTCATATGGTCGGTTCTGCCGCTTACATCATTTTTAATGTTTTTAAAAGCAGAGCTTCCCGAAATGAACCAGTTTAATAAAGAACAGAAAAAAACAAAAGTTTTTGACAAAGGCATTATACTGTGTGTGCTTTGCATATTCTTCGGCGGTGCGGCAGAATGTACCATGTCCCAGTGGGCATCGGGGTTTATTGAAAATGCCGTTGGAGTTCCCAAGGTTTACGGAGATGTTTTGGGCGTGGCAGTATTCGGAGTGTTACTTGGAATCGGAAGAACGGTATATTCCAAGTATGGTAAAAATATTTACAATGTTCTGCTGTTTGGGATGATTGGTGCAAGTATATGCTATTTTACGGCAAGTCTTTCCCTAAACTCTGCAGTAGCTGTAGCGGCGTGTGCTATCAGTGGAATCTGCACCTCGATGCTCTGGCCGGGAAGTCTTATTTATGTTGAAGAAAAGTTCCGGAACGTAGGAGTGGCGGTTTACGCGTTTATGGCTGCCGGCGGTGATATGGGAGCATCTTTTGCTCCGCAGCTTATGGGGATTATATCTGACAAAGTAAAAGTGACAGAGGCTGCTTTTAAGATTTCGGAACTATTTAGTATCAGTGCCGAACAGGTTGGTATGAGAGCAGGTCTTTTTGTTGCAGGGGTTTTCCCCGTGGCAGGTGTGCTTTGTATACTTTATATGAGAAAATATTTTAAGAAAAACAGCAATTAATATTATCAAAAATAAACAATCAGTTTTCTAATAATATAAACGGAGGATAAACAATGAAAACTTTCAGCCCGAAACTTTTTTCGGAACTTAAAAACTACAATATGAAAACCTTTGCGTCCGATCTGGTGGCGGGCATTATTGTGGCAATTATAGCATTGCCACTTTCAATAGCGCTTGCAATAGCTTCAGGCGTTGCACCAGAACAGGGGCTTTATACTGCAATTGTTGCAGGATTTGTGATTGCTCTTTTAGGTGGCAGCAAAGTGAACATTTCAGGGCCTACTGCTGCGTTTGCAACAATTGTTGCAGGTATTGTTGCAACATTTGGCACAGAGGGGCTTGTGGTTGCAACGATTATGGCCGGTATCATACTCATTTTAATGGGTGTACTCAAGCTTGGAGCGCTGATAAAATACATACCATATACAATCACAACAGGGTTTACCTCGGGTATTGCAGTCACCATTTTAATAGGTCAGATTAAAGATTTTATGGGACTTACTTTCCCCAAAGGTGCACACGCTGTTGAAACAACAGAAAAGCTTTCCTGCGTTGTGAAATCCATTTTCACTACAAATTGGCAAGCAGTTTTAGTTGGTGTTATTGCACTCATTATTATGATTATATGGCCGAAAATTTCGAAAAAAATTCCGGGGTCTCTTATTGCCGTTATTGCAGGAACTGTTATTGTGAGTGTATTTAAAATGCAAGTGAACACAATAGGCGATTTATATACAATTTCAAAATCACTTCCGCCCTTTTCGGTGCCGCAGCTGAATTTTGCAATGATAAAACAGCTTTTGCCCAGTGCATTCACCATTGCAATTCTGGCAGCCATTGAATCGCTGCTTTCCTGTGTTGTTTCAGACGGAATGATAGGGGACAAACACAATTCAAACACAGAACTTATTGCACAGGGAGCAGGCAACATCTTTTCAGGTCTTTTCGGTGGAATCCCCGCAACAGGTGCAATTGCACGAACAGCGGCAAATGTTAAAAACGGTGGAAAAACGCCTGTGTCGGGCATTGTTCATGCGGTTGTGCTTTTGCTCATTTTAGTGGTGCTGATGCCTTATGCGGCATGGATTCCAATGCCTGTTATTGCAGCAGTTTTGTTTATGGTAGCTTATAATATGAGCGAGTGGCGTCAGTTTGTTAAAATTTGCAAAACTGCACCCAAAAGCGACATTTTGGTGCTTGTACTTACCTTTGTTTTAACGGTTGTATTTGACCTTGTTGTAGCCATCGAAATAGGACTTTTAGTTGCTGTTGTTCTCTTTATGAAAAGAATGACAGAGGTTACACATGTAAGACCCTGGACAGAGGTGGACGAAGCCGAGGAAGCGGGCAAAGAAAGACTTAAAGAAGTTCCCGAAAAAACACAAGTTTTTGAAATTGACGGACCCATGTTTTTTGCAACAAGCGATGTTGTGGCTTCAATCCCCATAAAATCAGGAATGGAAGCTATCATTCTCCGTATGAGAAATGTTCCAACACTTGACGTTTCGGCACTTCAGACGCTTTCAAAGATTTGCAATTTTTGTGCTGAAAGCAAAGTCCGGGTCATTTTCTCACACGTCAACGACCAACCGCTTTCAGTAATGAAAAAGTCGGGATTTTATGATAAAGTAGGTAAAGAATATTTTGCATCCAATATCGATGAAGCTCTTGAGCTTGCAAGAAATATAACCAAGTAATGATGGATAATTGCTGAAAAGGAATTTGTCCGGGAATACGGCGATATTTTTGACTGCGGAATTTATAACAGTCTAAACTGGGGAACAGTTGATGTTTACGGAATAAATTATTATACTCGCGAGGCAGTAAGACCTATCAGAAAAAGAATTTTAACGAAAAATCCAAAGGATTATGAGATATTACTGAAATGGTTTGAGAAATCGGAAAAGTATAACGGAATTTACATTTTAGGGATTTAATTTTTTGGTCTTAGCTTGACGCGAGGGTATAAAGGATGTCGAATATTATCGAAATGGGAGTAACGATGAAAAACAATAATATTTGTGATAGGTATAGTTACTATTATAGTAGTATTAAGTTGTTTGTTTTTTAATTGAATGCTGGATTCACAAAACAACGATGGTTAGATTATCCAGATATAAGGTAAGATAATTAATTAATGAATAAAAAAGAAGTGAAAATGTTGAAAAATTTGGATTCACATGGTATAATTATAATAAACATAAAAACAATCAATTTGAGTTATAGATAAGAAGGAATAGATATGGCAATAAAGTACGGAAAAAAACAACACAGACAAAACAATATTTTATATACGGTAATAGCAGCAATTCTTTTGTGCGTTGTGTTCATAACTATGGTCAGTTATTTTTACCATGCTGCAGAAGATGAAGCTTATGAAAC
>JAZNIU010000043.1:0-11919 GCA_045577655.1 Clostridia bacterium
GTGCAATCATTTTCTGGTCAGAATCATTGACGTAGCCGCCACCCCATTCGGTATATGGCGGGTTGCAGGTTACAACATCAACAGGTTTTTTAATGTATTGTTTTGCATTTTTTAAATCGTCGCAGTAAATGTCAAATTTACATTCCAGATTGTTAAGGCCAATGCTTTTTTGGGCAAGTAAACAGGAAGACTCCTGAATTTCGATGCCAATAACACACTTCGGATTATATTTTGCAAAAAGAAGAATGGGGACAATACCGTTACCGCAGCATAAATCCACCACTTGCTCACCAGACTTTATATGAGCAAAGTCAGACAGAAGAACAGCGTCTGTGCCAAAACAAAAAGCACTGTCCTCCTGAACAATTTTATACCCGTTCTGTAAATCATCAATTCGTTCCATAGTATATCAGTCCTGAATATTAAGATATTTTTTCTGTTCGTCCGTGAGTGTGTCGATAGAAATGCCAAGAGATGTAAGTTTTATAAAAGCAATTCTGTTGTCAACTGTCTTTGGCACACTGTAAAGAATGTTGTCAAGAGTTTTGTGATTTTCAACAAGGAATTTGGCTGAAAGTGCCTGAACGGCAAAACTCATATCCATAATTTCTGCAGGGTGTCCGTCGCCGGCAGCAAGATTAACAAGGCGGCCCTCGGCAAGAACATTAATTCTGCGACCGTCAGACATTATATATGTAGTTATATTTTTTCTTGAAACTTTTGATGAGACTGCCATCTCTTTTAATTCTTTAAGGTTTATTTCAACATCAAAGTGCCCTGCATTTGCAAGAACAACTCCGTCTTTCATTTTGTTAAAGTGAGAGAAGGTGATTACATTTTCGCAACCGGTAAGAGTAACGAAAATATCGCCGATTTCAGCTGCTTTGTCCATAGGCATAACCTCAAACCCGTCCATAACAGCTTCTATTGCTTTGATGGGGTCAACCTCACATACGACAACTTTTGCTCCAAGCCCTTTTGCACGCAGAGCGCAGCCTTTTCCACACCAGCCATAGCCTGCAATAACAACTTTTTTTCCGGCTACAACAAGGTTTGTGGTTGTGTTAATGCCTGTCCAAACAGACTGACCTGTACCATATCTGTTGTCAAACAGATACTTGCAGTAGGCGTCGTTAACAGAAAACATAGGGAATTTAAGTGTTTGATTTTGTACCATCGCTTTAAGACGAATAATACCTGTTGTTGTTTCTTCACATCCACCAATTATGTTTGGTATAAGCTCCTGATGGTAGTTGTGAATACGGCTGACAATATCGCCACCATCGTCAACAATTATCTGCGGTTTTGTTTCAAGCGCCTTGTCGATAAACGTATTATATGTTTCTTCGTCAATTCCATATTGCGCAAACACAGTTACCCCCGGTGTTTGTGATAACGCTGCAGCAACATCATCCTGAGTGGACAGAGGGTTGCAGCCACAAGCGACAACAGTTGCGCCGCCTTTTGCAAGAAGCTGAACAAATCTTGCTGTTTTTGCCTCGATGTGAACACTTACAAGAATATGTCTGCCTGTAAAAGGTTTCTCTTTTTCAAATTCTTTTTCAATTTCTGCGAGGATGGGCATATTGTTTTTTACCCATTCAATTTTATCGGCGCCCGACGGTGCTAGAGATATATCTTTGATTATACTTTCCATAGTTTTCTCCTTGTTTCTATATCTTTTTTTAATTGCTCAGAAAGTTCTGACGGGGAAGAAAATTTTTGTTGGTTACGCAAAAATGACAAAAACTCAATGGTAATATTTTTTGAATATATGTCCCGGTCAAAATCCAGCAAATGTGTTTCTATCAAAACATTTTCTTCGTTAAAGGTGGGGGCGTTGCCCACGTTTGTGATTGAAGGAAAGCATTTTCCTTCCAAAATGGTGTTGGTTGCGTAAACTCCGGCAAAGGGCAGCAGTTCTGAAAGGTTTGGATAGATGTTTGCAGTTGGAAACCCAATGCTTCTGCCAACCATTCTGCAACATACAACCTCTCCCGATACGGAAAAAGGTCTGCCGAGCATTTTATTTGCATCGGATATATTGCCTTTTAAAATGAGCTCCCGTATTGAAGAACTGCTTATAATTTTATCGTCGTACATTTTAAAAGGCATCAGAATGTATTCAATATCATACTTTTCACATAAAGTTTTGAGCAGTGATGAATTGCCCGACTTGTTTTCCCCAAAAGTATAATTTTCGCCCGAAATGACATATCTTGCATTAAGTTTTTTCTTTAAAATCTCCGAAACAAAAGATTCGGGACTAAGACCGAGAAACTCTTCTGTTATATTTTCTACATAAATATAATCAATATTATATTCTTGGATTAAAGAGATTTTCTTTTCAAAAGAAGTTATGGCGGGAATTTGTTTTCCGAAAAAAACAGACGGATGTTTATCAAAAGTATAAACAAGCGATTTTATGTTTTCATCAGACAATGAACATGCTTTTTCTATAAGTGAAGCATGTCCAAGATGTAGCCCGTCAAAAAAACCAAGTGCAACAGCAGTAGGCGAGGAAATATATTCGTTATTTGAAACAACCACTTAAATTTCCTCCTTTTCAATCAAAATGTTTATATTTTCCCATTCTTCCATCAAATGGTTTAACTTTTCTTTTTCTTCATTTAGCCTGCCGGATATTTCAGACGCTTTTACATAGTCGGTTGCAACCTCTTCGGATAAAAGAGATGCTTCAAGTTTTTTTATTTCGTTTTCTGTTTCTTCAATGGAAGTTTCTGTTTTTAAAAGAGAGTTTTCAAGTTTTCTTTTTTGAGCTCTTGCTTCTTTTTCAAGTTTGTAGTCTGTAGCTTTCTTTCTCTCTTGCGCCTGAACAGAACTGTCTTGTTTTTTGGAAATAAAATAATCATAGTTTCCGTCATAAACGGTTATTCTGCCGGAATCCATATAGAAAATTTTGTCTGCCAGACGGTTTATGAAATATCTGTCGTGAGAGATAACAAACATGGTACCGTCATACTCGGAAAAAGAGTTTTCAAGAGCTTCTTTTGAAGAAATGTCCAGATGGTTAGTTGGTTCGTCGAGCATAAGAAAATTGCTTCCCGACATCATAAGCTTGATGAGCGAAACACGTGCTTTTTCGCCGCCGCTGAGAGAAGAAATCTGTTTAAAAACATCTTCACCTTTAAACAAAAATGCAGCGCACGAATTTCGTATTTCTGTTACCGTTTTATTTGGAAAGGCATCATACACTTCGTCAAAAATCGTATTGTTTTCGTCGAGGTCGTTGTGGTGCTGGTCGTAATACCCAACAGAAATTTTGCTTCCAAGCTTTACACTTCCGTCAAAATCTACCATATTTAAAATGGCTTTAAAGAGTGACGATTTGCCGCACCCGTTTGCACCGAGAAGAAAAATGCGGTCGCCTCGTCTGATATTAAAACTTAGGTTATCAAAAACAGAGTTGCCGTCATAAGCAACCGAAAGGTTTTCAACAGACAAAACATCGTTTCCGCCTGTAGCATCCGCACGAAATTCAAAAGATATTTCGTCGTGATGGGAGGGAGGTGCTACAAGAGTTTTTGCAAGCCTGTCAATCGCTTTTTGTTTGCTTTCGGCAGTTTTTATGTTTCTTTCTCTGTTCCATCTTTTCTGTTGTTTAATAATTTCTTCAATACGTTCAATTTCCTGAACGGTATTTGAATATTGTTTTTCTATCGAAGTAAAAAGTTCTTCACGTTTTTTCTGATAAACCGAATAATTCCCTGTGAAAGAATACATTTTGTTCTCAAACAGTTCATAGTTTTTGGTTGTAACCTTATCAAGAAAATAACGGTCGTGAGAAATTACAAGATAAGCCCCTTTGTAGGAAAGGAGAAAATTCTCCAGCCATTCAACCGACTTAATGTCCAGATGATTTGTGGGTTCGTCAAGTAATAAAAGGTTTGAATCGGAAAGGAGCAGTTTTGCAAGCATAACTCTTGTTTTTTCGCCGCCACTTAATGTACCCATTTTCTTTATAAGCTCATCTTCCGAAAAACCCAGACCAAGCAGGGTTGACTTAACCATGCTTTTATACATAAATCCGCCCTTGTTTTCATATTCAACCGAAAGCTTGTGCTGACGGTCAACAAGCTCGTTTGTATCTCCGTGATTTAAGGTGATATCAAGAGTAACATTTTCAATTTCATTTTCAAGAGCGAGTAGTCTGGGATAAGCTTTTAGCACTTGGTCGTAAATGGAAATTTCCGGGTCAGTGTCGTCGATTTGTTTAAGATATCCGATAGACAAATCGGAAGATTTTGAAATTTCTCCGTCATCATAAGAAAGGTCGTCTGTCATAATCTTGAACAGTGACGTTTTACCAATTCCGTTTTCGCCAATCAAACCTATTTTATCGTTTTCGCTTATCTCAAAAGATATATTTTCAAATAAAAGCCGTGTTCCAAAATATTTGGAAACATTGTTCAGTTTTATCAGCATTATATTAACCCTGCATCAATCATATTTTGTAGTGCTACAAGAACGCCAACGCGTCCGCATTCAAAATCAAGGCTTCCCTGCATATACGCAATATATGGTTCCTTGATTGGAGCATCGGCGCTGAGTTCGGTTGTTGACCCCTGAGTGAAAGCACCTGCCGCCATAATTACTTCACAATCATAGCCAGGCATTTCCCACGGCTCAGGACAAACATAGGAATCAATAGGCGCACCTTTCTGGATGCCCTGACAGAAAGAAATAAGCAGGTCTCTTGACCCGAACTTTATTGCCTGTATAATATCGCCTCTGGCAGCATCTGCTTGGGGGCAAACCTCAAAGCCCACTTTTTTAAACACTGCACCACAGAAAATGGCCGTCTTAATAGCTTCGGCAGTGATATGAGGAGCCATGAAAAATCCTTGCAGAATCTCACGGTTGAATCCAAATGTAGGACCAACGTGTTTTCCCTGACCAATGCAATTAAGCTTATAAGCTGCAAGTTCAACATATTTTTGTTTTCCCGCAATATAAGCACCGCCGCGGGCAATTCCGCCCCCGGGGTTTTTAATGAGCGAACCTGCCATAAGGTCTGCGCCTGCTTGTGTAGGCTCTTTTTCTTCGGTAAATTCGCCGTAACAGTTGTCGACAATACAAATGATGTCTTTGTTTACCTTTTTTACACAGTCAATTATTTCGCCAATTTGTGTAACAGAAAGAGTGTCTCGCCATTCATAACCTTTTGAACGCTGGATTAAAACAGCTTTTGTGTCAAAGGGGAGAGTGGTTTTTATTTTTTCAATATCCGGCTTGTTGTCTTTTAAATCAATCTGAGAGTATGAAACGCCGAAATCTTTAAGACTTCCGGTTCCGTCACTTCCGATAACTCCCTGCAGGGTATCGTAAGGATTGCCTGTAACAGAAACAAGCTTGTCGCCGGGACGAAGAACGCCGAAAAGGCAAAGAGAAAGAGCGTGTGTTCCTGAAACTATAGAATGACGAACAAGAGCATCTTCCGAGCCGAAAACAACTGAATAAAGTTCGTCTATTGCATCTCTTCCAAGGTCGTCATATCCGTAACCGGTTGTTGCAGCAAAATGAGGTTCTCTTATTTTGCATTCTCTGAAAGCTGCAAGAACTTTAAGCTGATTATATCTTTTCATCTCGTCGACTTTAGCGAGATAGGGCGCAATTTCAGCAAATATTTCACCGTCTAGACTAATTACTTTCTCTGAAAGACCGTACTTTTCTTTTAAAATGTTTTTAATCATATAGTCAAATCCTTTTTAATAATTTACATATTTTAGAAAAAGCCGTATAATAATATTAACGTGGGTTTGTCGGTTGTGTCGGGAAACTTCCCAAAAAAGACACGACCGGCATTCCAATCGCTTATCATCTTATTTTACTATAAATTAATGTAAAAATAAAGTATAATGTAATCTTTTGTTTGAATTGCACAAATAAGCTTTTAATATTTTAGTATAATTTGTTGTTAAAAAAATTTGAAAAAGGTAAAAGTTTACTAAAAATATATATAAAATGCCAATAAAATTGAAAAAAACGGCGATTATTTTAGTGAGTAATTACATAGAAAATTTTAAAAAAATTTGTTATAATGAATTGTTAGAAAAATATGTTAAATAGGGGTTTCCCCAAAAACATAATATTACAGGAGGATAAAAATGAGCAAAAAGTATGTTTATCTGTTCAGAGAAGGCGACGCTTCCATGCGCGAACTTCTTGGCGGCAAAGGTGCAAACCTTGCTGAAATGACAAAAATCGGTCTTCCGGTTCCACAGGGCTTCACAGTTTCCACAGAAGCTTGTACTCAGTACTATGAAGACGGACGTAAAATCAACGACGCTATTCAGGCAGAAATTATGGAAAACATCACAAAGATGGAAGAAATCTGCGGAAAGAAATTTGGCGATAACGAAAATCCGCTTCTCGTTTCTGTTCGTTCCGGTGCAAGAGCTTCTATGCCCGGTATGATGGATACAATCCTTAACCTCGGCCTTAACGAAACTGTTGTTGAGACTATGGCAGCAAAAACAGGCAATGCAAGATGGGCTTGGGACTGCTACAGAAGATTCATCCAGATGTATTCTGACGTAGTTATGGAAGTTGGTAAGAAATATTTTGAAGAACTTATCGACAAAATGAAAGAAGAAAAAGGTGTTACTCAGGACGTTGAACTCACAGCTGACGACCTTAAAGAACTTGCATCTCAGTTTAAAGCTGAATATAAAGCTAAAATCGGTAAAGACTTCCCGACAGACCCGAAAGAACAGCTTATGGGTGCTGTTGAAGCCGTTTTCCGTTCATGGGACAACCCCCGTGCAAACGTTTACCGTCGTGACAACGACATCCCTTATTCCTGGGGTACAGCCGTTAACGTTCAGATGATGGCGTTCGGTAATATGGGTGACGATTGCGGTACAGGTGTTGCTTTCACACGTGACCCTGCTACAGGCGATAAAGGTCTTATGGGTGAATTCCTTGTAAACGCACAGGGTGAAGACGTTGTTGCAGGCGTTCGTACTCCGATGCCTATCGCACAGATGGCTGAAAAATTCCCTGAAGCTTTTGAAGAATTCAACAAAGTTTGTGCAATTCTCGAAGACCACTATAGAGATATGCAGGATATGGAGTTCACAATTGAAAACAGAAAACTCTATATGCTCCAGACAAGAAATGGTAAAAGAACAGCAAAAGCAGCTCTTAAAATTGCTTGTGACCTCGTTGATGAAGGCATGATCGATAAGAAAAAAGCTGTTGCTATGATAGATCCGAGAAACCTTGACACACTTCTCCATCCTCAGTTTGATGCAAAAGCTATAAAGGCTGCAACACCTGCAGGCAGAGGTCTTGGTGCTTCTCCCGGTGCAGCTTGCGGTAAAGTTGTATTTACAGCTGAAGATGCTGAAAGCTGGAATGCAAGAGGCGAAAAAGTTATCCTCGTTAGACTTGAAACATCTCCTGAAGATATCACAGGTATGAAAGCTTCTCAGGGTATTCTCACAGTTCGTGGCGGTATGACTTCTCACGCTGCCGTTGTTGCTCGTGGTATGGGTACTTGCTGTGTATCCGGTTGTGGCGACATCAACATGGACGAAGAAAACAAAAAATTCACACTCGCAGGCAAAACATACGTTGAAGGCGACTACATTTCAATAGACGGTTCAACAGGTAACATCTACGACGGAATTATTCCTACTGTTGATGCTGAAATTGCAGGCGAATTTGGCAGAATTATGGCTTGGGCTGATGAGTTCAGAACTCTTAAAGTAAGAACAAATGCAGACACACCCGCAGATGCTAAAAAAGCTGTTGAACTTGGTGCTGAAGGTATCGGTCTCTGCCGTACAGAGCACATGTTCTTTGAAGCAGACAGAATTGCTGCTTTCCGTGAAATGATTTGTTCTGACACAGTAGAAGAAAGAGAAGCAGCTCTTGAAAAGATTTTACCGTATCAGCAGGGCGACTTTGAAGAACTTTACGAAGCACTCGAAGGTAATCCTGTAACAATCAGATTCCTCGATCCTCCGCTTCACGAGTTCGTTCCTACAGAAGAAGCAGACATTGAAGCTCTTGCTAAAGCACAGGGCAAATCTGTTGCAGACATCAAAGCTCTTATTGCTTCTCTCCACGAATTCAACCCGATGATGGGTCACCGTGGTTGCCGTCTTGCAGTAACATATCCTGAAATTGCTAAAATGCAGACAAGAGCAGTTATCCGTGCTGCTATCAAAGTTCAGAAAGCTCACGCTGACTGGAAAGTTAAACCTGAAATTATGATTCCTCTTACAGGCGAAGTTAAAGAGATGAAATATGTTAAAGACGTTGTTGTAGCAACAGCTAACGAAGAAATTGCAAACGCAGGCGTAGAACTTGCTTACGAAGTTGGTACAATGATGGAAATTCCAAGAGCTTGTCTCACAGCTGATGAAATTGCTAAAGAAGCGGAATTCTTCTGCTTTGGTACAAACGACCTCACACAGATGACATACGGTTTCTCTAGAGACGATGCAGGCAAATTCCTCGATGCTTACTATGATGCAAAAATCTTTGAAAACGACCCGTTTGCAAAACTTGACCAGACAGGCGTTGGTAAGCTTATGGAAATGTCCATTAAACTTGGTAAAGCAACTCGTCCTGAAATTCACTGTGGTATCTGTGGTGAACACGGCGGCGACCCTGTATCTGTTGAATTCTGTCACAACATTGGACTTGATTATGTATCATGTTCACCGTTCAGAGTTCCGATAGCAAGACTCGCAGCAGCTCAGGCAGCTATCAAAGATATGAAATAATAAAAACTTCATATTATTCTAGTCCGGTACACAAGCGTGTGCCGGACTTTTTTTATATTTTTTAATTTTTATATTGACAAATAAATTTTATTGTGTATAATGTAGTCGAAAAGCCAAAAAAATGCTTTTTGGAGGGGACTGTCATGTCTAAAAAATATAATGATTTTGCAAAAGAATGTCTTAAGAATTTTTCGGAAAATAAAGGTCATGCTTTTAAAATTTTGCTTAATTTTTATAAAGGAGAAGTATGGACTTTAATAAAAAGTGTTTTTGTCCTTATTATACAGAATTCTCCTACACTTATAATTCCGTTTATTACAACAAACATTATAAATGAAATAACAAACCCAAGAGAAAACAGTTTAACTGTTATTCTGATAAATGCGGCCGTGGGCTTTGTTTCACTTATTCAAAATTCATTTTCTACATATCTTGTATCGCGTATATATGACAAACTTGTCAGAAAAATTGAATATGGACTTCGAAGCTGCATTGTTGACAAGGTCCAACACCTTTCGATTATGTTCCACAAAAACATAAGCTCCGGTAAACTGCAGTCCAAAATTATGCGAGATTGTGAAAACATAGAAACAATTCTTGCAAGTGCTTTCAGAAATATAGTTTCTGTTATTTTATATCTTGTTGTAGCAATTACGGTTACAATAAAAAAGAGTCCTGTTGTTATGACATTCTTTGTTATAATAATTCCAATTGAACTCTTTTTGCTAAGGTTTCTTGGTGGCACTGTTAAAAAAAGAAATCGTACTTTCAGAAATGAAATTGAAAAAACTCAGTCAAACGTATCTGAAATGATTGACCTTATTCCTGTTACCCGTGCTCACGGACTTCAACACAGAGAAGTAAAAAATATGAATTTTCATTTTGATAATGTGATGAATACAGGATATAAGCTTGATAAGATAAACAGCTTTTTTCTTGCAAGCAGCTGGATGCTGTCCGAGCTTGCGCGTCTCGGATGTCTGGTATTTACCGGTATTTTAGCATTTAAAGGCAAGATTTCGGTTGGTGAGGTTGTTTTATATCAGACATATTTTGGACAGATTTTAGGCAGTTTGAATACATTACTTAATATGTATCCGCAAATTTCAAAAGGAATGGAATCAATCAATTCGATTGGTGAAATTTTAAATGAAGAAAAGGTTGAAATTGACAATTCGATTATTACTGCCGACAATATAAGAGGCAGAGTTGATTTTATGGACGTATGCTACAAATATGAAGACAGCGACAAGTGGGTTATAGATGGCCTTAACCTTTCTGTAAAAGAGGGGGAAAGTATTGCTTTTGTCGGTGGGTCCGGTGCGGGTAAATCTACTATAATTAACCTGCTTATTGGGTTTGACAGACCGCAGGAGGGAAACATTCTTATAGACGGTATCAATATGATGAATCTTGATATGACCTCTTTCAGAAAACAGATTGCCGTTGTTCCGCAAAACACCATATTGTTTTCGGGCAGCATAAAGGACAATATATCTTATGGCCTTGATAGCGTAACTGATGAACAGATATATGAGGTTATAAAAGCTGTTGGGCTTGATGACCTTATAAGTGAAATGCCAAACGGAATTGATACACAACTTGGGGAACACGGCGGCAAGCTTTCGGGCGGTCAAAGACAAAGAATATCAATCGCAAGAGCATTGCTCAGAAACCCCAAAATCATCATATTTGACGAGGCTACGTCGGCACTTGACTCAGCTTCTGAAAAGAAGGTTCAGAAAGCTGTTGACAATATGATGAAAAAATGCACAACATTTCTTATTGCGCACCGCCTTTCAACCATTAAAAATGCTGATCGTATTGCTGTTGTCAGCAGAGGCAAAATCGTCGAAATTGGAAGTCATGATGAGCTTATGGCAAAAAAAGGCGCATTCTACGAACTGAAAAAATTGCAAGAATAAAAAAAGAGGGTCAAACATTGTTTGACCCTCTTTTTTATATAAACATTTTTTTGAATTCTCTCGGAGAAACTCCATATTTTTCTTTAAATCTTCGTGAAAAGTAGAACTGGTCGGAAAAACCGAGTTTTTGACTTATTTCAAAAATTGAACGGTTGTCTTTGAGAAGCATTCTGCTTGCTTCTGATAAAATTACATCATACAGGTATTCCTGAACAGATACCGAAAGTTCGTTTTTGAAATGTTTTGTGAGTGTACTTTTGGAAACAAAAACCTGTTTTGCAATTTCTTCGGTTGTAAGTTCAGCAGAAAGGTTGGCGTTTATGTACGACAGTGCTGAATGTACCACAGGAGAAAGAGAAGAAGCACGAAGGGTAATTTTGTTTTCGGTTAAAATTGCAAGAACTGTTTCATAAAGAAAGTTACGGGTGGCAAGAGCTGTTAAAATGTCTTTTTTTCCTGAGAGATTTTGCAAAACAAAGTCAGGAAATTTTTTATAGGAAGTAGCAAGTGGAATCCTGCACTGCTGAAGAAAGTCTCTGTGTTCAATGTCGTGTAACATTATATGAAAATATACATGGTCCATAAAATCTTCGCATCGGTAGCTGAATGAAAGTCTGGAGGGGATAAGATACCAGTTCCCTTCACTAAGTGTAAATGTACCATATTCGCATTCTATGGTAGCGTGTCCTTTTATTACATGATATAAAAAGGAAAAAGGAGAGTTGCATACCGTACCTTGCCAGCTTGTATCAACAGATGCTCTGCTGTAGGTAAGCATGGTCAGATGCAGACGATTTGCTCTTTCGCATAATATACTGTTGGATTCATACATACTCAAAACTCCATATTTATTACTCAAATTTCAATTATTTTTAAAGGTATTTATGATAAAATAAAGATGCATAATTACATATTATCATAAAAAATAAAATAATTCAAGGAGGAAAACAATGAAACTAAGAGATAAGTTCTGGCTTTGGGGTCATCCGGAGGGTCGCTACAATTCAGAATATGGCAATGACAAAGCTTCCCGTATGACACCTATGGAGTGTTGTTTGTATTTGGGATTACGTAACGTGTTTATGGTTCCGGTGACATGGGATGTTAACGAGAGACAATATAATAAATCCTTTAAAACTTTAGACCAGGTAGGTTGGGGATATAAATTCCACGAAAAAGAGCATTGTCATTTTGACAGAATACTGGAACAGGCTAAGGATTTCCCAAACATTACA
>JAZNIU010000044.1:0-21791 GCA_045577655.1 Clostridia bacterium
GCACCAGAAAAATCAATAATTTTTGTTACTAAACAAGGAAAAACTACGATGTCATCCTGGCGGATTTCAAGTGGTTTTGACGCAGTTTAGTGCTAAAATTATGATTTTTTGGCGAATAATCCCTAAGACTAACCGCCGTTGGGGGGCTTTTTTGTAGTTGTGTTTTTAGTTTTCTCTTTTTGCTCCCATGAAGAAAAGTGCAACTGTACCTGGGCCGGAGTGACAGCCTATTGTTGTACCAATGTCGTATATTTCTATTTTACCTTTAAGGTTTTCAAATTTCTGTTCAACTGTATCAGCAAGCAGGCGTGCATCTTCATAACAGTGTGAGTGGGAAATGTAGCATTTTCCGTTGTAATCCAGACAGTTGTCAGCATACATTTCCATTTTTTTAACTGCCTCGTTTAAGGCGTTCTTTTTGCCTCTTGCTTTAAGACGGGGAATGAGTCTGCCCATATGATCCACGTTCAAAAGAGGACAAATGTTTAAGAGTCCGCCAAACCAACCCGAAACCTTTGATACTCTTCCGCCTTTTACATAGAAAGTAAGGTCGGTAGAGAAAAACCAGTGATGAACATTCGATTTGTTTTCTTCCACCCAATCTCGCAACTCTTCAATGGATTTGCCCTTGTCTCTGAGGTCGGCAACATAATCCATTAAAAGACCATATCCTGAAGAAGCGGCAAGAGAGTCTATGACATATATTTTTCTTTCGGGGAATCTTTCCTGTGCAATTGCAGCTGCATTTCTTGCAGAGTTAACAGAGCCTGAAAGACCCGAAGAAATGGAAATATGCAGAATATCTTTTCCTGCTTCCAGAAAAGGTGTGAAAAAGTCAAGATATTCGGAAATATTTACTTGAGAAGTGCTGCATTCGGCACCGTCAATTAATTTTTTGTAAAACTCGTCAGAAGACATTGTCTGACCTAAATCATCATCATAAACAGTCCCGTCAAGATTGTAATGGAAACATACATAATGAATGTTTCTTTTTTCAAGATGTTCTTTTGTAAGGTCTGCTGTTGAACAACAGCTGATAATAAATTCGCTCATAAGCACCCTCCGAAAAATTTTTATGTTTATATTTTACAACAGACTGCTGCAAAAAGGCAAACTACTAATTTAAAAACTTACTCTACAACTAAAAAAAGCAACTCTACCTATCGTAGAGTTGCTTGTGAAAACAGTGTATTTTCAGGTTTTTTTGCGATTTTTTATCTTAAATGACAGAATAACAATAAGTTCCGCCGGGATGAAAATAAAAATAATCTGCCAGGGGTTATAGATTTTCAGTGAACCATAGACAATTAAGAAGATGCTGAAAAGAAGACCTGAAATAATCGCAAGATTATAGCGCCTTTCTTTCCAGACGTTATTAAGCACCAGAAGGGTTGTAAGAGACAGAGGAAGTGTGTATAAAAATATCTCCCAGATTTGTTTGCCCAGTAGCCAGAATATAACAAAAAGAAGCACCGAAACAGTCCAGATTCCAAGAACAGCAACAAGAGTAATTATAGAACTGCTGTAGGATCTGGTGGGTTTTGGAGGTTCAACGTTCCACTCGTCGTGAGTTTTAAGCATAAAATCTACAGAAACATCGAAAAGTTCCGCCATGCTTTTCAAAACTGCTACATCGGGCAGAGCTTCGGCACGTTCCCATTTGGAAACCGATTTATCAGAATAATTTATTCTTTCCGCAAGTTCTGCCTGTGTCATATTTTTTGATTTTCTGAGTCGGCTGATGTTGCTGGCGACAACCAATTTTAAATCTTCCATAACAATCTCCTAAGATTAGTTTAATTTAATTATATTAAATTATCGGGCGTTTGTCAATAATCCCCGTGATGTGCCGCCGTTATCTTTTACGATATTTAAGGGGAGGGACGCCAAGCGTTTTTTTAAAAACAGTCGAGAAATAGTTGCTGTCGTTAAAGCCGCAGAGGCTAGCGATTTCTGTTATTGAACAGTCGGTTTCCGTAAGCAGTTTCTCGGCGTGGAGAACACGCATATAACTTATGTATTTATTAAGTCCTACACCGAAAACAGATTTAAATTTTCTGGACAAGTGTTCTTCACTGAAAGCAAACTGTTTGCTGAGCGATTTTAACGTTATGTTTTCTGCAAGATGTTCGGCGATATATTCGGGAATTGCAATAATGAATTTATCCGAGTCGCTAAGCTCCTGTTTCTTTGTGATTTTGTGTCTGCAAATGAGAATCAGAAGCTCTCTGGTATAATTCAAAATCATAAGCTTTTTATGCTTGTTGTGTGAAAGATGTTCTGTTTCAATTTTATGCAATAACCTTTCCAGAACAGGCAGGTTATTGGCGGAAACATAGAACAGTTTTTCTCTGGAAAGCTCTTCTAAAACGGGGAGCATACTCTCGTCAAAAACGCGCTCTGTGATGCTGAGCAAAATTCTTTCGTTATAAAGGCAGTCTTCACTGTCCGTTTTATGTAAAACTCCTTTGGGGACAAATATAAAATTGCCTTTATGGAGCTGAAAAAACTCATTTTCTATAAAATATTTTGTTTCTCCGTTAATAAGAAAATACAGTTCATATTCATCGTGAAAATGAAACTCGGTATACTTTCTTTTTTCGGTAATTTGTTCGTGAGAAAATATCATGTTTTTGTATGCCATGGTGCAAATTCCTCCAATCATACATATTTTAACACATTTTTTAATAGAAATCAATCAATTTTTTAAAGTTTTTTTATTATATAATCAAAAAAGTAGAGGAAAACAGAAAAAAATTGATTTATACTATAATTGATATATAATGTAATTATATATCTTTTAAACTATCAATTTATACGGAGGTTATTATGAGGTACAATGAAAACAAAGTTGAAGAGGTAAAAATTGCGTACATAGGCGGCGGCTCAAGAGGCTGGGCATGGGGGCTTATGAGCGACCTTGCAATGTGTGATGATGTCAGCGGTGATGTCTACTTGTATGATATTGATTTTGCTGCTGCACTGGATAATGAAAAAATAGGCAATAAATATAAAGAACTTGAAGAAGCAAAATCGGTTTGGAATTATAAGGCGGTTGAAAATATCGGCGATGCACTCACCGGTGCCGATTTTGTTGTTATTTCAATTCTGCCCGGTACTTTTGACGAAATGGAATCGGATGTACATACTCCTGAAAAATATGGTATATATCAGGCGGTTGGTGACACTACCGGCCCGGGAGGAATTGTCAGAATACTCAGAACGGTTCCCATGTACGAAGAGATAGCTGAAAACATAAAAAAATATTGCCCTCAGGCTTGGGTTATCAACTATACTAACCCAATGACACTTTGTGTTAAAACACTTTTCAGAGTTTTCCCCGAGATAAAAGCTTTTGGTTGTTGCCACGAAGTTTTCGGGACACAGAAACTTCTTGCCAAAGTTGTTGAAGAAATGTTGGGAATTAAAGACGTTAAACGTAATGAAATCAAAGTTAACACTGTTTCGGTTAACCATTTCACCTGGATTACAAGTGCATTTTACAGAAATATTGATTTGTTCCCATACTATAAAGAGTTCTGCCAGAAATATAAAGACGGTTATTTTGGCGATGAAACGATTGACGACAACTGGATGAACAGTGCGTTTACCAGTGCTGAAAGAGTTAAAATTGACCTGTTTAACAAATTTGGATATATTGCTGCAGCAGGTGACAGACATCTTTCTGAATTCTGCGAAGGCAAATGGTATCTTGAAAGTCCGGAAAGAGTAAGAGAAATGCTATTTGGACTGACAAGCGTTAAATGGAGAAAAGAAGACCTTATAGACCGTCACAAAGAGAGTGCAGAACTTCTTAAAGATGAAACACCTGCAAAAATCAGAGAAACAGGGGAAGAGGGCGTTGAACAGATAAGAGCAATTCTTGGACTTACTGAACTTGTCACAAATGTTAACATCCCCAACAAAGGCCAGATTCCAAATCTTCCTATTGGTGCGGTTGTTGAAACAAATGCAGTTTTCCGTTCAAACAGCGTAACACCTGTTTTTGCGGGTGAAGTTCCGAAAGAAATATATCCGCTTGTGTCAAGAATTTGTGCTGAACAGGAACTCATTTCCGAAGCTGCGGCAGAAAGAGACCTTGAAAAAGCGTTTGCTGCTTTTGTGGCAGATCCGCTTGTTACCTGCAGCATTGATGATGCAAGAAAGCTTTTTGATGAAATGATAGAAAACACAAAAAAATATTTAACATCTTATAATATTGGAGAATAAAAAATGTCAAAAACAGAAAAAATTATTCAGTTTGGTGAGGGCGGATTCCTGCGTGGATTTGTTGACTGGATAGTCCAGATTACAAACGAAAACACAGACTTTAATGCCGGAGTTGTTGTTGTGCAGCCTATTGAAAAGGGTATGTGCGATATGCTGGAAGCGCAAAACTGTGTTTACACACACGTTATGCGTGGAATGAGAAATGGTGAACCAGCAGTTGATATGAAAAAAATTGACTGTATTACAAGAACCGTCCAGCCGTTCAAAGACTATGGCAGCTATCTTGCCCTTGCAGAAAACCCGGATTTTAGATTTGTTGTGTCAAACACTACAGAATCAGGTATTGTGTATGACGAGAAAGACCTCGTAGAAAATGCGCCGGCTGTCACATTCCCTGCAAAAGTAACCCTGCTGCTCAAAAGAAGATTCGAACTGGGACTTAGCGGATTTATTTTCATGCCCTGCGAGCTTATAGACAAAAACGGCGAAAATCTTAAAAAATGTATTATGAAATACATAGAGCTTTGGAACCTTGGCGAAGATTTTGCGAAATGGGTTGAAGAAGAAAACATTTTCTGCAACACTCTTGTTGACAGAATTGTAACAGGATATCCGAGAGATGAAAAGATTGAAGTCGGATATGAAGATAATATGTTAAACACAAGCGAACTTTTCCACCTGTGGGTTATAGAAGGTCCGAAAGATATCTGCAAAGAATTCCCGTTTGACAAAACCGGACTTAACATTATTGTAACCGATAATCTTGAACGCTACCGTACAAGAAAAGTTAGAATTTTAAACGGTGCGCATACTTCTATGATTCCTTTTGCTCTGCTTGAAGGAATAGAAACAGTGGGCGACTGTATGAAAGATGAAAAAATGAGAAGCTTTGCGGAAAAATGTGTGTATGACGAAATTATTCCCACGCTTGACCTTCCGTATGAAGAACTTAAAGATTATGCTGACAATGTTTTTGAAAGATTCTGCAATCCGTATATAAGACATATGTGTAGTTCAATCGCTTTAAACTCTGTAAGCAAATTCAAAGTCAGAGTCCTTCCGTCAATTCTTGAGTATATCAAGCGCAAAAGCGAGATGCCGGAAAATCTTTTAACATCTTTTGCAAAACTTATAGAATTTTATAAAACCGATATGACAGACGATGCTCCTGAGGTTTGTGAATTTATGAAAAAGGCAAGTGTTGATGAAATTCTAGCAAATAAATCTTTGTGGGACGAAGATTTAAGCTTTCTTGCAGAAAAAGTTAAGGAGAAAATGAGCAAATGATAATACATAAACTTGACAATGTAGAAGTTAATCTTGAAAATGGTCACAAATATGCACTTTATGACATTAAGGCCGGGGAAAACATTATAAAATACGGCAACCCGATAGGGCATGCTACCTGCGACATAAAAAAAGGGGAACATGTTCATACTCACAATGTAAAAACAAATTTAAGCGGTACATTTGATTATGATTTTTCGGGTGACTATCCGCCGACAGAACGCATTGCCTGTGACAAAACATTCATGGGTTATCTCCGCGAAAACGGCGATGTTGGTATCAGAAATGAAATCTGGATTATAAATACTGTTGGTTGTGTTAACAAAGTTGCAAAAAAACTTGCCGAGCTTACCGGGGCGGTTGCTTTTGAACATCCGTTTGGCTGTTCTCAGCTTGGTGAAGACCATGCAACAACACAGCTTATACTCAAAGGGCTTGTCAACCACCCCAATGCAGGCGGCGTGCTTGTATTAGGTCTTGGTTGTGAAAATAACAACATCGGAGAGTTTAAAAAAGTTCTTGGCGATTACAATCCCGAAAGAGTACGCTTTTTAAATTCCCAGGACTATGAAGACGAAATTGCGGAAGGTGTTAAAATTATTAAAGAACTCCGTGAGTATGCTGACCGCACCCAAAGAACCCCACAACCCATTTCAAAACTTAAAATCGGTTTGAAATGCGGCGGTAGTGACGGCTATAGCGGCATAAGCGCTAACCCGCTGGTTGGTGCGCTTTCTGACAAAGTTATAGCTTACGGCGGTGCGTGTGTGCTCACAGAAGTGCCCGAGATGTTCGGTGCAGAACACCTGCTTATGAAAAGATGTCTTAATAGAGACCTCTTTGAAAAAACCGTAAGTCTCATCAACAACTTCAAAAATTATTTCACAAGACACAATCAGGTTATATATGAAAACCCATCTCCCGGAAACAAGGACGGCGGCATCACGACTCTTGAAGAAAAGTCGCTTGGCTGTGTTCAGAAAGGCGGACTTGCAGAGGTTGTAGATGTGCTCGATTATGGTGATGTTGTTACCAAAAACGGACTTTCACTTTTAAACGGTCCCGGAAACGACATTGTTGCAATAACAAACCTCACTGCAGCAGGAGTACATATCATTCTCTTCACAACAGGAAGAGGAAACCCAGTGGGCGGTCCTGTTCCTACTGTTAAAGTTTCTACAAACAAAGTCCTTGCTACAAAGAAGAAAAACTGGATAGACTTTGACGCATCTCCTGTTCTTGAAGGTGTTCCGATGGAACAGCGTGCCGAAGAATTTTTAGACTATCTTTGCGAGGTTGCTTCGGGCAAAGAAGTTAAAAACGAAATTAACGGATTTAAAGAAATTTCAATCTTTAAAGATGGAATTGTACTCTAATTATTATGTAACTATGCCGGTTTGCTAAATAAAAAATTTATGAAGGAAGGTAAAAGCTATTAACCTCAAAGAAATTTACGTAAAAAGCAGAAAAGCAACAGCAGTAACAGCCATGGAAAAAGTTGGAGATATTATCTACCTCGGACTTACAGGCGGTAGCGATACTTTAGCAAAACTTGACACAAAAACAGATGAAATCACACTTTGTGCAGATGTTTTCCCCTGGGTAAAAAACAGAAACTACAATGTTAAAATTCACAACTCTTTAGGTGCACTTTCTGACGGCAAACTCGTTATGGGTGAATGCAGCCACTTCACATGGGACGGTCTCCCGGTATTTAACTCCTACCTTAAGAGCGAACTTCCTGAAGTTATGCTTGAAAGAAAAAGACAGCAGGGCTATAAAGACATTTCCTACAGTGAATTTGCACTTGATAACCTTGAACAGTGGAACCGTGTTCGTGACGATAAAGGCGGTAAAGTTGTTATGTACGATCCGGCAACAGATACAAGCAAAGTTATTGCTGAAATGCCTCAGTTCATGTATTCACAGTCAATGAAAGTTGATGCAAAAAGAAATAAAGCATACATAAACACAATTCCTGACAACCACTTCCTCGTAGTTGATATCCCGACAGGAAAAGTAACTGACCACGGCAGAATTTCCGAATATGGTCACCACAACATGGTTATTGCTCCTAACGGCAACTGCTACCTTGCATGGGTTGACTACTACAGCAGAACATTAAGACTTGCAAAATATGATCCGAGTGAAGACAGATTCTATCATATGGATACAATTATTGTAAGAGATATCGGTGCAAAAATTGCCGGTAACCAGGGTATTGACCAGTGGATTGTTACAAAAGACGGCGAAATTTATGTTGGAACAGTTTCCAACTCACTTCTCTTCAAATTCCACTGGGAAGAAGAAAGGTTTGAATGTATCGGTCAGGCAACAGAAAGCGGCCGTGTTGCAACTCTTGAAGAAGACGACGACGGCATCATCTGGATTGGCGCAGGTTACCCGAACATGCACCTTGTTAGATTTGACAGAAAAGCAACAGGCAAAGAAAGACTCATCGACCTCGGACCTGTTAACGAAAACAACTACCGTTGCTATTTCCATTCTTCTGCTTATCATAATGGCAAACTCTACCTCGGTGAAACAGATGGATTCACACCTTCAGTTCATATAATTGACCTTAAAAGTATATAAGTCGTAACTCCACTCAATAAAAACTTGCAGGGTGCGAATGTCCGCACCTTGCAAGGATTATAATTTTGCTTTTAAAAGCATAAGGAGAAATATATGAAAAAAATATTTACCGACGCGCTTGACTTTCTGAAAAATTCAGATATTGAACAGGAAATGAAGCATGCGCTGGTTGATGCTTTCACGAAAGTTCTGGAAAGTGAAGAGCTTACTGCCCGTACCTGCGAAATTTATAAGGAAATTTTTGACCGCAAAGATGTTCTTCAAGCTGAAGTTATCGATATGGGTGACAATGAACCGGTGAAAGAACTTTTCACTGTTGCAATTTATGCCCGTGCAGTATATCTTACAACAGAAAAAAAATATGAAATTCCCGATGAAAGATTTGATGCTGTTTACCAGGCACTTCGTTTTATTAAACAGAATAAAACCAGAAGAGGCACCTGGTTTTTGAATGATTCCAGTCTTTTCTGGGCATATTCATATACTTTCCCGAGAATGTTCCAGCTTGGAAGGCTTGTTTTTGAAATGAGACCTTTTGACCAGGGATATGAGGTTTATGAAACCGAAGAGGGAATTGTTCATTTGAAAAAAGACACAATTTCTGTTGAAGGGGACACGGTTTACGGTTGCAACCTTACAGCGGACGGTCTTGATGTTATGGATAAAAAGGCATACAAAGGTGCAAAATGCATCATTAAAACCGGGGATATGACACTTGGAATACATCTTCCCGGCAATGACAAACTTGCTGATGAAGCCGTGCAGGCATCCTTTGACTGCTGGGAAAAATTCCACAAAAAATATTTCCCGGACAGAAAATTCAAAGCGTTTATCTGCAGCTCGTGGCTGCTTGATACCGGTCTTGCGCAGTTTGTATCCGAAACATCAAATATACTTAAATTCCAGAAGAGATTCACAATTCCTCTTAGAACAGAAAACTATTTTGCCATTTTTGATAGCATTTTCAATGTTCCGACAAGAGGTTCCTATGACGAACTTGTTCCGACAAACAGATTCCAGACGGTGGTTCTTGAACATGTTAAGTCTGGTGGAAAAATGTACAGTGGACAGGGATATATCCTAATTAAGTAATGCTAGTTTTTTGTTAGGAGAAAGATATTATGAAAAACAATACACCTGTTACCTGGTCTTTCTGGGGACATGAACCGCTCCGTCATTTAAGAAGAATGGGAAATGACGGCAGTTCAATTTTCAGCCTGGGAGACTGGGCAGAAGATTGGTACAACCATATTCACACAGAAGAAATGATAAAAAAAGCGGCTGAAGCGGGCGTTAATACCATTTATACCCACTACTTCAAAGGTTTTGGCCTTGAAACAGAAAAAGAAGAAATTGAAAACACACGTCTTCTTTGCGAAAGAGCTGCAAAATACGGTATTAAGGTTTTGGGATATTGCCAGATGGGTTCACTCAACTTTGAAACACTTATGGATGAAATTCCTGATACACAAGGTATCGCTATAAAAGGAGAGGACGGTCTGCCTCTTGACTGGTACGGCGAATATTACAGATGGATTCCCTGCTTTAACAAACGCGTATGGATTGACTATATGAAAAAGGTTATTACCTATGGTCTTGAACATGTTGGTCTTTCAGGTTTCCACTTTGACAATTCCTACAACTACGCTTGCTTCTGTGACGACTGTACAAAAGCATTCCGCGACTTTATGACAGAAAATGTCAAAGATCCTGAAAAAATCGGGTTCAGACACTTTAATAATCTTAGAATTCCAAAACACAGTGCTGACCCTGAAAGCCACGACCCGATATATCTCTGGTGGCTTAAATACAAAGTTGAACTTGCAACAAGAGTTCGTAATGAAATTTTTGACCATGTTAAAAAGGTTAAAAAGGATGCAATAGTTCTTCATAACCCCGGGTTCCCGCATTGGGGCCCTGACTTCACAAAACGTGGATTTGACCCATCAAGAGTTGACCCTGACAATTGCGATTTCATTTTTGCAGAGGGTTCATCTCATATTGCTTATGAAAATGACAAGATTGAGGGCTGTGTTGACGCCTTTAAGTTTGGCGAAAGATTTGGTTACAAGGTGTTTGACACCTCCTGGGAGCTTACTCCTGAACGCAAATTCACATGGCCGACAAAAGAACCGGCAGCAGCACGCGCTATGGCGCAGTCTATGGTATATGGCGGTATCTGCGGTGCTCCATACACTGCCCGCAGTATAAAAGATGGTCATAAAAACGTTCTTGAAGACACTCATATCGCAGGATTTATTGACAAATATTTCCATTATTTTAAGGATAATTATGAATTTTACAATTTACCTTCCGAAAACAATGTTAAAATTCTTTATGTAACAGAAAGCTGTCTTGCTTCTGCAAAATATGGAATGAACCTCATAAGAGCTTGCTCAAGAGATTTGGTTACAGAAGGTATTCCTTATTCGTTTATTACAACAGAAGAACTTAAAACTCTTCCTGCAGGCCAGACTGTTATAATTCCTGCTCTCAGCTATGCTGAAGAAGAAATTATGAACGTTTTGAAAGATGCAGGTGCACGTGGAGTTAAACTTCTTGTTCTTGGAGAACTTGGAAGATTCCATAGTGACGGAAAAGAAAGAGACAGACATCACTGGATTCATACAATGGGAAGCAGCGAAGGTTTCTACCGCCTTGGCGAATCTGCAAGCTCTGACGGTCAGAGCGGAGGAAACGGCAACCGCGGTCAGGAATTTGGCGGTGACGGTTCAAACATTAAAATTTCTGATGAGTTCATCAAAATTTTACGCAAGCTCAGCAGCGACTATGCAATCACCCGTGACGTCTCCGGTGTTCTTGTGGAAACAAGAAAAAAATCGGACAATGAAACAATGCTTCACCTTATAAACTCCAAAGATGAAGCGATAGATGAAGTAAATGTTAAAACATATTTTGACATTAAAGAGCTTGGCGAATTTGTTGCCCCGGATAATGATATTAAAATTGAACTTGTTGACAAAAATACAGTTAAGGTTTCAAACCTTAGGTCTGTTGTGTCTGTTGTATTAAGGAGAGGTTAATATGAAGAAAATGCTTCTTATAGGTGATAGTATTAGTTTATATTATGCGCCGATACTCGCAAAAGAACTTGAAGAAGTTGCTCAGCTTTTTACAAAAGAGGGCGTTCGCGAAGCCATGACTGATCTTGACAGACCTACAGGCGGCAACGGCGGTGACAGTAAAATGGTCCTCGACTATGTTAGAGAAAGAGAAGCTGCAGGCACTCTTGATGTTGACCTTTTTGCATTCAACTGCGGACTTCACGACATTAAAAGAGAAGTTCCGGAAGAGAATATAAATATTTCTCCTGAGCAGTATGAAGAAAATCTTAATGAAATATTTAAGATTGCAGAAAAACACGGTATTAAAACGATTTATATCAATTCAACAGCAGTTCCCGATGAAAAGCATAATGCAAGAGTTGACAGACTTGGTTTTAAAAGATATAACAAAGACCTTGTAAAATGCAATGAGGTTGCGGAAAAAGTTGCGAAAGAGCACAACATTCCTGTGATTGATCTCTACAACTTCACAGAAAATCTGCCGGGCGAAAAATATGTTGACCATGTTCATTTTGATATGGAAACAAGAGAAGCTCAGGCAAAATTCCTTGCAAAATACTTTTTGGAAGTTTTATAACAACGGGGTGATGTTATGAGTATAAAGACCTTGGAAAAATATTTTGATCACAGAGGTTTTTTTACTGTTGAAAACAGACTGTGGGAACACGTGAAGGAAAGACAGGAAGAATGCTTTAAAAAAGCAACAAAGGTAAGAGAATCAATAAAGACAAAAGAAGAACATACAGCGTATGTTGAAAAAATGCGAAAAGATTTTATTGATGCTATGGGAGGTCTTCCTTATGATCCTTCGCTTCCTCTCAACGCTCGTATAACAGGCGTTATAGAAGAAGAGGGTTTTAAAATTGAAAAGGTTATTTTCCAGTCCCGGCCCAATGTATATGTTACTGCAAATATGTATATTCCTGAAAAGAGAAAAGACCCATGCGGTACAGTTCTTTTCCAGCTTGGCCATGCTGCAGAAGGTAAAGCATATCCTGTTTATCAGAGAGTTGCAAGAAGCCTTGTAAGTGCAGGACTTATAGTTTTTGCTATGGATCCGATTGGTCAGGGAGAACGTCTCGACTACTACGAGCCGGAAATTAACGGTACAATGATTGGACCTTGTGTTCCATCTCACCAGTATGCAGGAGAACAGTGTGTGCTTGCCGGCGACAATATTGCAAGATATTTTATAGCAGACGGAATGCGTGCGGTTGACTATCTTTTAACTCGTCCTGAAGTTGACAAAGATAAAATCGGTGCGACAGGAAACTCAGGTGGCGGGCTTGCAACCTGCTGTTCAATGGTTTGCGACCCTCGTATTGCGGCAGCGGCACCCGGTACATTTGTTACAAGCAGACGCGAATATTATTCTGCAGGCAGAGGACCCGACTCGGAGCAGATCTGGCTGGGAGCAACAAAACGCGGTTTTGACCACCACGAAACACTCATCTGTTTTGCACCGAAGCCGGCAATGATTCTGGCGGTTGACTCTGACATACTCCCCATAGAAGGTACGCACGAAAGCTATCAGGCTGCCAAACCTTTCTGGGAAATGTATGGTAAAGGGGAACAGTTCCACCTTGTTGTAGACAAAGCGCTTCATGCATACACAATTGAGCTTGCTGCCCAGGCAAGTGAATTTTTCGCAGAGGTTTTAAACGGCGAAAAAAGAAAAGCTGCAACTACTGATATTAAAATATTAAGTGAAAAAGAACTGTGGTGCACAAAACAGGGTCAGGTTAAACTTGAATTTGAAGATGCAAAATTCATTTTTGATGAAAACAGAGAGCGTCTTTTAAATTCGGAAAAACCTGAAATGTCTGCAAAGGAGTTCTTAAGACAGAAAATTGACGGCGAAAGAGTGAGAAATGAAGTAAGAATAAGAAATTTTGACAAGATTGTTGAAAACGGTCTTGTAATTTCTCCCATGCTGTGGTTCACTCACGGGCAGATTCCGAACTTCGCATTTTTGTTCTCACACTATAAAAATCGCACAGATGACGAAATTGTGATTTGTCTCTGGGATAAGGGAACAGACAATATAGAAGAACACATAAACAAAATCAGGAAAATTTGTTTTGGCGGGAAAAGAGCTCTGGTGCTTGATATCACTGGTATCGGTAAAATGGCACCAAGAACGCTCACGGTGAATCGAGAAGATAAAGAAAGAAACGGTGTTCTGGATTGTATTTCAAAAAATCTGTTCTTCCTTGACGATTCTCTTTGTGCAATAAGAATGTTCGACCTTGAATTTGCAATAGATGTGGTTTGTGAAAAACTTGGCGGGAAAGCTTCACTTTACGCTGAAGGGGTTTGCGCACATTTTGCAGAACTTTTAAGAATTGTAAAACCCGAGGTAAAAGTTGAAACAAGCAATGAAGCACCTTCCTATCTCGAAATTGTTAATACAAAATATTATGAAGATTATAATATTTCGGGGTCACTTTTGCCGGGAATTGCACGTTATCTTGACGGAGAGTGATTTTAAATGATAACAAAAATTACAAACGGAATAATTATTTCCAACGGCAATATTATAAAGGAAAAAGATTTGTATTTTGACCGTGAAAAGATTTTGTGGATAACAGATGAAGCAAAAGAATATGATGTCTTGGTTGACGCTGAGGGCATGTATGTGAGCGCAGGGTTTATTGATACACATATTCATGGTGGCGGCGGATATGATTTTATGGACGGCGGCACTGATGCGATTAAGAAAACTGCAAACGCTCATCTTAAGTATGGAACAACTTCCATTCTTGCAACAACACTTTCCTGTTCAACAGAAGTTTTGCTTGAATTTTTGCGCGACCTGCGCGAAGTTATGCCAGAATGTCCCACAATTGTCGGAGCACATCTTGAAGGACCATATTTTTCGCTAAGCCAGTGCGGTGCTCAAAATCCCGATTACATATTAAGCCCGAAACCCGAAGAATACGAAAAAATATTTGAAGAGGGGAAAGGTCTTATAAAAAAATGGAGTTTTGCACCTGAACTTGATGGCGGCAAGGAATTTTGCAAATTTCTTGTGAAAAATAATATAATTCCTTCAATAGGACACAGCGATGCTCTTTATGAGGATGTTGATGCCGTTTACAAGGAAGGATGCAAACTTGTTACCCATTTTTATTCCGGAATGTCCGGACTCACTCGAAAAGGTGGGTTCAGACGACTTGGTGTAATCGAATCTGCGTATATGTATGATGATATGGCAGTGGAAATTATCGCAGACGGCTGTCATTTGCCGGGAGAACTTTTAAAACTTATTGTTAAGCATAAAGGCGTTGACAATATTTGTCTTGTAACCGATTCAATGAGGGGGGCAGGAATGCCCGAGGGAGAATCTTTCCTTGGAAGAAAGGGAGAAGAAACCCCTTGCGTAATTGAAGAGGGGGTTGCAAAAACTGTTGACAGAACAGGTTTTGCAGGCAGTGTTGCAACAGCAGACAGACTTGTTCGCACAATGGTGCAAAAAGCAGGAGTTCCGCTTGTAGATGCAATAAAAATGCTTACAGTAAATCCGGCACGTATTCTTGGTCTTTCTGACAGAGGTGACATCCTGGAAGGTAGAAAACCTGACATTGTTGTTTTTGACGACAACATAAATGTTAAAAAAGTTTTTCTTAACGGAGAAACTATAAAATAAATAATTATATTATGAAAGGAATGTTTTTAAATGCAAATTTTCAAATGTAAGGACGCCCTTGATCTGGGCAAACAGGCAGGTAAGCTTTCTGCTGAAAAAATTAAAGAAGCTATTGAAAAAAACGGAAGCGCTCGTATAATCTTATCAACAGGTGCTTCTCAGTTTGAAACAATCGAAGCTATGATAGCTGAAGATGTTGACTGGTCAAAAGTTGAAATGTTCCATCTTGACGAGTATGTTGACATTTCTGTTGAACATCCCGCAAGCTTCCGCAAATACCTCAAAGAACGTTTTGTTGACCGTGTTAATCCCAAAGTTGCACATTTCGTTGATGGTAACAATCCGAAAGAAGCTATTGAATATCTCACAAAAGAAATCGAAAAAGCTCCTATCGACGTTGCTCTTATCGGTATCGGTGAAAACGCTCATATCGCATTCAACGATCCTCCGGCAGATTTTGACACTCAGGAATCCTACATAGTAGTTACTCTTGATGAAAAATGCCGTATGCAGCAGGTTGGTGAAGGCTGGTTCAAAGGAATCGAAGATGTTCCGAAACAGGCAATTACAATGACTCCTTCACGCATTATGAAGAGTAAAGTTATCATTTCTGCTGTTCCTCATGCAGTTAAAGCAAATGCTATCCGCATGACAATGGAAGCTACAGAAACAACAAACATGGTTCCCGCTACACTTCTTAAAGAACACGGTGATTACTACCTCTTTGTTGATGAAAAATCCGGCGAAGCAATTAAATAAGAAAAATTTAATAAAAGCTGTCCATAATACATGGACAGCTTTTTTATTGACATTATTTCTAAAAAAATATATAATAAAAATGTAATAATGGTTTTTTTAATATTATATAATAATGGATAGAAAATATTTGAAAGAGGTAAATGAAATGAAAATATGTGTATTTGGAGCTGCAAGTAACGAAATTGACAGAGCATATATTGAAAATGTTGAAAAACTTGGCGAAGAAATGGCAAAAAGGGGACATTCTCTTGTGTTTGGTGCCGGTGGGAATGGGCTTATGGGCGCTGCAGCGCGCGGTGTTCATAAGGGCGGCGGAGAAATTTATGGAGTAATTCCGAGTTTCTTCAAAGAAGAAAATGTCGAAAAAATATTTGACAAGTGCACAGAACTCATTTTTACGGAAACAATGGCACAGAGAAAAGCCAAAATGGAAGATATTGCAGATGCATTTATAATTGTTCCGGGCGGAATTGGAACATTTGAAGAATTTTTCGAAGTTCTGACACTGAAACAACTTGGCAGACACGTAAAACCCATTGTTATATATGATTTCAACGGCTACTATAAAAAACTTGAAGACTTTTTAAAGCTGTCAATGGATGAGGGGTTTATTCGTGAAGACTGTAAAAAACTTTACGGATACTGCGATACTGTAAAAGGTGCAATTGAATATATAGAAAATGACAAGCAGATCAAACGTGATGTTCACGACCTTAAAAACGGTTAAAATTTTACATTGATTTAGTATAATATTTATGTTAAAATGAATACAAGATTTAAGATAAGGAAGAGGTGGAGTTCCGATGATAAATGAAGTTTTATGGATAACAGCTGTTTTGGCGTTTATTATACTTGAAGCGTCAACTGCAGCAGTCGTTAGCATTTGGTTTGCCGGAGGTGCATTGGTTGCTCTTGTTGCAAGTATTTTAGGCGCAAGCATAAAAATGCAGATATTCCTTTTCCTGCTTGTGTCTGTTCTGCTTGTTGTTCTTTTAAGGAAAGTTGCCTTTAAAGCGCTGAAAGGTAAAAAGGCAAAAACAAACCTTGATCGAATTGTTGGAAGCGAAGTTGTTATAATTGAAGAGGTAAACAATCGACTGCGTACCGGTAGCGCAACCGTTGGTGATGTTGAGTGGAAAGTGAAAAGTGAAAACGGAGAAATTATTCCCAAAGATGAAGCTGCAGAAGTTGTAGGAATTGAGGGAGTACGTTTAGTAGTTAAAAGATAAGGAGAAAATAATATGGGAACATGGTTATTAACTTTATTTGCGATTTTAGTATTGGTTATCGTGTCGAATATTAAGATTGTACCCCAGGCGCACGCATATATTATTGAAAGATTTGGCGGGTATTTTACAACTTGGTCAGTGGGACTTCATATTAAAATGCCTTTTATTGACAGAATTGCAAAAAAAGTGAATCTTAAAGAGAGAGTTGTTGATTTTCCGCCACAGCCCGTTATTACAAAAGATAACGTTACTATGCAGATTGACACGGTTGTATATTTTCAGATTACAGACCCCAAGCTTTTTGCATATGGGGTTGAACAGCCTATGATGGCAATTGAAAATTTGACTGCTACAACACTAAGAAATATTATAGGCGACTTGGAACTTGACGAAACACTCACATCAAGAGATATTATTAACACAAAGATGCGTGCAATTCTTGACGAAGCAACAGACCCATGGGGAATAAAGATAAACAGAGTGGAACTTAAAAACATTATTCCGCCGAAAGAAATTCAAAATGCCATGGAAAAACAAATGAAAGCGGAACGAGAAAGAAGAGAATCCATCTTAAAGGCCGAGGGTGAGAAAAAATCTGCAATTTTGCTTGCAGAAGGTGAAAAAGAATCCGCAATCTTAAGAGCAGAGGCTATTAAAGAAACGGCTATTCGTGAGGCTGAAGGGGAGGCTCAGGCTATTCTTGCAGTACAAACAGCAATTGCTGAAGGTATAAGAAAAATAAATGAAGCAAATCCTTCTGACGCATATGTTGCCATAAAGGCACTTGAAAGTTTTGAAAAAGCGGCTGATGGAAAAGCAACAAAAATTATTATACCTTCCAAAATTCAAGAACTTGCAGGCCTTGCAACTTCAATAAAAGAGCTTATGTTAGACGAAAAATAAAAAAACATTATAAAAAAGAGAAGAACTCCCTAAAGGAAGTTCTTCTCTTTTTGGTCGGGATGACAGGACTTGAACCTGCGGCCTCTTCGTCCCGAACGAAGCGCGCTACCAAACTGCGCTACATCCCGAAACCCAACTTTTTGTATTATATCACAAAGAAAATAAAAATGCAAGAAAAATTTTTTTGTTTAGTAATATTATATAGTTTTTAAATGCTTAAACGAAAAATTTTTTGTTTTTATGACGATTGACAGAAAAAAATTAAAAATATATAATTAACAGTATAATTTTTTTTAAATAAAATAATATTGTAAGTAACATATTATGTTATTATGGATAGGAGGGAAAAATATGGCTTACAATCCGTATGATAATGTTCTAAAGGTGATAGAAGACGCCGCGAAGACTTTAGGATATGAAAACAGTGATTATGAAACAATAAAATATCCCGAAAGAGAGCTTAAAGTTGCAGTTCCTATAGAAATGGACGACGGTTCTGTTAAAGTTTTTGAAGGATACAGAGTTCAGCACTCCACTCTCAGAGGACCTGCAAAAGGTGGTATCAGATATCATCACAATGTTGATATCAATGAGGTTAAAGCGCTTGCTGCATGGATGACATTTAAATGTGCTGTTGTTAATATACCTTATGGTGGTGCAAAGGGTGGTATTGTTTGTGATCCATCCAAGCTGTCAAAAGGAGAGCTTAAGAGACTAACCAGACGTTTTACAGCAATGATAGCTCCGATTATCGGGCCCGATTGCGACGTTCCGGCTCCTGATGTTGGAACAAACGCAGAAATTATGGGTTGGGTTGTTGACACATATTGTACAATGTATAATAAAAGTGTACCTGGCGTTGTAACAGGAAAACCTATTGAACTTGGAGGCTCACTCGGAAGAGGAGAAGCAACCGGCAGAGGCGTAATGCTTATTTCAAAACAGATTATGGCAAAACAGGGGATTGATTTTGTTGGTGCAACAGTTGCTGTTCAGGGTATGGGTAATGTTGGAAGCGTTTCTGCAAAACATCTTTACGAACAGGGCTGCAAAATTGTTGCAGTAAGTGACGTTTCGGGAGCTATATATAATCCAAACGGACTTGATGTTCCAGCAATTTATGAACATATTCTTGAAAGAAAACTCCTCGACAGTTACAGTGAAGATGGAATGACCAGAATTTCCAACGAAGAGCTTTTGCAGCTTGACGTTGATCTTCTTGTTCCTGCGGCGCTTGAAAATCAGATTAATATTGACAACGCAGACAAAATCCGTGCTAAAATTATTGTTGAAGGTGCAAACGGTCCTACAACTGTTGAAGCGGATGAAATCTTAAGCAAAAAAGGCATTGTTGTTGTTCCGGATATTTTATCAAATGCCGGCGGCGTTGTTGTTTCCTATTTTGAATGGGTACAAAACCTCCAGTCAATGTATTGGTCTGAAGAAAAAGTTAACAGACGTCTTGAAAGAATTCTTACAAAAGCTTTCACGGAGGTTTATGAAAAATCTGTGGAGAAAAACACAACTCTCAGAAAAAGTGCATATCTTATTGCTGTCAGCAGAGTTGTTCAGGCGAAAAAACTTCGTGGAATGTGGCCTTAATAATATAAATCCATTGACAAAATCAGTCAATGGATTTTTTTATAAAATCATTTACAATAATGAAAAAATGTGATACAATAATAATATAAATAAAAAAGAGGTGTTAATAATGAAAAAAATATCAGCACTCATTCTTATTTTTGTATTATCTGTTACAACAGTTTTTGCCCAAAGTTCTCTTTTTGGCGAAAATGTATTGATGCCGCAAAAATTAGGTGATATAACAAACATTTATGATTGCAGTTTTTCTGATTCGTTTGGTGCAATTATCACTGCAGGCAGAAAGGTTAAAACTATTGGGTTTAACACAGCCGGTCAGTTAGGAAACCCTTCTGCTCAAAAAGCAGAAAGCTTTATTGATGTTGACGGTGCAGTAAGCATTATTAAAGTGGGAACAGGAAAAGACTTTGCGATTGCACTCACTCAAGGAGGAAAGCTTTATGCCTGGGGCAGAAATGACAAAGGTCAGCTCGGTGTTGGTGATACTGTGGACAGACCAACTCCTGTTGTGATAGACGGTATTGCAAATGTTAAAGATATTGCTGTTGGCGAAGAATTCGCCGTTGCAGTTAAATATGACGGAAGTGTCTGGGCGTGGGGTGACAATAGCTATGGTCAGCTCGGAACAGGGGACACTGTTTCAGCTACAAAGCCGGTGGAAGTTTCTGCAGTTCCCATGGCGGCTGTCGTTTATGCAGGTAGCTACCACGCAGGTGCTATGACAGGCACTGCAAAGGTATATGTCTGGGGTAAAAACGATAAGGGTCAGCTTGGCCTTGGTCATACAGAAAACAGCTATATTCCTACAGAAGCAAAAGCATTTGCAACACCTATCGACTGTGCGTTTGGGGAAGATTTTACGGCAGTTTTAAAAGGTACCGGTATAATTCATGTTTGTGGTAAAAACGACAAAGGTCAGCTTGGCCTTGGTCATACTGAAGATGTTGTTAATGTTACACCAAACGATAAAGTAAGGGTTGTTTATGCTATAGAAGCAGGTAAAAAACATATGGCTGCGATTGCTTCTTCAGGGGTTGTTTATACCTGGGGAGATAACAGCTTCGGTCAGCTCGGCAAAGGAGATTTGACAGATACAAGTCTTCCTACGAGAATTGCTTCCGGTGCATCCTATGTTGATGTTAAATGCAGCGGAAATACAACGGCTATAATTTCAAGGGGCGGTCCGGTTTACTTTATGGGCAACTTTGTTACTGGTGGCGATGCTGACAAACCGGCAGTAAGACCGGAAGAACCTGCATTGCCTGAAAGACCGGCAAGACCTGCTGAAATCAAAGATATTGGAATTCTTGTTAACAATAAATGGCTTTTAACAGACCCACAGCCTGTTATTGTAAACAGCAGAACACTCGTTCCGATGAGAGCTATCTTTGAAGAACTTGGAGCAACACTTGAATGGGACGACTCCACAAAAACTGCAACTGCATTTCTGGGAGATAAAACCATTAAGGTGACAATAGGCGCAGATACAGCTTATGTAAACGGCACAGCAATATCGCTTGATTGCCCTGCGGTAATTGTAAGCGACAGAACTATGGTGCCTATAAGGTTTGTATCCGAGTCTTTAGGATATAAAGTAGATTGGGAAGACGCAACAAGGACAGTAATTATAACCAGATAATATTTTAAGACTTTTCCCTTCGCATTACATTCGTTATAAAAGGCACGCGCCTTTGAATATATAAGAAAGGAAGAAAAGGTATGAAAATTGAAATTATCGGTCGCAGGTACAATGTATCCCAGGCAGTTGAGCAGAGGATTAATGCAAAACTTTCAAAGCTTTCAAAATTCTTTGGCGACGAAGCCGAGGTAAAAGCTGTTTTGTCAAAACGCAAGGATACAAACATTCTTGAAACGACCATTCTTCATAAAGGTATGATTTACCGGGCAGAAGAAGAAGCGTCGGATATGTATTCTGCTATTGACAAGGTGAGCGAAATCCTTGAAAGACAGATACGGAAAAATAAAACACGTCTTGAAAAGAATTTGCGCAAATCAGCTTTTGTTCCCGACTATCAGAACGATTCACTCTATGAGGTTGAAGAGGAAAGTGAATTTAATGTGGTGAAAACCAAACACTTTGCCATTAAACCCATGAAAGTTGAAGAAGCAATTTTACAGATGAACTTGCTTAATCACATGTTTTTTGTCTACAAAGATGAAAAAAGCGGATCAACCAATATTGTGTATAAACGCAAAGGGGATACCTACGGAGTGATAGAAACAAAATAAAAACTACAGCACCGGCAGTCTCTGCCGGTGCTTTTTATCAGAATAAAATAAAAAAATTTAAAAAAACTATTTACAAACAAAATTTAGTGTGATATAATGTCAAAGTGTGCTTATGGCTATGTTTTTGGGGTCACCGCCGAAGACTTGGCTGTTTAGCGAATTATTTATTATCGGAGGTGAAAACTATGTTGCGTAAAGAAG